>CAVCPR010000020.1:20891-31178 GCA_963604235.1 Anaerovoracaceae bacterium | reverse complement strand
GGGGACGGGGGCTGTTGGGGCCGCGGGCGGGGCGGGGACCGAGACGGCATCCAGGGCGGAGCCGGGGGAGGGCGTCCCGGCGGGGGCTGCCTGCGCGGCGGTCGACGTCCCATCGGCCGGCGGCGCGGGCAGCTCGTAGTAGCTTTCCGTCATGGCCACGCCGCTTTCCTCGACAAGCGCCAACTCGACCGTGCCGCCGCGGCGGGCGAAGTCGGCGGCGCGCAGCTCGTCCGCGAGCGCGCGCAGGCGGGCCGCCCGCTCGGCACGCACCTCGGGCGCCACCTGGTCGGCGCGCTCGGCGGCCGGCGTGCCGCGACGCGGCGAGTACGGGAACACGTGGATCTTCGTGAAGCGGCATGCGCGCGCCAGCTCGAGCGTTTCCGCGAACTCGTCTTCGGTCTCACCCGGGAAACCGCAGATGATGTCCGTGGAAAGCGACAGCTGCGGCATGGCCTCGTAAAGCTTTTCGACCAAGGCGCAAAACCGCTGCGCGGTGTAGGGGCGATGCATCTCGCGCAGCACCTTCGTGCTTCCCGATTGCAGCGGCAGGTGCAGATGGCGGCAGATGCGCCCGTCTGCGGCGGCCATGAGCGCGATGAGGTCGTCGCTCACGTCGCGCGGCTCGATGCTGGAGATGCGGAAACGGCACGCGGGCTCGCCGGGCTCGTGGATGTCGGCGGTGTCGGCGAGCAGCAGGCGCAGCAGGCCGTCGAGGCGCAGCGGGGTCGGGCGGGAAACAGGCGGGTTGGCGGCAGGCACGGACGGGTCCGCAGCGCCGACGGGCGCGGGTTCCCCCGACGTTCCCGAAGCGCCAACCACATCGTCAGCCGGCGAAGCCGCTTCCGCAACCCAGCGGTACGACCCCAAATTGATGCCCGTGAGCACGATCTCGCGCACGCCGGCGCGGGCGAGCTCGACGCATTCGGCGCGCACTTCCTCGGCATTGCGACTGGTCGCACGGCCGCGGGCGACGTGCACGATGCAGTACGTGCAGGCGTTGTTGCAGCCATCCTGCACCTTCACGCCCACGCGGGTGTGGAAGCCCTCCCCCACCGCGAGCGCCTGCGCGCCATGGCCGAGCGGCCCCACCAGCTCATCGAGCAGCTGGTCGACCTCGAGCTTGCCCGCCAGGTGCACGCGCTGCGGATCCATGCTCAGATACGTGTCGGCGTCGATGGCGGCGGCGCAACCGGTGACCACCACCTGCGCCGCGGGATTGTCGCGCAACGCGCGGCGCACGGCCTTGCGCGTCTTCTTCTCGGCCTCGCCCGTGACGGTGCAGGTGTTGACCACCACCACGTCGGCGGCGCCGTCGCTCTCCACGCAGCCGCGCGCCAAAAGCCCCGCCGCGAACGCGTCGGACTCCACGCGGTTGACCTTGCAACCCAAGTTCACGATGTTGAAATTCACGGGCGAACCTTCCCGCCCAGCTGACCCAATTCGTAGAGCACGAGCGCCGGACCCACCACGCCGGCGGTTTCCGTGCGCAGGATGGAGCTGCCCAGCGTGACCAGCGACGCATGGTCGTTCGCGGCGAGCAGGGCGTCCACCTCCTGCGCGGTCAGGCCGCCCTCCGGTCCCACGACCACGGCCACGCGCGGGATGCCGGCGTTCGACGCCAACTCACTCTCGGGGCGCATCGCAGCGCCCTCGCCCGAAGCGTCGTCCCCTTCGGCAGCGCGCTCTTCCCCACGCGCCTTCACGCACGCGAGCGCCTCGGAAATCAGGCACGTGCCCGGCGCCTCTTCCCAGCAGATGAGCACCGCGTCGAAGTCGCCGAGCGCCTGCACGAGCTGCTTCAGGCTCGCGGGCGCGTCCACGACAGGCAGGCGCGTCTGGCCCGATTGCATGGCCGCGCTCTTCGCGATGGCCTGCCACCGGGCAACCTTCGTCTCGACCTTGCGCGCGTCCACCTTCATGATGCTGCGCGCGGCGGCGAAGGGAATGAAACGGCAAACGCCCAGCTCAGTGGCGTGACGAATGACCGTTTCCATCTTGTCGCCCTTCGCCAGGCCCTGCACGAGGCACACCTCGGGAAACGCCTGCGGCGCATCAAGGCGCTGCGCCACCTTCACCAGCGGCAACGTTTCGTCAAACGACACGATCTCGCATTCGAAGTAATATCCCGCGCCGTCGACGACGGCCACGTGCTCGCCGGCGGACAGGCGAAGCACGCGCGCGTGCTTCGCGTCATCGCGGTCGAGCTCAAGCGGGAAGGCCGCCTCGGTCTCTTCGGCAATGACCTGGTCGGCTAAAAAGAAATGAGGAAGGGACACGTCGCTCCGATCTTCAAGGCAAACGAAAAGCGGGAGCCCCGCCGCCCGCGCGCAAGCCCTCTGGCCCGACGCGACAGCTGCGAAGCTCCCGCCGATTCTACCGCACGCCCGCGCACGCGGGCGCGAAGCGCAAAGCTATTTCACCGTAAGGACCGGCACCTCGGTGGAGCGAAGCACGCCGAAGCTGACCGAGCCGAGCATGCCGCGAATGGCGCCCAGGCCGCGACGACCCATGACGATGAGGTCGCAGTCGTGCTCCTCGGCGTAGCGGGCCAGCGCGTCGGCGGCGGAAGCGCCGGCGACCGCCTCGACGATGGCGCGGTCACCCAAGTCGGCGATGGTGTCGCCCAGGTTTTCCTTCACGCGCGAAACGGCCTCGTCAAGCACGCGCTTGACCACGGCCTGGTACTCCTCGTAATCCATCATGCCGTACGGGACGCCGTCGAGCGCGCCGTCGGTGCCCATGAGGTCGGCGCCCATGTAGCCGCTCGGCACGGCATGCACGACCGAGACCTTCGTCTCGTCGCTTTCGGCGGCGAGGCCGATGGCGTAGTTCAGGGCGTTCTTCGCGTGGTCGGATCCGTCGTAGGGAACCATGATGTTGCGGAACTTCATAGCAGTCTCCTTTCGCAGAGGCTTGAGCCAAGACCATGAGGACGGTTGCGCGCAAAACGCGAACGCGGTCGAAGCCGCCCTTTCGGCGCATCGGGCGCCTACGAGATTGCGGCCGCATCGACGCAGCTCATGCGTGCGTTGAAGGGGCCTAACCTCGCTTCTGATTATACTCCAAGGTGACGCGCGGAAGGCCCTCGATGCGCAATCCGAGCTTGCCGGCGTAGGCAAGCCAGCGCTCGAAGGATGCGTCGGAGATGGCATGCTCGATGCCGCATGCCTCGCGTTCGGCGGTTTCCTCGTCGATTCCGAGTTCCTGGGTGAGAAACGCGTACAGCAGGCGATGACGGCACAGCACCGCCATGCCGCGAGCGAGCCCTTCCGGCGTCAGGCGCACGCCGCCGTAGGGTTCCTGACGGATGAGGCCCTCGTCGCGCAACACATGGATGGCTTTGCTCACCGACGCCTTGGTGACGCCGAGCTCTTCGGAGATCTGCACGTTGCGAACGGGCTGGGTCAGCGACCCGCCAAGACTGACGATCGCCTCCAGGTAGTCCTCGGCGGACCGCGAGAGCTTTTCCATGAATGCCCCTCCCCGTGAATGTCCCCTGACAACATAAAAATGCAGAGGGAAGAAGGGGGGTCTTCCCTCTGCAAACGATTGCAGTGAATAGCCAGACGAGAGGAGCTTTCACTGCCGGGTCAGCATGTGCTCGAAGGGCTTGTGCCTTTCGACAAGGATTAGATTACGCTAACCGTTAGCCATGTGCAACTGTGTTAGCCCAAGCATACAGTTTCTTCACAAAGGCCGCGGCGCGGGTTTCTCAAGCTTCCGCGCCTTCGCACACGGCACAACGGAAGCTCGAGAAACCCGCTCGCGACCCTAGGACACCAGCTTGGACTCTTCGACTTTCTCGACGAACTTGTAGGTTACCTTCGACAGGACGGGGCGCATGAGGCCGAGGATGGCGAAGGGCACGACGAAGGACAGCTCGCAGAGCAGCTCTATCCAGATGTCGTTCATGTAGACGCCCATCGAGGCGGCGCGCATGGCGTTGATGATATGCGTCGCGGGCAAAAACGGGCTGATCATTTGGAAGAACTCCGGCAGCATCTGAAGCGGGAAGCTGCCCCCGCCGCCGGTCACCTGCACGATGAGCACCAGCACCGCAATGGCCTTGCCGAGGTTCGCGAACAGCGATACCAGCGTGTAGATGATGAAGCCGAACACGAGCCCCGCCGTCCAGAAGCACAGCAGGTACAAAAACGGATTGGACACCTGCACGCCAAGGAACAGCATGTTGCCCAGGCACATGACGGTCGATTGCATCAGCTCGATAACGGCCATCGCGCCGAAGCGCCCGAAGAACAGCTGCCATGATTTCGGGTTGTTCAACTGCGCGCGCGCCTTTTCGGAGGGCACGGGGTTCATCAGAACCATCATCAGCAGCGCGCCCACCCACAGCGCCAGCGTAGAATACAGCGGCGCCATGGCGGAGCCGAAGTCGTTCACGGCGAACACGGGGATGCGCTCGACGCCCACCGGGGCGGAAACGGCCTTGGCCAGCGCCTCGGGTTCCGATCCGATGATCTGCTTGAGCTGTTCGACGTTGCCGCTTGCCAGGGCCTCGTTAATGCTGGTCGACAGCGAATTGAGCTTGGTCGCCGAGGCGCGCAGCTCGTCGGCCATCGACTTGATGGAGGCCTGCGCGTCGCCGAGCTTGCCCGACACATCGCTGGCCGAGGATTCCAGGTCGCTGCCCACGCCGGAAAGCAGGGCCGAGCGGCTCGAGAGCGACTGCGCCGCCGACGACACCGACGAGGCGAGGCTCTCCAGACCGGGCTTGATGTTGGCGTTGTAATCGTCGGCGAGCGACTGCACGCTCGCCTTGGCATCGGCGACCTGCTGCTTGACCTCGGCGCGCTTGGTCTGGCTGTTCGCGTTGCCCGTGGCAATGTCGTCGGCAGCCGCAAGAAGGCTGTCATGCAGCTTCTCCATAGAGGCGATCGAAATGTCGATCTGCTTGATGGCGGCCTCGATGGCGGGCTGATAGGAAGCATCCACCTGCGGCTCGAGCTCCTGGAGCTGCGTCTTCAGGTTCTTGTAGCGCTCGATTTGCGCCTCGGTGTCGGATGCCTGGTCGCGCAGGCTCTGCTGGGCGGAAGCGGCCGAGGAATCCACGCTCGCGTAGACCTGCTCGACGGAATCGGACACGCCGTCGAAGCTCGACGCGCTTTGGTCGAGCGCACCGGAAAGCGCCGTCACCGACGCCTGCAAGGCGCTACCGATCGATCCCGCGCCGTCTTTCGCCGCATTCGCGCTGCCCTCGGCTTCCTTCACGGCGGACTGCGCCTGGTCAAGCAAGTTGGTCGACGAGTTTACGAGCCCCTGCGCCGTGGAAACGAGTCCGGCGTACGCGTCGAGCACGTCGGCCGCGTCGTTCATCTGGTCGGCGGAGTTTGCCACCGTGTTCGAGAAGTTCTGGATATAGCCGTCCGCGTCGCCGCTTTCCGCAAGGTTGCCGAGCGTGTCGGCCAAGCTGAGCGCCACGTCGGACAGGGTTTCGGCAAAGGTAGTGTTGACCTGCGACGACACCTTGCTTGACGCCTGGTCGGTCACGCGCGGGGCCACCGCGTTCTTCTTCTCGTTCTCGTAATAGATGATCTGGGCATGCTCGGTGTCGGCGGAATAGAAGCTCATCATGTCGCGGCTGAAATTCTCGGGGATGACCACGGCCGCGTAGTACTTGCCCGACTTCGCGCCGTCGATGGCGTCTTCCTCGGTGGTGAACACCCAGTCCAGCTGCGTGTTTTCGCGCAGCGCCGCCTCGACGTTGTCGCCGACGTTTATCGTGGTGGGCAAAAGCTCGCTGTCATAGCCTTCGTCGGAATTGGCGACGGCAACCTTCAGCTCACCGGTGTTGTCGAACACGTTCCAGCAGGCAATGACGTTGTACCACGTGAAGATGGACGGCAGGAACACCAACCCGAGCACGAGCACCACGGTGATGACATTGCCGAACAGGTGCTTCACGTCATAGCAGAACAGCTTCCATATGTTACGCATGGTTGCCCTCCTGCTCCTTGCCATGCTTTTTCGCATGCTTTTTCTTTTTCTTACCCGGCTTTTCGGCCTTTTCGCCCTTTTCGCCCTTTTCGGACTTGGCGTGCTTTCCGGGCTTTTCGCCCTTGCCCGCCTTGGCGGCTTTGCCGTGCTTGTCCTTGGGCGCCTTGACAACCTCCTCAGCTACCAAAGAGGCAGCGAAAGCCGGAATGGCGGCGCCTTCGCCGGCGGAAACGGCATCTTCGCCGGCCGACGTTGCGCGCTCGCGCATGCGGCCAAGCAAGTTCAAGTCGTCGGCGGAAAGCGCATCGGGGCCGATGGTCATGCTCGGGGACTCCACTTCAAGAGCGTCCTCGTCCTCGGCAAGCTTGTCATCCGCGTCGTCGAGCATCGAGACGCCCGGCCCCGCGAAATGCGCCGGCTTATCCGCCGCCGCGAGGTCCATCAGCGACTCGCCGCCCGACACGATGTCGGACGCGCCGCCGGACGCGCTGCCAGCGTGTTCGCCACACTCAGCCGCGCCGCCAGCGCCTTCACCGCTTTCGTCACGGCCAGCTTCACCCGCAGCATCCTTTGACAGGTCGTCGCGCACCTTGCCCAGCGGCGGCAGCGGCACCGTCATGCCTTCGCCACGCCCGCCTCGGCCGACCGGCACGGAAATGCGCGCCCGCGACATGGCAGCCGGCACCAGCTCCTTCACGATCGTCTTGCCGCGTTTCGCCAAACGCTCGCGCAGCTCGTCCTCGGACATGTCGTCGATGGACTTCTGGCGAAGGATGTTCTCGCGCACGCCTTCGAGCACCAGCAGGAACATGATGACGAGGATCAGCCAAATCAGCCACGCCGTCAGCGTCACGACCTTCGCCGTCATGGTCGCCGTGAACGCGAACGTGAAGATGACGGGAACCACGATGCCCACGATGAGCGCGGCGCGCTTGAGCTTCGGGTAGAGGCTCATGAACCGCTCCTGCTGCTGGCGCAGCGTCTCATGGAATTCGTCATGGTCGGAAAGCGCGCGAATGAGCTGGCCGATGCGGTAACGGCGCTCGGGCACCAGCGCGGCCTCGACGTTGAGCAGGTCGCTTTCGCCAACTTGCTTGGCCACCAGGCGATTCAAATTGGTCAGATGCGGGCGCACGAACAGACCGATGATGGCCATGATCAGCGAAATGACCAGCAGCGTGCCGATGTAGCCGCCCCATTGCATCTCGTAGAAGCCGCCGATGGTCTCGCGCAGCGCGTTGATGCCGTAGGTGAACGGGAACATCGGGTAGACCGCGCGGAAGAAGGCGTCGGTCATCTCGATGGGATACAGGCCCGTGCCGCCGGGGATCTGCACGAACACCAAGATGATGCACAGGCCGATGCCGATATGCTGCAGCGACGAGGACAGCGTGTACGTGATGCACAAATACGCCAGCGACAGCACGATGGCCGTGGCGTAGAACGCCGGGACCGACGCCGCCTGCACGCCGAGGTACAAACAACCCGCCACGCATACCACGGCCTGCAGCACCACCAGGATGGCGAAGAACATCCAACGCCCGATGTAGCCCTGCATGACGGTGAGGCCGGGAATGCCCTCCTTGTCCACCTCGAGCTTCAAGATGACGCACAGCATGATGGTGCCCACCCACAAGCTCAGGCTGATGAACAGCGGCGCCATGGCCGAGCCGTAGGCGTTGAGCGGGTAAAGCTTCTCAGTGGTCACCTTCGTGGGCGACTGCATGAACTCGGCGATCTTCTCGGGGTCGATACGCCCGGAGTCGAGGAGATCGGAAATGGTCGTGGAAGTGCCGAGCGCGATGACGTCGGTTTGCGCCGTGGACACGGAATTCTGCAGCTGCGCGAGCACGCCGTCGGTCTGCCTGAGCGCGGAAGCCGCCGTGCTCAGCGTGGTGTCGAGCTGGTCGATGACGTTGGCGGTCTGCGTGATGAGCGCACCCTGGTTCGCGATGGCGGCCTTCAGGCTCACCGCCGCGCTGCCAACCTGTGAAATGCCGTTGCTGACCTGGGGAAGCGCCGTGCCGAACAGCTGCGTTTGGTACGAGCTTGACGCGGAAAGGGTCGACTGGACCGCCGTGTTTATGGTGCCGGCGGCGCCGGATACCGTCTGCGCCGTGGTGTCGACGTTGCGGGAGAGCTGTTGCAGGTCGTCGAGGTCGCGCTGCGCCTCGACGGCGCGTGCGTCGAGGGAGTCGATGGAAGTTTGCAGCAGCGCCTTTGCAGGCTCGCTGTCGGGCAGGCTGTCGCAAACGGCTTGCAGCTGCTTGGAGACGGCCTCGCTGGAATCGATGATGCCCTGTGCGCGCTGCACCGAGGCGTCGACCGTGCCCTGCGACTTGCTGATGGCGTTGGCCACGTCCGACGTGGAGGTGGCCGCGGAAGCAGAGGCGCCGGAAAGCCCCAGCGTGGCATCGGAAAGCGCCGGCATGGCGACGGCGGTGAAGTTCATGATGCCCGTCTGCAGCGAGCCGGAGAGGTCGGAAACCTGCTGCAGCTGGTCCTGCACCGCTTTCGCGTCGCTTTTCGCCTGGTTGAGCTGGCTTTTCGCCGACTGCGCCTTGGAGCGCGCCTGCGAAGCGGAATCCGCCAGCTCCGACACCGTCGAGCGCGCGCTGACGATGGAGTCTTTCGCGCGGCCGAGCTGCCCGGCCGCATCGGTCTGCGCATCCTTCAGGTCGGTTTCGGCCTCCGCAACCTTGTCATTGAGCGTATCGGCGACCACGGAGCTGACGGTGGAGACGAACTGGCTGTTAATGGTTTCGTCGAGCGTGCTGGACCCGGCGTCGGTCACCTTCGGGGAGACGGGGTTCATCTTCTCGTTCACGTAATACTGCAAGTTGGGCTGGATGAAGTCGCCCGTCAATATGGTGAAGAGGTTTTCGGTGAAGTCGCTCGGGATGACGAACGCCGCGTAGGCCCGTCCGGCCCGCACCTCTTCCATAGCCTCGTCGTAACTGAGGAAATCCCAGTTCAACTGTGTGTTTTCATGGAGCTGTTCGACGACCATGTCGCCGATGTTCATCTCCCCCATCATGTCGTTCGTCGCGCCGACGTCCTCGTTGACCACGCAGACGCGCATGCCCCCCGTATTGTTGTACGGGTCCCAGAAGCCGATGACGTTGAACCACGTGTACGTGGACGGAAGCACGACGAGGACGATCACCACGACGAGGGCGGCCGGCGCCTTCACCAGTCGCAGCAAGTCACGTCCAAGGACGCGCAGGGCATTCATCATGACGAGCAGTACCTCTTCCTCTTGCGGCCGCGCGGGCCGCCCTCAGCAAGACGCCGCGCCGGCGCACGCGAGGGCGCACGACGGCACAGCGATTCCTTCAAGTTATCCGCTCATTGTAAAATACCCCACCTGTGGAATGTCTCCGCTCTATGGCATTCGCACAAGTTGTAAATATGCCGTAACCGAACGGTACGCAGAAACGTTACCCCTTAAGACCGAATTCCGCTGAGTGAACGCTCGCCCTTTATCAAAGAGGACCGAGAGTGCGACACAATTCCAACCGGATGCCGAACCGGTGCCCCCTCTCCTTACGCGCGGCTGGGGAGTTCTAGGCGGGCTTGGTCGAGGATATGGCCCTCGATGGCGCGGCGCAGCTCGTTAAGGTAGAAGCCCTCCTCAAGGCCGAGCTTGCAATCGAGCGCATAGACGGTGAGCGTGTATTCGTGCGTGGCGTCGGGCGGCTGCGGGCCGCAGTAGCGCGAATGCACCTGCGGGTTCGCGCTGCCGTGCGCCATGGGCGACCAGTTGCTGTTGCGCCCCTGAACCATGGACACACTGCCCTCGGCGCTGGCGTTTTCGGGAATGAACGTGCAGGCGGGGTCGATGTCGCACGCCGTCCAGTGAATCCAGCAGAACCCGCCGACGGGAATGGCGTCGAAGTCCACGAACGTAAGCGCGAGCGACTCGGTCTCGGCCGGCACGCCTTCAATGGAAATGGGGAACGACCGCACGGGGAACCCTTCCAGGCGGTCGGATTCGGGGGCGTACTTCCCGAAACGGTCAGCCAGCAGGCCGTTTTCCAAGTCAACGTGAATGTTCATGGGTTGTCCTTTCTCGCAAGTTGAGCAGCAGCCGGACGATGACGGGAAAGCCGGCCCGGCGAGCTTCCTACATACTTCACAACCGTTTTCGGTCGTTTGGCAATTGAACAACCTTATTTTACGATTTTTGGCAATTCCACAACCGCTGTGGGTGATATGCAAGGAGTGAAGCGGCAGCGAAGCCGATTGCCAAGCGAGCTCGAAGGCGAGAACGTACCGGCCGGCCGGCGTTCGCAAGTCGAAGGCCTGCGCTTTTACAGGATTCCCTCGTCC
>CAVCPR010000020.1:0-20279 GCA_963604235.1 Anaerovoracaceae bacterium | reverse complement strand
GGATCGGGGTCCGGGGTCGGTTCCGCGGTTGTCGCGATGGGCCGGGTGCCGTTGGCAGCCGGCTTCCCGGCTATTTCGCTTTCGACACTTCCTTTATTGCTTCGGGAAGGGCCTCGATCACATCTTCGGCCACCACGCAAATGTCGGTGAGGCGGCGTGCCGCGGCGCGGCCGGCGCGGGCGTGCAGCGAGGTCGCGAGCATGCAGGCGTCGACGGCGTCCATCCCCTGCGCGAGCAGGGCGGCCGTCATGCCCGCGAGCACGTCGCCGGTTCCCGCCTTCGCAAGCGCCGGCGTCCCGTCGGACATGCGCAGCACGCCGTCGCCGTCGGACACGTAGGTGACGGGGCCTTTCAGCGCGACGGTCACGCCGTAGGCGAGCGAAAGCAGCTCAGAGAGATGCGCCGGGTCGTCGCAGGGAAGCTCGAGCGGCGCGGCGAGGCGGGCGGCTTCGCCCGCATGCGGGGTGATGACGGTGGGCAGCCCCTCGACGAAGCGGCGGCGCAGCACGAGCCGGCCCTCGGGGGACGTGAGCGCGTCGAGCCCGCCGCCGTCCACGAGCACAGGGGCGTGGACCGCCGCGAGAACGGCGCAGGTCAGCTTCGCGGAAAGCGGGTCGGAGGCGGCAAATCCCGATCCGACGAGGAACGCCGCGGGGCGTTTGGGGTGGACCGGCCCCAAGGCGGCTGGGCGCGGGGCGCTTCGCTGCGGGCGCGCCGCCATGATGGCCTGCTGCGTAGGCAGGGCGGCGTTTGCGGGATGGTCGTCGGCGCGCAGGACGCCCAGCGCGCGCTCGTCGGGGTCGAGCTGCGACCATTTCGCCAGTTCATCCCAGCTGCGCACCACAAGCGAGGGGCTTGCGCCGCGCACGGCGGCAACCGATTCGGGAGCACATACGACCTCGGAATACCCGGCGCCCATGCGCTGCGAGGCGCGCGCCGCCAGCTGCGCCGCGCCCGGATACTCGGCGCAGCCCGCAATGAGCGTCACTTTCCCGCGCGAGTATTTATTCGCCTGCTCATCGGGCTGCGGCAGCAGAGCAGCCAACTGGGCCAACGTGTATTTCCGCGTACGTTGCATACGACCAACCTCCCGTGTTCGCGCAAAGTGTAGCGTAGTTTTGTAAGGTTGGCGTTACAGGTCAACGAATACGGGCGAAGTGGGGCGGATGATGCCCGCTGCCGGGCATCGCGGTTGCGCGGCGAATGGCGCGGGCAGAGGCGACGATGCAGCTAGGCCTCTTCCCCGGCGGGCGCGCCTTGGGCATCGCGCACCATGTCCATGGCCGCATGCGCGCTCGGCACCTGCGTCGGCGCCGGGGCCGGCGTGGCGGCGTCTAGGTCGTCGAGCATCGCGCGCGCCTCCTTGAACTGCCGAGACAGCTCCTCCATCGGGTCGCGCCGCTCCTCCTGCACGCGGACCGAGCTTTCCGTGATGGCCATGGCGCAGGCAACGGCGTCGGTGTGCGTGAACGACAGCGACAGGGGCAGCTCGCGCACGCCGAGCTCCTGCGCGACCTCGCGTGCGCGGCCGGAAAGCACCGCGTACGGACGGCCTTTCGAAGTGCGGCGCACCTCCACGTCGCGCACGCCGATTCCCTCGGAGAAACCCGTGCCGAGCGCCTTGAGCACGGCCTCCTTCGCGGCGAACCGCGTCGCGTAGTGGATTTCGGGCTGCGACGTGGCGTCGCAATAGGCGCGCTCTCCGTCGCTGAATACCTTGCCGGCAAACGCGGGGCTGCGCTTGAGAATTTTGCGCATGCGCTCGATCTCGACGATGTCGACCCCGAGCCCGACCGCGCCGTCGAGCGCGCCGAACGCGCTGCCAGGCCGCGACTGCCGCGGTTGCGGCTGTTCCGCCTGCGCCTGCGCCTGCGAGGAGCCTCGCGTCGCCTGCGCCTGCGCCTGCATATCCACCTGCGCCGCCTTAGCCTCTTGCGTCATGCCATCCCCTTATCGTTCACTCGATCTTGCTGCGCGCTATTGTACCAGTCCCCTTCCCGCCCTTCCGCGGCTCGCGGCACAACCGCCCCCGAAACCGCAGCGGTAACTGGTTATCGCTATTTTGCATAGTGGGATTATCGCTAATTCTATTGACCACGCACGCCGCAACCCGTATAACTAGCAACCGTCACAAACGTCATACGCAAGGAAACGGTCCAAGCGTTAGGAAAAGGAGCAACGAAATGTCCGACCAGAAGTACGCATTCGAAACCCTGCAGGTCCATGCCGGCCAGGAGCAGCCCGACCCGGCGACCGACTCCCGCGCGGTGCCGATCTACCTGACCTCGTCCTACGTGTTCAAGGACGCCGCCACCGCCGCCGGCCGCTTCGGCCTGACCGAGCCCGGCAACATCTACTCCCGCCTGACCAACCCCACGGTCAGCGTGTTCGAGGAGCGCGTCGCGGCGCTCGAGGGCGGCGTCGGCTCGCTCGGCGTTGCCACCGGCTCTGCCGCCATCACCATCGCCGTGCAGAACATCGCCACGGCAGGCGACCACATCGTTTCCTCCACCAACCTCTACGGCGGCACGTTCAACCTGTTCGAGCACACGCTGGTTGAGCAGGGCCTTTCCACCACGTTCGTCAACCCCACCGATCTTGAGGGCGTCGAGGCGGCCATCCAGGACAACACCAAGCTGCTCTACGCCGAAACGCTCGGCAACCCCAACTCCGACGTGCTCGACATCAAGGCCTGGGCCGACATCGCGCATCGCCACAACATCCCGCTGATCGTCGACGCCACCTTCTCCACCCCCTACCTGCTGCGCCCGATCGAGCACGGCGCCGACGTCGTGGTGCACTCCGCGACGAAGTTCATCGGCGGCCACGGCACGGCCATGGGCGGCGTGATCACCGATGCGGGCAAGTTCGACTGGGCCGCCAACGCCGACAAGTTCCCGGGCGTCGCCAAGCCCAACCCGAACTACCATGGCGTCGTGTTCACCGAGGCCGCAGGTGCCGCCGCCTACATCACGAAGGCCCGCGCCACGCTGCTGCGCGACCAGGGCGCCACGCTTTCCGCCTTCAACGCGTGGCTTTTGCTGCTCGGCCTTGAGACGCTGTCGCTGCGCGTCGACCGCCACGTCGAGAACGCGCTGAAGGTCGTCGAGTTCCTGAACAACCACCCGCAGGTTGAATCCGTGAACCACCCGGCGCTCGCGACCGGCCGCGCCAAGGAGCTCTACGACGAGTACTATCCCAACGGCGCCGGCTCCATCTTCACCTTCGACGTGAAGGGCACCGCCGACGACGCCCGCAAGTTCACCGAGTCGCTGAGCCTGTTCAGCCTGCTGGCGAACGTCGCCGACGTGAAGTCGCTGGTCATCCACCCGGCCTCCACCACGCACTCCCAGCTTAACGAGGAAGAGCTTCTGGCTGCGGGCATCAAGCCGACGACCGTGCGCCTGTCCATCGGCACCGAGCACATCGACGACATCCTGGCCGACCTCGCCGCCGGCTTCGAAGCCATCAAGTAAAGACGCGCGGGTACGCGCACGCACGAACGAGAAGCCGCGCGAAACATATACGCATGCGCACATCGAACGCCGCCGACTTAAGTCGGCGGCGCTTTTTGCGTTTGGCGCCGTTAGGCCGGAACCGGCGAGCCGGCACCGCGTCGGGCGGCACCGCATCGGCTGCCACCGCGCCGGCTGCCACCGCATCGGCAGGCACCGCACCGGCGCGCAACTCGCCTCCCCCGGCTCGCTCCCGCCCCCCCTGCCCGCGAAAAACCACCTGGATGCAAGCGACGCGCGACGAAACTAGTGCGAAGTGCGTAGGTTTCGAGAAACCCCGCGAGTAGCGAATTCCAGCCGAAAATCCGACCTGGGGAAACGACGCGGCCCAGAACCGGCTACTCCGCGGCGGCCGCGAAACCTACGCACTTCGCGCATAAAATGTCGCGGATGGGGCGGCGGGGCTCGCTGGCTGCGGCTTGAGAGAATCGCGGGCAGCGGGCGGGGCTGGCGGGATACAATAGGCGCATGAAGGAATCGACGTACATACGAATGACCTCCGCGCTGCATGCGAATCCGGCACTTGAGCGGGCCATATGCCTGGCTAACAAGCTAATCACCTACGCGATTTACATCGCTTACCCGTGCTTGATCGCGTGGCTGTTCGTCTCGGAGGGCTGGCCCGCCGCCATCCTCGACGGCGATTGGTCGACGTTCGCGCTGCCTGCGGGTACGGGCGGGGCGGACGCGGCGAGCGGCGCGGCGACAGGCGGACTCGGCTCGGCCACAGGCGCGGCGGCCGCGGCGGCTACCACTGCAAGCGGCCTCAATCCGGCCGTAACCGGCGGCACCGGGCTATTCGGCCTGGTCAACGCTCAGGCGGGGACACCAATCGATGGGCCTGCGGCGCTGCTGTACGCGCTGCTCGTGCCCGGAATATCGTTCGTTTTGGTGACCGTCATACGACGCGCGATCGACGCGCCGCGCCCCTACACGGTCTTCAATACCCCGCCCGTCATCCCCAAAGACACGCGCGGCAACTCCTTCCCCAGCCGACATGCGTTCAGCATCTTCATCATCGGCATGACGTTTTGCGCCTGCTGCCCGCTTGTCTGGGCGGGGCCCGTCGTGCTGACCCTCGGCTGCGTGCTCGCCGTCCTGCGCGTCGTGGGCGGCGTGCATTTCCCGCGCGACGTCGTTGCCGGTGCGGCACTGGGAATCGCCCTCGGTTGGCTCGGCTTCTGGGTCCTGTAGGCGAACCCGCTCCACCCCTCCAGCTGGCGTTTTTGTGGTGCCGACCCCCAACCGTTTCCAAAGCGTTACTATAAACACCCCTTGCGACGAGGGGAGTCGCGCAATCACAGACATCGCAACGCTTCCGGGGCGGGCCGCCTCGCGGGGCGTTGTTGCGTTTGCCGCCCCGCCTTGCCGCGCACAACCCGAAACCGACGCGCGACCCCCGAGAAACGGAACCATGCAGCACGACAAGATCAAACCTATCCTGTTCAGCATCATCAAGCACTCAAGCCCCGAGGAGCTGCGCCAGCAGATCCCCCGCGACATCGTGTCGGGCATCGTGGTCGCCGTCGTGGCGCTGCCGCTGTCCATTGCGCTCGCCATCGCATCGGGCGTCGGTCCTGAGCAGGGACTTTACACGGCTATCGTTGCCGGGTTCCTCATCGCGTTTCTGGGCGGCAGCCGCGTGCAAATTTCCGGCCCCACCGCCGCCTTCGCCACCATCGTGGCGGGCATCGTGGCCACCGACGGCATCGACGGGCTGGTGGCGGCCACCATCATCGCGGGCATCCTGCTCGTGCTCATGGGCCTTTTGAAGCTGGGCACGCTCATCCGCTTCGTGCCCTACACCATCACGACGGGCTTCACCGCCGGCATCGCCGTCACCATCGTGATCGGCCAGGTCAAGGACTTCCTCGGCCTCACCTACCCCGCCGGCACCACCACCATCGACACCACCGACAAGCTCACCGCCATCGCCACGAACATCTCCACGTTCAACTGGCAGGCCCTGCTGGTCGGCGCCATCTGCCTGGCCATCCTCATCGTGTGGCCGAAGGTGTCGAAGAACATCCCCGGCTCGCTGGTCGCGGTCATCGTCGGCATGATCATCGTGCCGGCATTCAACATGGACGTGAACACCATCGGCGACCTCTACACCATCAATGCCGGCCTGCCGTCGCTGCACATTCCGCAGCTTGACCTGGACCTGTTCCGCAACGAACTGGCCAACGGCATCACCATCGCCATCCTGGCGGCCATCGAGTCGCTGCTTTCGTGCGTTGTCGCCGACTCGATGATTTCCAGCCACCACCGCTGCAACATGGAGCTGGTGGCGCAGGGCGTGGGCAACATGGGTTCGGTGCTGTTCGGCGGCATCCCCGCCACGGGCGCCATCGCGCGCACCGCGGCCAACGTCAAAAGCGGCGGCCGCACGCCCATTGCCGGCATGGTGCACGCCGTGGTGCTGCTCGTGGTGCTCGTCTTCCTGATGCCCTACGCCGCGCTCATCCCCATGCCCACCATCGCGGCCATCCTGCTGCAGGTTGCCTACAACATGTCGGGCTGGCGCAACTTCGTGCACCTGTGCACCACCGCCTCGCACGGCGCCGTGGCGTGCCTTGTGCTCACGTTCGGCCTGACCGTGGTGTTCGACCTGGTCACCGCCATTGCCGTGGGCATGCTGATCACTGTCGCGCTGTTCATGAAGATGGTCAGCGAGGAAACCGAGGTCAAGGGCTGGACCTACTACTGCGACAAGGATTCCGAGGTCACGCACCTGCGCGAGCTGCCGAAGAGCGTGCGCGTCTACGAGATCAACGGCCCGATGTTCTTCGGCATGACCGACCGCATCTCCGACATCTCGGTAAAGGACTTCACGAAGTACCTGATCATCCGCATGCGCGGCGTGCCCTCGCTCGATGCGACCGGCATGAACGCGCTGGAGAACCTCTACAACTACTGCACCGAACACGGCGTGCGATTGATTTTCAGCCACGCGAACGAGCAGCCGATGAAGACGATGCGCCGCGCCGGCTTCGTGGATATGGTCGGCGAGGAGCACTTCCGCCCGAACATCGACGACGCCATCGCCCACGCCCGCGAACTGCTGGAGGCAGAAGAGGGCAAGGCGGCGTAAGAGCGCCAATAGGCCAGCGCAGACGCGAGCGTGGGGAGCGGTGCGAGCTTTTGTTCGCACCCCGAAAAATCCTGATCAAAGAAACCCTGGTCAAAGCTTGAAACTTACAACCGAAATGCGTAGGGCCGAACGCGAGTTCGGCCCTCATTAGGGAGCGCCCGCAGGGCGCGATACACTTTTTAAGAGTGGGCTGGCAAGAGTGGTTCCGCCGGCCTTTACGAACAGACCAGCAAGGATGGCCCCCGCCAGCCTTCGCGAGCGAGCCGGCTAGGGCGATTCCCGCCGGCCAATCATGAGCAAGCCGGCGGGCCTGACCCCCGCCGGCCCTTCCTGCTACTCGTTCAGCTTCTTTGCCAACAGCTGGTTGATCACCTTGGGGTTGCCCTGGCCGCGCATCTGCTTCATGCACTGGCCGACGAAGAACCCGATCAGCTTCTGGTTGCCCTCCTTGTAGCGCGCAACCTCGTCCGGATGCGCCGCAACCACCTCGGCCACCACGGCCTCGATGGCGCCGGTGTCGGACACCTGCTTCATGCCGCGCGCCTCGACGATGGCTGCCGGGTCGCGATCCTCGTCCATGACGGCCGCGAACACTTCCTTGGCCTGCTTGGACGAAATGGTGTCGTCGGCGAGCATGCGCACCAGCGCAACGGCGCGCTCGGGCGTCAGCGGGCTTGCCGCAAGATCGGCGCCCTCGTTGGCGTTCAGCCACGCCGACACGTCGTTGATCACCAGGTTCGCCACCGGCTTCGCCAGCTTCGCCGCATCGGCGCCGGCGGCGGCCATGCAGCCCTCGAAGAACGACGCCGTCACGCGATGGTCGACCAAGTGGCGCGCGTCGTAGGCCGAAAGCCCGAAGTCGCCGGCATAGCGCGCGGCCTTCTGATCGGGCAGCTCGGGCAGCTTCGCGCGGACGCCCTCGATGAACTCGTCGGAAAGGTCGTAGGGCGCCAGGTCGGGCTCGGGGAACAGACGGTAGTCGTCGGCCGTCTCCTTCACGCGCATGACGATGGTGTGCTTCATCGTCGGGTCCCAATGGCGCGTCTCCTGGTAAATCTGCCCGCCTTCCTCAAGCACCTCGGCCTGACGGCAGATCTCGTAGGCCAAGCCGTCGTGCAGGTTCTTGAAGGAGTTCATGTTCTTCAGCTCGGTCTTCACGCCCAGCTTGGTGTCGCCGCGGCGGCGCAGGCTCACGTTGCCGTCGCAGCGCATGGAGCCTTCCTCCATCGAGCAGTCGGAAATGCCGATGGCCAGGTAGATCTGGCGCAGCTTCTGCATGAACAGGCGCGCCTCCTCGGGCGTGCGCAGATCGGGCTCAGTCACCAGCTCGATGAGCGGCGTGCCGGCGCGGTTGTAGTCCACGAGCGAATGCGTGGCGCCGGCGATGCGACCCTCGTCGCCGCCGACGTGGATCATCTTGCCGGCATCCTCCTCCATGTGGATGCGCGTGATGCCCACGTGCGCGGTGTAGCCGGTGTCGGTGACGGTGACGTTGCCCTGCGCCTCGCCGGGCTTCAGCCCCGCGATGTCGCCGCGCTCCTTGGCGGCCGGGCCGTCGACGTCCAGATCAAGATGCCCGCGCATGCAGAACGCGATGGGGCCCTGCGTGGTCTGGAAGTTCTTCGCCATGTCGGGATACATGTAGTTCTTACGGTAGAACATCGAGTGCTTCTCGATATCGCAGTTCGTGGCCAGGCCGGCCAGCACGATGGACTCGATGGCGGCCTTGTTCGGCACGGGCAGCGCGCCCGGCAGCCCCAAGCACACCGGGCAGGTGTGCGTGTTCGGGTCGGCGCCGAACTCCAGCTTGCAGCCGCAGAACATCTTGGTGTTGAGCGTGGTCAGCTCGGCATGGATTTCCAGGCCGATGACCGCTTCCCAGTCTTTGAGCACTTCGTCGAGCTTGCGCATTATTCGCCCGCCTTTCCGTCAGCGAAGGCCGGCGCGACGGGAGCCTGCCCGTACGCGGCCTCGAGCGCCACAGCGGCGCGGAACATGTTCTCGTCCTTGAACTGCGGCGCGATCAGCTGCACGCCCACCGGCATGCCGGAGGTCTCGCCGATGCCGCACGGCACGCTCATGCCGCCGTTGCCGGCGATGTTGATGGAGATGGTGAACACGTCGGAGAGGTACATGGTGGCCGGGTCGGCGATTTCGCCGAACTTGAACGCGGTGGCCGGGGCGACCGGCGCCAGGATGACGTCGCACTTCTCGTAGGCCTGCGCGTAGTCGCGCGTGATGAGCGTGCGCACCTGCTGCGCCGGGTAGTAGTACTGCTCGTAGACGCCGGCGGAAAGCAGGTAGCTGCCCAGCATGATGCGGCGCTTGGCCTCCTCGCCGAAGCCGTGGGCGCGGCTTGCCTCGTACTGGCCGCCGAGGTCCTTGTGGCCCTCTTCGCAATAGCCGTAGCGCACGGAGTCGAAGCGCGCCAGGTTGGAGAACGCCTCGCACGGGCCGAGCACGTAATACGCGCTGATGGCCGCGTCGATATGCGGAAGGTCGACTTCCACGATGGTGGCGCCGGCGGCCTCGAGCGCCTCGGCGGCCTCCTTCACGCGGGAAGCGACTTCATCGGAAAGCCCCTCGGCGTCCATGAAGCTGCGCACGACGCCGATGCGCATGCCCGCGACGTCGCGCTCGCACGCGGCGCTGAAGGCGGCCGGAACGTCCTGCGAGGTGCAGTCGAGCACGTCGCGGCCGGCGAGCACGTCCATGGCGGCGGCGGCGTCGCGCACGCTGCGCGCGAACGGCCCCACCTGGTCGAGCGAGCTGCCGAAGGCCACCACGCCGTAGCGGCTGACGGTGCCGTAGGTCGGCTTGACGCCCACGACGCCGCAGAAGCTGGCGGGCTGGCGGATGGAGCCGCCGGTGTCGGAGCCGAGCGTCACGCACGCCATGCCGGCGGCGACCGCAGCGGCCGATCCGCCCGAACTGCCGCCCGGAACGCGGGTGAGATCCCAGGGGTTGCGCGTCGGACCGAACGCCGAGGACTCGGTGGTCGAACCGAACGCGAACTCGTCCATGTTCAGCTTGCCGAGCGGCAACGCACCGGCATCCAAAACGCGCTGCACGCACGTGGCCGTGTAGGGCGAAACGTAGTTTTCCAGCATGTGCGACGCGCACGTGGTGTGCGTGCCGGCCTGGTTCATGTTGTCCTTGAAGGCGACGGGCACGCCCGCGAGCGGTCCCATCTCGGCAAACGTGCCGGCGGCAACGGCCGCGTCAACGCGGGCGGCCGCGGCGAGCGCGGCGTCGGCGGTCTGCTCCAAAAACGCATGCACCTGCACATCGGCGGCGGCGATGCGCTCGAGAGAGGCCTTGGCGACCTCGGTGGCGCTGAACTGCCCGGACGCGATGCCCTCGCGGATCTGCGCGATGCCCATATCGGAGATGGCGGTCATTTACGCGTCACCCCCTTCGCCCAGAATGGCCGGGATGAGGAAGCTGCCGTCCTGCTGCTTCGGCGCGTTTTCCAGCGCCACTTCCTGCGAAAACGAGGTGCCCTCGACGTCTTCGCGCATGACGTTCGACAGGCTTCCGATGGGGTGGAACGTCGGCTCGACCCCGTCGAGGTCGAGCTGCTTGATGGGTTGCAGCGTCTCGATGATGCTGTTCAGGTCGACCGTCATCTCCGAGAGCTCCTCGTCGGTGAGGCCGATGCGCGCGTATTCCGCGATGCCGCGGACCTCGCGCTCGGTGAGGTATTGGGTCATGGCCTTCCTTCTTCATGTAAACGAGCGCACGCCCGAAAAGGCGTGCGCAAAGGCTCGAATGCACCCGTTTATCATAGCAAACCCCGCCGGGAGCGGGCACCTCAGACGGCTAGCCGCCTACGCGCTCCACAGGTAGCCGACGCCGCGCACCGTTTCGAGGTGCTGCGCCAGCTCGGGCCCCAGCTTGGCGCGCACGCGGCGCACGTGCACGTCGACCGTGCGGCTGCCGCCGTAGTAGTCGAAGCCCCACACGCGGCGCAGAAGCGCATCGCGGCTGTACGTCCTGCCCGGATGCGTGACCAAAAATGCCAGAAGCGCGTATTCCAGGTACGTGAAGTCCAGCGGCTCGCCGGCGACGGTGACCTGGTAAGTTGCCAGGTTGATGGTCATGTTGTCCACCGAGATGAAGTCGGACGTGGAGCTTTCGTTGCCCGGCCACAGAAGCTGGCGAATACGGGCGGCGCATTCCTCGCCGGTGGCGCCGTGCACCACGAAGTCGCTCTTCACCTGCACGGGAAGGCGGAACTCGGAAAGCTGCTCCTCGCCGATGATGACCAAAAGGCTCGCGCTGCCGTCTTCCAGAAGCACCGACTCCACCTGCGCCACGTTGGCAAGAGCGTCGCTGCGCGCCTCGTAAATGACCAGGTCGTAGGACGGATGCTGCGCCAAGAGCTTCTTGAACTGCACCGATGAGCCGGCCGCAACGTCCACGTCCAAGCCCGAAAGAACCTGTTGGAACTTATGGGCGTTATCGAGGCTGTCCGCAATGAAAATGACCGTTTTCCTCATGCTTCTAGCCCTCCTTCCTCGTCATCGCGCGCGTGTAAAGCAGGCCGCTCATCTACAGAACCGCCAGGTAGCGGTTGCGTTCCCATTCGGAAACGTTGGACTGGTACTCATCCCATTCGGCACGCTTGGTTTCCACCAGGTAGTTGCAAATGTGGTCGCCGAGCGTCTCGCGCATGAGCTTCGACTCCGCGAACAGCTCCACGGCCTCGCCGAGGCTTTCAGGCAGCGTGCGGAAACCCTGCTTGCGCAGCTCCTGGCGCGACTGGGTGAACAAGTCGCGGTCCTCGATGGGGCTCGGCGGCTCGAGGCCCTCCTCGATGCCCGCCAGACCGGCCGCGAGCATGACGGCGAAGGCCAGGTAGGGGTTCGCGCCCGGATCGGGGCTGCGCAGCTCCAGGCGGCAGGCCACCTCGCGATTGGGGCGGTACCCCGGCACGCGCACGAGCGCGCTGCGGTTCGCACGGGCCCACGACAGGTAGATGGGCGCCTCGCCGCCGGCGAGCAGGCGCTTGTAGGAGTTCACGTACTGGTTCGTGATCAGGCAGAACTCCGGCGCGTACTTCAGGATGCCCGCCAGATAGTGCTTGGCGGTTTCGGAAAGGTTGTAACCGGAGGGGTCGTTGGGGTCGAAGAAGACGTTGTTGCCGTCGAAGTCGAACAGGCTCTGGTGCACGTGCATGCCGCTGCCCGGCGCGTCGGCCATGGGCTTGGGCATGAACGACGCGTACACGCCGTGCTTCATGGCGATTTCCTTCACCACGAGCTTGTAGGTCATGACGGCGTCGGCCATGGACAGCGCGTCGGTGAAGCGCAGGTCGATCTCGTGCTGCGACGGGCCGTTCTCGTGGTGCGAGTATTCGACGGGGATGCCCATCTTCTCCAGCGTCAGCACCGTGTCGCGGCGCAGGTCGGAGGCGTAATCGAGGCTGGTCAGGTCGAAGTAGCCGCCTCGGTCGAGGATCTCGCCCGAATCCGCGTCTTTAAAGTAGTAAAACTCCAGCTCCGGGCCGACGTTGAAGATGTAGCCCATGTCCTGGGCCTTCGCCACCGTGCGCGCGAGCACGTGACGCGGGTCGCCCTCGAAGGGCTGGCCGTCGGGTGTGCGGATGCTGCAGAACATGCGGGCCACGGCGTTCGATTCGGGGCGCCACGGCAGCACCTGGAACGTGGAGGCGTCGGGGAACGCCAGCATGTCGGATTCCTCGGTGCGGCAGAAGCCCTCGATGCAGCTGCCGTCGAAGCCCATGCCGTCGGCGAAGGCGTCGTCAAGCTCGCTGGGGATGACGGCGAACGACTTCATGTGGCCCAAAACGTCGGTGAACCAGAAACGGACGAAATGGACGTCGCGACTTTTAATGGTCTTCAGTACGAAGTCCTCTTCCGGATTGGAAGTCATGGGGCGACCCTCCTTGCGTGAATTTGCTGCAACCAAGTACCTCAGGATTATAGCAACCCATGTTGCAGGATGGTTTCATGCGCAAGGCGCGAAGATTGCCCACACATAACGGGCGTATTGCGCAAGAGGGCACGGTTTCGGACTCTTTTCGACTTGCGTTGAAATGAGTGGTGCGCCTTCGGCGCCTTTATGCTGCGCGCACTTGCGTACGCGCCTACGAAAATCCTGGTCGATACTGAAATCAAACAACTAAAATTCGAGGGCTGAGCGCAAGCTCAGCCCCAATCGGAGAGTGTTCGAAGAACGCCGCACATTTTCCGAACGGGCCGGTCGGCGCGCCATTCGTCGCCGCAGCCGCTCCCGCTGCCAGCTACTTCGTCTCGCCTTCTTCCACGTAGATGCCTTCTTGGGCGAAGACGGTGGCGAAGGTGCGGAAGAACACCTTCACGTCCAGCCAGAAGCTTATGTGCTTGACGTAGTACACGTCGAGCGACAGGCGCTGCTTCCACGGCAGCGAATTGCGGCCGTACACCGCCGCGTAGCCGGTGACGCCGGGCTTGACCGACAGCTTCAGCCCCTCTTCGCCCTCGTACAGCTCGGTCTCGCGACGCAAGTCGGGGCGCGGGCCGACCACGGACATGTCGCCCTTCAGCACATTGAGAAACTGCGGCATCTCGTCGAGGCTGGTCTTGCGCATGAACGCGCCGATCTTGGTCATGCGCGGATCGTCGGCGCCGTTGTAGGTCGAGCCGTCCTCCATGACCAGGTCGGGGGCGTTCACGCGCATGCTGCGCAGCTTGTACATCTTGAAATCGACGCCGTCCTTGCCCACGCGCGGAGCGTTGTAGAACACCGGACCGGCGTCCTCGCGCTTGATGATGGGCGCCAGCACCGCGATGATGATGAGCACGAACGGCAGCGCCACCAGCCCGATCAGGATGTCGAGGACGCGCTTGAAGAAATGGACGTACATTTAAGCCAGGCCCTCCGCATCGGCTTGGGTGTAGGCGGCCGCGAACTCCCGGCACACGAGGTCGATGTCCTCGTCGGAAAGCTTCGTATGCAACGGCAGCGTGATCTCGTTTTCGAACTGCGCAAACGCGTTCGGGAAATCGATGATGTCGAAGCCCAGGTTGCGATAGGCGGTCAAAAGCGGCAGCGGCTTGTAGTGCACATTGGTGGCAACGCCCGCTTGCGCCATGAGCTCGATCACGCGGTTGCGAAAGGCCTGCCCGCGCCCGAGCAGGCGCACGAGCATCAGATGCCCGCTCGAGGAGGCCTGCGACGCATCGGCGCGCGCGGCCGCGTCGGCAGCGCCCGACGCGTTCGACCCGTCGGCGGCGACGAAGTGACGCATGACCTGCACGTTCATACCCGCAAGCCCGCGTTCGTAGCGAGCGATCATCTCGCGGCGGCGCGCAAGCAGCGCGGGATAACGGCGCAGCTGCGCCAGCCCGATGCCGGCCTGCAGGTCGGTCATGTTGCACTTCCACCCGGGGAAGGCCACGTCGTATTCCCAGGCGCCGGCCTTCGTTTTCGCCAGCGCGTCCTTCGACTGCCCGTGCAACGACATGAGCATGCACTCGTGGTAGAGCTCCTCGGCGTCGAACAGTCCCTCGCGCCAGGTCACGGCGCCGCCTTCCGCGGTGGTGAAGTTCTTCACCGCATGGAAGCTGAACGTGGTGAGGTCGGCCACCTGCCCGGCGCGCCGGCCGTAGCGCACGCTGCCGAGCGCGTGCGCCCCGTCGGTGATGACGGCGATGCGCCCGATGGCGGCCTGACGGTCGTTGGCGGGCGTCCAGGTGCCGCCGTGCTCGGCGATGGCGGCAAGCAGCGCGTCGTAGTCGCACATGACACCGCCCAAATCGACCGGGATGATCGCCTTCGTGCGCTCCGTGATATGGCGGCCCAGCTGGGAATAGTCCATCTCGAAGCTGCCCGGCGCGACGTCGCACAAAACGGGCGTGGCCCCCACGTGGCAGATAGGCGAGGCGCTTGCCGTGTAGGTGTAGGCGCTCGTGATCACCTCGTCGCCCGGGCCGATGCCCAAAAGGCGCAGCGCAATTTCCAGCGCGGCCGTGGCCGACCCGAGGCAGGCGACGCGCGGCGTTCCCAGGAAGTCCGCCAGCTCGCGCTCGAGCTGCTTGGTCTTCGGGCCGGTGGTGATCCAACCGCTGCGCAGGGCGTCGGCAACCTCGTCGATTTCGGCCTCGGTGATGTCGGGCGGCGAAAACGGGATGCGGATCTGTTCGGACATGCGATCTCCTTCGCTGACGCCGCAGTGCCCCTCACGCGGCTTTCGTTTCGTCAAATAATGCCGCAGTTTCGGGCATCTACAGTAAATTGCGTATCAAATTCACGATGGCCAGGTATGACGTCGCCTGGTCGAATTCGCGCTCGGCCACGCCGCGCCCGCGCGCGCCCATGATCTTGCGCATGCTCGGCGTGCGCGCCAGCTCCTCCAACACGTCGGCGAGCGCGTCGGGGTTTTCCGCCTCCACGTTCAGGCCAAATCCGTCGGAGGAGACCTTCGCGCGGAATTCCGGGCTGCTGCCGGTGTTGATCATGGGCTTGCCCGAGGCCAAATAGTCGCCGATCTTCGTGACGATGGACTGCACCGCGCTCTTCACCAGGGAATTCACCGTGATGTCGCTCGCGCACAGCCACGCCGCCATGGTGCCGTGGTCCTGGTAGCCCAAAAAATCCACGGGGGCGTTCTCGGTTTTCGCCAGCTGCTCGAGCGATTGACGGTCGGGGCCGTCACCGAGGATTTTCACGCGCAGCGGCGGGAAGGGGCGGTAGGCGTTGCGCCCGTCTACGGAATTGGTGCGCGCGGCGTGCTGCACACGCCGGCGCTCCAGAATGGCCGCGGCGCGGATGAGCGTGGCGATGTCGTAGCTCGCGCCGAGCGTGCCGGCGTAGACGGCCCACACCTCGCCCTCCGGTTTCTCCACGTCGCCCATGTGCTCGCGCGCACCCTCGTCGAAGGCGGCGAGGTCGTTGCCCACATAGACCGTCTCGTGCGGGTAAGGCAGGGTTCGGTCGGCGGCGGGACGGGCGGCGTATTCGTCGGAGGTTCCCACGGCGCCGGAAAGCAGCGTGTAGACCACCTTCGCGTCGCGCGCGAACGGGCGGAAGGCGATGTCGCTGATCACGGGGATGTTCACGACCATGCGCATGGCCTCGGGCCACAGGTCGTTGATGTCGGCGACGAAGGGGATGCGCTGGCTGTCGGCGAATTCCGCGCAGACGCGCGCCACGTCGTTCGGCGGAATTTCCGAATAGATAAGGCTGTAGCGCCCGGCGGTGTCCTCGAAGTGCTGACGGAGATTCTTCGCCGCCACGCCGTGGCTGCGGATGCGCGCGAAGTCGAGGTTCTTCTGATAGCCCGGCTCGTCGATGAAGACGATGTTGTAGGGAAGCCCCTGGTAGCAGGCCTTCGAGGTGTCGCGGTGCGCCTTTTCCCAGTGCTGGAACGAAGACGTGATGAGGTCGACGTCGAACCCCTGCTTGACCAGCAGTTCCGACAGGAATCGGAAGCGCGTGTAGCCGCGCGTCTCGTCGCCGAGCTTGACGCCCATGGTGACGACGGCGATGCGGCGGCGCGGGCGTGCGGTAGCTTGCGCGGTATGTGCGATTGCGTTCATGGATGCCAGTATAGCAGCAGCCCCGCGCGATGTTTTTGCGTCAAGCGACCTGCGGGGAATCCCCACTGCAAAGCTGGGGAAGGTGTTGGGCGGCCGTGCGCGGCGAGGGCGCGGCTCGCCTGCGGCCTTCCCGTGTGCGCCGATTCGGGAGACCCCCGTTCGCGCCGCTTGACGTGGGCAAGTGTTGCCGTATGATACGGGGATGCGCCAAGGCGCTGCAAGCCCGCCGCACCTGCGGCCGCTTTTGAACACCATATATGATCGGAACCACATGATTCAGATACAGCATGTCTGCAAGACGTACGGCGAGGGCGACACCTCCCACCACGCGTTGCGCAACGTGAACCTCACCATCAACGACGGCGACGTCTTCGGCATCATCGGCACTTCGGGTGCCGGCAAGTCCACGCTCGTCCGCTGCCTGAACCTGCTCGAGCGTCCCACCGAGGGCGCCATCCTCTACGACGGGCAGGACGTCGTCGGCTACGAGGGCCGCAGCCTGCTCGACCTGCGCAGCAACGTCGGCATGATCTTCCAGAACTTCAGCCTGTTCCAGCAGCGCACGGTGCTCGCCAACGTCACCTTCCCGCTCGAGCTGCGCGGCGAAAAGCGTCCCGAGCGCGAGGCGCGTGCCCGCGAGCTGCTCGAATTGGTGGGCCTGGGCAACCTCGCCGACCGCTACCCCAGCCAGCTTTCCGGCGGCCAGCAGCAGCGCGTCGCCATCGCCCGCGCGCTCGCGAACAACCCAAAGGTCATGCTGTGCGACGAGGCCACGAGCGCACTGGACACGTCCACGACGGTGAGCATCCTGGAACTGCTCGAGGACATCAACCGCACCCTCGGCGTCACGCTCGTCGTCATCACGCATCAGCTGGCGGTGGTCAGGCGCATCTGCAACCGCGTTGCCGTCCTCGACCAAGGACACGTCGTCGAGGAAGGCCCGACGGCGCAGGTGTTCGGCAACCCGCAAAGCCCGGTGACGCGCGCGCTCATCGCCAACGACGCCATGGTGGCCGCCGGCCCGGAGGACGCCGCCGGTACAGCTGCCGCCCCGACCGCTTCCGACCAGGCCTAAAGGAGCCCTGCAATGGATTACCTCTCGAACTTCTTCGCCAGCTACGGCGCCCTGTTCGCGCAGGGGACCGTCGATACGCTGGTCATGACGCTTCTCTCCACGGTGTTCGCCTACGTTGTCGGGCTGCCCATCGGCGTGCTGCTCGTCATCACCGCCGCCGACGGATTGAGGCCCCACCGCGCGCTCAACGCGGTGCTCGGCTGGATTGCCAACATCGGGCGCTCCATCCCGTTCATCATCCTGCTGGTTGCCATTATCCCGTTCACGCGCATGGTCGTGGGCACGTCGCTCGGCGTGCCGGGCGCAATCGTGCCGCTGACGGTGGCGGCCATCCCCTTCGTCGCGCGCATGGTTGAGCAGAGCCTGGCCGAAACCGACGCGGGCCTCGTTGAGGCGGCGCAGAGCTTTGGCGCGAACACCTGGCAGATCGTCGTGAAGGTGATGCTGCGCGAAAGCCTGCCGAGTTTGGTGCGCGGCGCGTCGATCGCGCTCATCACGCTGTTCGGCTACACGGCCATGGCCGGCACGGTGGGCGCGGGAGGCATTGGCGACATCGCCATCCGCTACGGCTATCAGCGCTACATGGGCGACGTCATGATCGCATCCATCATTCTGTGCATCGTGCTGGTGCAGATCTTCCAGTCCGTCGGCGACCTGGTGGCCCGCAAAGTGGACAAGCGCGTCGTGAGGAAGTAGAAGCCGTGGCAGTCGCCGGCCGAAGCCGCCGCATAACCGCTAGCTGGCGGTTATGCGGCGGCTTCAACAGTTTTGCCGGACGCTTCGGCCGCTTCCAGCTCCTCCGCCTTCTTTACGGCTAAAAGCTGGGCGAACAGGATGGCGCACACGCCGGCCGCAAGCTTCCCCACCAGCACCGGCACGATGAGCGCAGGCTGGAAATTCGCCGTGAACGAAAGGTGATCGCCGAACAAAAACGCGCAGCACACGGCGAACGACAGGCAGATGACCTTGTCGCGCGCACGCAGGTAGCGCACCATCGACAGCAGCGCGAGCACGTTCGCCGACCCCGCCAAAAGCCCCGCCGTGGCGTCAGAAGACAGACCGAAGACGCCGCCGATCTTCGCCAACGGCTTCGCAAGATGCTTTCTGATGAGATACACCATGGGAAACGCCCCGCACAGCATCATGCCGATGGCGCCGGAGGTTTCAAGCGCTCGGAAGATGTCCTCGTCGTCGGCGATGATGGGATCGAAGCCGAACGAGCCGAACAGCATCGACCACAAGCCGGTGAAATACTCGACGACCACCAGCACGAACACGATTTTCAGCGCCGCCTCCATCACGCGACCGAACACGATGAATCCGCGGATCATGGCGTCGGGAGCGAACTTCAGGCCGGCGGCAAGCACCACGCAAATAATGATGAGCGGGATAAGGTTAACGCCGATCTGCCCCCACGAAAGCGCCAGCTGGCACGTTGCCTCGGCATTGGTGGAAACAACCTCGCGCACCACCGGATGCGAGAAGGCGATGATGGCGCTGGCGACGAACACGCCGATGGGGATGGCCAGAAGGCCGCTCATCACGCCAAGCGCCAAATACTTCCGATCGCGTTTCTCAAGCATCTTCAGCGCCACGGGGATGGTGAACACGATGGTCGCGCCCGCCATATACCCCGTCATCATCGCCATGATCCAGCTCTCGCGCGTTTGAGCCAGGGCGTCGGCCAGCTGGTATCCGCCCATATCGACGGCGATGAACGTCGTCGCCGCCATGGCCGGATCGGCTCCAAGCGCGCTATAGGCCGGGCCGAACACCGTTTCGACGAATGCCGTCAGATACGGCGCTGAAGCCATGATTCCCGCTACCGGCAGAAAAATAGGGCCGATGGAGTCGATGCCGGCTACAAACTGCTGGCCCAGCTCGCTCTCAGGTTTGATGGCTGACGCGATGGCGCCGGCGATGGCGCACGCCATGATGATATACACCACGACGGTCCCGATCATTTCCATGTTTAGTTCCTTCCCATACCGAACGCGCCTGGTTGCGGGCGCGATTTCCCATTGGATGTCGTCTTGCGGCGGCGCGCCCCACCCCTTTGCCGCCGGGCCGCACACGCCGCATGCAATTACCTCACGAGGTCGCCTATCGCGGACGGCCTCCGCATCAAGATGCTACGCTACGCCCTCGACACGCGCCGGCGCCGCTTCGTACAAAGCCAACGCCCGCTGCGAATAGGCAGCCGCATAACCGCGCCACAGCTCGAGCCACGCCCCCACCGGGTCGCCCGTCGCCTCCTTGTACAGCGCCCACGCCAGCCAGTAGTACGCGGCGAGCGCCACATAAGCCAGGCAGTGACGCACCTGCGCGGGCGTGGCCGCTCCCTCGAAATACGCATCGATGACGCCGAGGGCCTCGTCAGGGGAATATTCCGAACAGCAGATGAACGTACCCAGGTCGGAAGCGTAATCGGACATGGCCGAGTACTCCCAGTCGATCAGGTGCATCTCGTCGCCGCGCACCAGGAAGTTCGGCGCATAGAAGTCGTTATGGCACAGGCACAGCGGCACGCCATCGGCGGCCACGTGCGCGTTCAGGGTTTCCATGCGCTTGGATAGCTCGTCGAAATCGGGAAGTTTCGAGCACCCCGCCGGCCCAAGCATGTCCACGATGGCGCGGGCTTTTTCCATCACGTCGAACGTCCAACGCGAACGAACACCGCACGTGTGCACGCGGCGGATGAGTTCCATCGCGCGGGCGACGTGGGCGGGGTTGTCGTAGTCGAGCTGTTCGCAACCCTCGATGAAGCGCGAAATCTTCCAGCCACGCTCGGGGTCTTGGTAGACGAACGTGCCGTCGACGCCGAGGCGTTGCGCGACGGAAAGCGAGAACATCTCGCTTTCGCGGTTGATAATCTGGTCGGAACCGGGACCGGGGTGGCGATAGACGTACGGGCGCCCGGCTACCTCGAACTTGAACGAGAGGTTCGTCAAGCCATCCTTGATGGGCTCGACGCCCGAAACGGCCGTGCGTTCGCAGCCAAGCGCGGTGCAGATATTGTCGAGGATGGCGCATTCGACGTTCGCGAGCTC
>CAVCPR010000019.1:22959-31285 GCA_963604235.1 Anaerovoracaceae bacterium | reverse complement strand
CCCTACGAGGTGTGGGAGCGCCACCCGGAGGGCTACTTCCTGCAGGTGGAGGGCCAGTGCATGAGCCGGGTCTACCCCGAGGGCTGCTTCATCCTGGTCGACCCCACGGCGAGCCCCGCGAACGGCTCGATAGCCGTCGTGAGCATCGACGGGGCCGATTACGTGATGCGCAGGCTCTACCGGGGCGCGAGCGTGGTCGTGCTCTCGCCCGAGAGCTGGGAAGAGGGGTACGAGGACATCGTGATAGACGACCCCGAGGCCCACACGGTCGAGTTCGTGGGCGTCGTCGTCTGGTTCCAGCCCGCGGAAGAGATGGAATAAAGCGTCGCGCGCTTGTATTATTGGCCCATGGTCAGATTGGGAAGACATATGGAACGCTGCGAGGTCGTATACCGCATGAGCGCCGATGCCGGCATCGACGGCATAGCCGTGCACGAGGTCGCCGACGTGATGTACGCGTTCGCCGAGGCGGTCGACGAGGCGATGAAGCTCGCCGGCGAAGAAGGCGAGCTCAAGGTGAACGTGAAGCCGTTCAAGCAGGGCTCGTTCATCACCGAGTTCGTGGTGACCTACACGCCGACGCTGGTCGACCTCTTCTCGTCGCCAGAGGCGAACGCGCTCGCGAACATCGTCGGATACCTCGGCTTCATAGGCTGTGGCATCAGCATCCCCCGCATCGTCAAAAAGACGCGCGGGCGAATCGACAAATGCGTGAAAAACGACGACGGCACCTACACCTACGGCGACGGCGACAACGCCGTGGATGTCGACGAGACGGCGCATCGAATCATCCAGTCGCCGAAAGTCGCGAAAGCCCTGAAGACCGTCGCAATCGGCCCGCTCATCAACATCGACAAGAGCATAAGCGTCACCATCCAGAGCCGCGAGGAATTCGACGCCGGCGATGAGGCAGCGGGTTCGCGGTTCTGCGACGCCGACGTGGCGAGCATGGATTCCTACGAGCACATAGCCGTCGAGGGGGTGCCCGAAGAGAAGGAAGACGTCGTAACCGTCATGCACAACGTGGTGCTGCGCCCGGTCGCGGGGCCCTACGACGGCGGCGAGAACGGTTACACGTTCATGTGCGGCGAGGCGAAATGGCGCCGCGTCGAGATGCACGATTTCGAGTTCAGGATGAAATTGGAGAGCAGCGAGGTTCGCTTCGCCCAGCGCGACCTGCTGTTCGCGGACGTCGAGGCCACGACCTCGATAACGAAGAGCGGCAAGGAAAGCACGTCGTACTCGATAACGAAAGTGCTCGACTATCGGAAGTTCAAGCCCGACGAGCAGCTCTCGATAGACGACGCGTAGCCCGAAGAAATGGGCGGGTAGCTTAGGCATCTCTCCGTTCGCGCCCCGCCCGTCGTTGCGAAGCGGCGGACAGCGAGGAATTCTCGCGGGCGACGGCCCGCTGCTCCCATTCGGGAACCCCGCCGAGCCGCAGTCGCGAACTCGCTTCGCAACGGGAATTATATCGGATTAGCCTATGCGAGCAGGCCCGCCAAAGCTCCGGCAGCCGACGCCGCGAGGCTCACGGTGACCAGAACCGCAAAGGCAAACGCCATGATGAGTGCCCAGTGAATGAGGATATAGGCCATCTCGTCGAATACGTTTACCCAGCAAATCTTCGGCAGCTTCATTCGTTGACCCCATTTCGCCCGGAAGGAGAGAACCCCGTTGGATTCGGTTGCATCTGCGCTTTCGTTCGCCGCGATCTCCTTGACGCAAGTTCTTGCATTCGTGCTGGAACATCCCACGGAAACGCTCGCGGCTATCTCTTCAGCAGTTAGCGCAGCTATAGCTTATTTAGTATACCGCAGAAGGAGATTGCCGAACTGTTCGGCAAGGACAAGCCCACTATTTCGAGGCGTATGAAAAACATTTTCGAAGAGGGCGAGCTTGACCTCGATTCAGTTGTTGCAGAAATTGCAACAACTGCGGCCGACGGCAAGAAATACAGAGTCATGTACGAGAACGATTTCGAGAAAGCGATAAAGAAGCTGAAAGGCTAGAAGAAAGAAATAAGCCCCACGCCGTTCGGGAGTGCGGTCCCCGGCGCGAGGCCCGATATAGACCAACCGAAGAACGGAAGGCGTGATGATTATGCCACGAAAAGCCCGCCGGCGCTCATGGGGCAGCGTCACCGAGGCGACCAGGGGGAAGAAATACGTGCTGCGGTGGGTCGAAAGCACCCCCGAGGGGCGCAAGCGCAAGAGCCTCACCGTGCGCGGGACCTACCGCGAGGCGTGCAACGAGCTCGCGCGGCTGCAGGCCGAGAAATGCGACCAGGCGGCGGCGCCGACGTTCGGGCGCGCGCACGCCCTGTGGTACCGCCCGTGGCTCGAAGGTAAATACGAGGGAAGCGGCAGCATGACGCCGAAGATATACGCCAGAGCATGGGAGAAGCATTGCTCGCCGCGATGGGCGGCTGTTCCCGTGGACCAGGCCCGCCCGCTCGACATCCAAGAGTGGCTTTCCGGCATGACATACGGCGACGCCCACGCCTGCATGTGCGTGATGCGGCGCCTCGCCGATTTCGCCGTGCGCTACGGCGTCGCGCCCGACAACAAGTTCCGCCTGCCCTACCAGATGCCCGAGCCGTCGCGGAAGCGCAGCAGGGCCGTCTACAGCGCCGACGAGGCCGACGCGATGCTCAATGCCGTCCGCGGCCTGTCGGTCGAGCCTGCCTTCATCCTCGCGTGCTTCGGCGGCGCGCGCACGGGCGAATCGCTGGCGGTGAGGTGCGAAGAGGTGAGATTCTCCGAGCACTGCGGGGTGCGCGTCGCCATCGTCCCGATCTCGCGCAGGATGGACAAGGCCGGCAACGTCCCCATAGAGGAACTGAAGACGGAAAACTCCGAGCGCCCAGCGATTATCCCCGAGCCGTATTGCGACCGCCTGCGCGAGATTGCCGGAGACGGACGCGTTTGGCTCTGCGACCGCGGCGACGGCCTGCCCATGAACAAATCGGAGCTCGCGCGGCGTTGGGGCAAGGTCGAGGGCCGCATCCCGTTCTCGAACCTGCGCAACAGCTGGCGCACGTTCGCCGAGTTCGAATGGGGCATCGACTCGGTGACGCTCGAACTGGCGATGGGCCACGCGCTGCCGGGCGTGACGGGGCGGCATTATCTGCGCCCGAGCGCCGACATGCTGGCCGACAGATTCGCCGCCGCCTATGCCAAAAATAGGAGGCACTTGGGATAATTTAGGATATTTCCAAGCATAACCCCAGGTCAGAAGCGCGTGTGTATAAGGGATTAGTGTAATTAACAAGGCCCCGCATGTCTCACACGTTTCTGAACTGCACAAATAGTTGCCACAAGTCGCACAAGTGCCGCGATTCGCGCGCACTTGGGATATGCTTGGGATATTTTCGCGGGCCATCTGCGCCGCATCCGCCCCCGTGCGAATAAGGGCACAAAAAAACGGGGCCGCGCGAAGCGGCCCCCCGATTATCGGCTTTCGGCATTGAAAAGCGGCCCGGCAACGTCGCCGCGCCGCGTATGCTCATGCAAGCGTGCTATCCGCTTACGGGATTCGCCTATATCACCCTGCCCAAAAAATTATCCAGATGCTAGTATTCGTCTTGCAGGTGGAAACACGCTGCATACCCGAGCAACCGAACCAAACGTTTAAGCGGCATGTTCTGTCGTCGGCCTCGGGCGAATTGCCGCCTTCGGGCGGCTTTTTGTTTCTCCCGTATCAGAGATAGCACAAAAAAACGGGGCCGCGCGAGGCGGCCCCGTGATGGCTTGCTATTCCGCCTTCGAGAGCGGCGATGTGCCGCCCCCGGCCTCGGGTATGCCCGCGAGGCTCGTGAGCAGCGACACGACGGCCGCCACCCCAGCCACGCTCGCGACGCGGACCCAGTCGAGGTCCGTGAAGCCGACGGCCCCCGTGCCGATGAGCGCGATGGCCGTCTGCGCCGCCGTCTTGACGGCGCGCACGAGCGCCGCGACGGCCCATTGCTTCATGTCCATGATGCCTCCTAGTGCGCGGGTATCTCCCCGCGTATCTCCATGTCCCTGTTCGCCCGCTGCACGATGGCGCGGACGTAGCTGTTTCCCTCCAGCTCCTCGTAGCTGTCGTAGCGGCGGTTGAGCGTCTCAAGCTCGGTCGCGTACATGTAGCCCCGCTCGCACGCCTCGTTGAAGCTGCGCACGATGGACGCCTTGAGCTGGTTTCGCTGCGACTCCTTTATCGCCTCGAAGTCGGCCTTCAGGCCGCCCATCTCGCGCGACATCCGCCGGGCGAGCCACGCTATGGCCGCGACCGCCATCGACGAGAGCACGCTGGAGAGTATCGGGTAGAGCTCCACCGCCGCCCCCTAGAACGGGTCGCCGTCCGTGACGCACATCTGCAGGCGGTCGAGCGGCTCGCCGTAGATGCCGGCGTAGTCGTCGCCGCCGTAGGTGGTGCCGTCGTCGCACACGACGTCGAGCCACCCCTCGCGCTCGGTGGTCTGGGAGCGGTAATAGACCTGCTTGTACTCTTCGCCGTCCGGGGTGACGTAGTAGGCGCGCACGCCGTCGATGGCCTCGCCCCAGTTGCCGGCCATGCCGTTGACCGAGTCGCCGAAGTCGCCCCTGGACACCATGGGCAGCCACGAGCCGCCGACGGTGTGGACCTGGTAGCGCAGCGTGCCCTCGTCCACCCAGGCGCACAGCATGTCGTGGCGCCCGAACGGCATGCCCGCGAATCCCTCGTCGCCCTCGCCGAAGTCGGTCACGGTCGCGTTCCAGTCGCCGCCGAGGTTGTGCAGCGCGTAGTGGACGGGAATGCGCGCGCCGGAAGAGGCGGGGAAGCCGGAGCCGGACGAGCCGCCCGAGGGCTGCGAGGAGCCGCCGTCGTATGGCGCCGACGACTCGCCCAGGTTGTCGTAGTAGTACTGCGCCTTGGCCATGAACTCGGCCTGCTGGGTGCCCGCCAGCTCGCCCGGGCACGACGTGGCGCTCCAGTGCTTGTGCGGGAACACGTTGGACATCCAGCGCGGCGCGCCCAGGCCGTAGTAGCGGCACAGCGCCGCCGTGAGGTGCGCGCCCGAGTCGAGCGCCGCCGCGTGCACCGTCCACGGATTCGACATGTCGTTGGCGTGCTCTATGCTGATGGTGGTGTCGTTGCCGCCGCCCGTGCCGATGCCGTCGCCGCACGCCCATGCGCGGTCGGTGTCGTTGACATGCTGCGTGATATAGCCGTTTTTGTCGATGCAATAATGCGCCGAGGTGCCGGCGTTGCGCCACACGCGATTGCACGCGTCGCCGTCGAGGTCGCCCGCCATGTGGTGGATGGTGACGCCGGTGATTCCGTAAGGACGGCCGGAACTGTAGTTTTGGCCTAAGAGCTTGTATTCGTCAGGCTGCACGTTCGCCCAGTCTGCCATGCCTTCTCCTTCCTCGCGGGCTATTCGCCCCGCTCCTCGATGATCGCGCGGACCTCCTCGCGCCAGAGCGCGGGGACCTCGCCGACGCGCGCGGCGTCGTACTTGATTCGCTTGGCCCAGAACTTAGCCATCGGATGCCTCCTTCTCGCTGAGCCCCGACACCAGCGCCGACAGCTCGGCCAGCGCGTCGGCGAGCGTCGAGAGGTCTTCGGCGTTGGCCGAGACGGCCGCGCTCGCGTCGGCCACGGCCCCGGCGATGTCGTCGATCGTGGTTTTGTTTATGAGCTCGATTTCCGCCGTGGTGTATTCGCGCCATACCTCCGCCTCTTCGTAATCGGAGTCGGCCCAGGCCCATTTGGTCGCGTTGTCTATCGGCTCGGCGCCGTCCTTGACGCGCCGGACCGTCGCCCAGTATCCGCCGTCCATCACTTCCACCTCCCCGCGACGATGAATCGGAACGTTCCGCCGGTCGTGCCGTCCGTGGAGGCGTAGGCGTCCACGGACTCCGATGTGTCGGCCGCGTACTTCGCGTACGCATTGGGGTTGCCCTCGCTGCTGTACGACGACGTGAGCGTCGCGTCGCTTATCGTGAACGGGAACGGCACGCTTGCATGGGCGAGACCGCTCCACGGAATATCCGTGCTGTCGAACTTGCCCCAGCACATGCACCATCCGCTCGCGTACTTGATGTACGCCCACCCGCCGGACGTGCCTTGCGCCACGATGATGTCGTTGACGGTGCCGCTCGCCGCGCTCGTGGCAAGAGTCAGCGCGTCGAATCCGATTTTCAGCTCGCTGCCGTCGTCGCTCGCCGCGGCGCCGAGCCCCATGCTCTTGCCCTCGTTGCCGATGTCGAGGGTGCGGAACACCTGCCCGATGCGCTGCGCCGCCGTGGTCGTGGTCAGCCCCAGCGAGTCGGTCACGCTCGCCGTCAGCGAGTACGACGCGCCGGCTTCGAACCCGCCGCCCAGCTTCAGCGTGGTCGTGCCGCTTTTCGCGGACACGGCGGCGCTCTTGCCGGCCGCGCCCGTGGAGGGCGACCACGCCACCTTCACCGTCTTGCCGACGTTGGACGCCACCGTCGCCGCGTCCACGCTCCACGTCACGACGGCCATCGCGTAGGTGCCCTCGGGGTCGGCGGCGTAGGCCGACGTGCAGCGCGCCACCTCCACGGCCACGGTCGGCGGGCTGCTCACGAGCTTCCACACGGCGTACAGGGTCGTGTCCGCGTCCGCCGTCCAATAGCTCTGCCCGGGCTGGTATGCCGCGCTCGCCGCCGTCTTCGATTCGCTCCAGCCGAGGAACTCGTAGTTCGCGCGGGTCGGCGCGGCCGTCGGCATCGTCACCTGCTCGCCGTACCACTTGGTCACGCCCGAGGGCGCCCCCGTGCCGCCGTTGGCGTCGAAGCCGACCGCGTGGGACTCCTTGGCGGGGATGGTCACCGACCAGTCGAAGCAGCCGTAGCCGTCCTTCCAGCCGCCCTGCCCGCTCGCGCCGATCCACCCGCCGCTGTACGTTCCCGTCGAGCTGTACCACTGCACCCGGAGCGTGACGGTGTACGCGCTATGCCCGCGCGAGTACGCGCGCGTGGCGAACGAGTCCACCTGGCGCCATCCGCTGCCGCTGCCCCACGAGTAGTCGTAGTAGCCCTGCCATGCGCCGTTGGGCTCCGTTATCCACTCGTCGAAGACGGCGCCGTAGTTGTTCGTGTCGTACGCGTCCCAGCGCCACACGGTGGGCGCCAGGTACGCGTTGTAGCCGTCGGCCGAGTAGTTCCACTCAAGGCCCAGCGACAGCGCCCCGGAAACTATCGCCTGCTCGTTGTGAGCCATGCCTGCCCCTTATCCCGCGTATTGGACCAGAAGGTGCCCGCCGCGCACCGTTATCTCGTACGGCTCCACGGCGAGCCTGCCGATGCTCGCGTTGGGTATCTCCATGCCGTCGGCGCCGAAGCTCGCGAGCTCGGTGTCGCCCTCGCCCGAATGCGCGTAGAAGCCGAGCTTGGAGTTGTCGAGCTTGGATATGTACGGCGAGTCGCTTTTGCCCATCGTCAGCCCGTCGGCGTCCACCTGCAGCCAGCTCTTCAGGTTCTCGACCTTGGCGTCCGTCGAGACGAGCCCGCTCGACAGGCCGTCGACCGCCGCCGCCTGCTTCTGCAGCTGCCCGGAAACGCCGTCGAACTGCACCTTCACGCTCTCGGCGGTCTGCGATATCCTCGACGAGTTTCCCGCCACGTCCTCGGCGAGCGAGTTGAACGCGCCGAGCAGGGCCGCGTCGCCCGTCTGGGTCGTGGACGCGCCTATCGTCGTCACGGGGCGCTGCCAGATGTATTTGCCCGCCTCCCACTCGGGCACGGAGTCCTGCCAGCCCGAATCCGGGGCCTCATCGGCGCTCTCGGCGAGCGCGTACTGCATCTTGACGGCGGTCACCGACGAGCCCGCCGCGCCGGTCGCGCCGCGTATGCTCGTACACGCCGCCAGGTACGCGTACGCGGCGTCGACGTAGCCAACCTTGTATTGGTAATACGAGTACTGGACCACGTCCCCGGCCTTCACGGCCTCCACCGACGATTGCGCCGCCACGGTCGAGAGCGCTATGCGGTAGGACGGCTTGAAGCCGCCCGTCTCGGTCGTGTACGCGGTCGGCGCCGTCGTCACCTTGAGGATGCCGGTGCCGTCAGACACCGACGCGAGGTCGACGCTCGCCCGCGCCTTCACGGCCACGCTAGCCCTCCAGCTGGGCGACGATGTTCATCTTCGTGTTCACCGACGCCGCCGACACGTCGAGCGTGGTGCCCGTCCCCGCCGCCGTGGTGGAGCCGTCCTTGTACCACTTAACGGTGCCGAGCGCCGTGAGCGCGCTGCCCGTGACCTCGGCCCCGCCCTTGTACACGTGGGCCGTGAGCGTGGTCGATATCGAGGCGTTCTTGAAGATGGTGCCCTTGGA
>CAVCPR010000019.1:0-22814 GCA_963604235.1 Anaerovoracaceae bacterium | reverse complement strand
ACGGTGGACGACCACGTGCCCGTGGGCGCGGTCGTGCCGCTCGTCCCGGACTGGTAGGTGACGGATTGGCTCTTGACGGTGACGCTCGTCCCCGTCGCGCCCGTGAGCGCCACGCCGAAGCTGAACTCCAGCGTGAACTCGGCCTCGCCGTCCACGGTCACGGGTATGGTGACCTTGCCCGGGGCCTTCACGCTCGTCGTGACCGACACCGTGAGGGTCGGCGCCGTCGCGTCGCCGTCCGAGGCCACGGACACGCCCGACGGGCACGTGCACGCCGCCGCGTCCACGCTCGCCGAGACCTGCTCGCTGCCCCGCATGGCTATGACCTGCGTGGTGCAGCTGCCCGCCTTCGCCGCGCTCGTCGAGCCCGGGAACGTGTAGCTCGCGCACGTCAGGTACACGCTGTACGCGTCGGTTATGTCGATGATGGTCTGCTGCGCAGATGCCTTTACTGCCATGTCTTGCCTTTCTGTCAGATCTCAAGGTCGCAGGTGAAGTTCTTCTCGCCCGCCACGCTGTCCGCCGTGACGGCCAGGGAGAACCCGTCGTTTCCGAGGCGCGGGTCGCCCTCCGGGATGTCTGCGGCCTCGCCCCCCGGCGCCTGCTCGCGCCACGCGAGCCGCGCGGATTCGCCGAGGGCCGCGCGAAGCGCCGCGAGGTCGGATATGCGCTCGCCGCCCGCGACCACGGTCGCGGTGAGCGAGGTCGCCCCGCGCGAGTTGCGCAGCACGCTGCCCGCCCCCGTGGCGAGCTCCACCGCCACGGCGTCGGCGCCCTGCCGCGCCGCCGAGTAGGCGCGCGTGGAGGTCCCGTCGGCGTAGGCCGTGGTGGTGCGCGTCCACAGCCACGCGCCGCCCGCGACGGCCGGCGGGCTCGCCGCCCACCCCTCGGCCGGCGGCTCGGTCCCCGAGTCGCCGGCGGCGTACTCGACCGCGGCGGACTCGACCCCGTTTCCGTCGTTGCCCGTTATGAGCGCGGGCGCGCTGGTTGACGCGGTCCCGTCGGCCGTCTCGGTCGTCGTGCGCATCCACACGTACGACCCCGCCCGGTATTCGGGGGCGTCGGCCGACCACCCGCCGGCGGGCGGCTCGCTCGGCGAGTCCCCCGAGGCGTACTCGACCGTGGACGACACGACGGCGCGGCCCGCGTCCTTGGCGGCGTCCGCCGCCGAGCGCGCCGCGTCGCCGGCGTCCTTGGCCGCGGCCTTCGCCTCGGCGCTCATAGCGGACGCCGCGTCGAGCGCGCCGTTGATGGAGCCGTTTATGCCCCTGAGGTAGTCGGACTGCTGGCCGGTGAGCGTGGACGTCTCGGCGCCGAGCGTGTACTCGGTATTGCCGGGGTCCTGCAAATCCACGGTCGCCGACGTCACCATCAGGTACTCGTCGACGCCGTGGAAGGCCGAGCGCACGCGCACCGCCTGGCCGACCCTCAGGTGCTCGTGGCCCTCCATGAAGAGCGCGAGGTCGACGGCCTTCACCGTCACGGAGAGCGTCGGCGCCATGAGGGCCTGCAGCCTCTTCACGGCGCTCGCGAGCAGCCCCGCCGCCGTCGTGCAGTCGTTGTCGGAGAAGGCGCACTCGCGGTAACCGTAGAGCGCGACGGCCTCGGGGGCATAGACCACGTCGCCGAGCTTGCGTATCCCGGCGGCGTCGGTCGGGCCGTCCGGCAGCTCGTCGAGCGTCGGGGCCTCGGGGTCCTCCTCGGCGCCCTTCTCCTTCTCGGGAGCCTTGCCGACGGGGCGGACTGCGGTGTACATGCCCGCCGTGTCGGCCGACTCGGAGAAGTCTGTGATGTTCACGCCGAAGTCGATTACCTGCGCGTTGGTCTCGTGGACGTCGGCCCAGTAATCGACCGTCAGCGGGTCGTAGCGCACCGAGACGTAGCCGCCGAGGGTGTCGAGCAGCTTGTCGCTTATCTCGTCCCAGGTCGTCGGCAGCTGCGTCGAGCTGCGGTAGACGCGGTTGTTCTCGTCGAGCGCCCAGCCCTGGTTCACGCCGACGGCGAAGCGCCGCCGCCCGTCCAGGACGTGCGCGTTGTGCTGGTCGACGTACCAGGCGAACAGCCCGTCGACCGTGGAGGGGGCCGCGAGCGGCTGCTCGCCCTCAAGCGTCGAGTAGGGCCGAACCACGGTGTCGCCGAGCCAGGCGAGCGCGCCCACGCACGCGACCTGCTTGGCGCCCTCGACGTCGGTCTCGACGCTCTCGACCTCGCCTAGGAAAAGCGTGGCCGCGCCCCATTCCAGGCGCACCAGCCCGCCACGGCCGCGCACCTCGTCGTACAGCGGGTGCGTCGGCGGGACGGTGAAGTCGAGGTAATCGGGATTGTTGGCCTTGGCTGTGAGCTGCGCGTCGTAGACCACGGCGTCCGTGTACGGGTCGAACAGTATCTCCCCGTCGTACGTCAGGCGGTAGGCCACTGGTCCCCCTTACTTGAGCTTGCCCCACGCGATCATGTGAATCCACCAGTCGCGCCCGGCGTCGGTGGTCGTGGTATCGATCCACACGTCGGCGATGACGGTCGAGCTGCCGACGTGCTTGATGCCCGAGCTGACGACGCCTTCCGCGCCGCCAGTGGCCACGAGGTGCGGCGCTTCGGAGAACGCGAACGGGTAGGTCTTCTTGACGTTGTACGACTGCGTGCCCGCCGAGGTCGAGCCGGTGCCGGTCGCGGCGCACACGGCGAAGCCGTTGGAGAGCTTCACGTACTTCCAGCCGCCGGACTCGCCGGCGGCCGTCACGTAGCAGAGGCCCAGGCCGTCGAGGATGTCGAGCGCGTCGTTGATGGGGTCCGGGCTGATGTAGTCGCTGGAGTCAATCTTGGTCATCTTGAGGTTCGGGGTCGTGTTTGCCATCACAGGTCCTCCCAGTCGTAGGTAAGATACACGTCGGCGCTGCCCTGCGCCGCCTCGGTGCGCCGGTAGTCGAGGTCGCGCCACGTCTTGGCGCCGAGGCCCGCCCACGTGTCGAGGGCCACCTCGGCCCACGACTGCGGCACGCCCTCGGCGTCGGCCAGGCCCAGGCGCTGGATTCCGTCCCAGGTGAGCGCGGCGGCGGCGGCCCACGCGGCCTCGTCCGCCCCGCCCTCGCCCACGTCGGCCCAGGTCTCGGCCCAGATGCGCCGGCTGTTTACGTAGACCTCGTTCACACCCTCGCGGAACACCACGTCGCGCAGGACGTGGGTCCCCGCCGGGACGGCCACGGTCTCGCCGCCGAAGGTCACCCAGCAGACGCTCTCGCACTCGACGGTGGGGCGCACCTTGCGCCGCCCCGACTCGAAGCGGAAGAGCCTGCCGCCCGTGGCGTTGAGCCGGAAGGCCTGCGTGCCCTTGGACTTGTACGGGTCGGCGTCCACCTCGATGGAGAGCTGCCCGTATCGCGTGCCCGTGAGGCCGTGCTGGGTGTATTCCTTGACCGAGAAGCGCCCGCGGTAGACATACCCCGGGTCCCATGAGAGCGAGTATTCGAGGTAGCGCCCATGCAGGAAGTTTGACACCCTCGTCTTCGTCCGCTCCCAATCCTCGGGGCCGACGACGCCGAAGGTGAAGCTCTGAGAGCGCCGCTCGAACGCGGTGTCGCCTGTGAGCGCCTCCGTCAAATCTATAACGCCGTTTCCGCCCGGTATGTCCACCGTGTACGTCTTCGGCGCTGGCGGCGAGAGCTCGGTGCCGTCGATGAGCATCAGGCCGAATGCCTCGGAGACGTCCTTGCCGTCGATTACGACGCGCTCGTTTTTGTGCGCCATCACGCCCCCCTTCTGCCGAGCACGGCGAGCTGCTGGTTCATCGGCTTGGCGATGGTGCTCGCGAGCTTCTTGCCGTCGACGTATATGGCGACCTCGCCGCCCTGAGACGACGCGAGGCCCGCCAGCGAGTCGCCGAGCCGCGACATCGCGGCCATCAAGCCGCTCGCGCCGTCTCGCGCAGAGCCGCCGGACGATACGGCCTCGACGGCGAGCGACGGCGTTCCGAAGGAATCGGCCAGGTCTCCCGCCATGCCGCCCACGAGTTCCTCGACGGGGCCGAAGCCGCTTTCCAGGCCTGCGGCGAGGCCGCTCATGATGGCCTCGCCGTTGGGGATGAGCAGCTTGAGGTCGTACGGAATCGGGCCCTTGAGGCTCGCTATCGTGTCCGCGATGCCGCTCACGAAGCCGTAGACGCTGCCGATGCTGTCCTGGATGCCCTGCAGCAGGCCGCTCACGATGGAGCTGCCGGCGTTCCATAGGAGGGAGCCGAGGCTGCCGAGGGCCGAGACGATGTTCCCGGGGAGGTTGGCGAAGAGCCCGACGATGCCGTCGAGCCCGGCGCTGATTGCCGACGAGAGGGCCGACGCGGCCGCCGACACGACGCCGGAGATTATCCCGACCGCGCCGGACACGATGGAGCAGATGAGGTTCCAGGCGTTCTGCGCCACGGACTGCATGCCGCTCCAAACGCCGCTCCAATCGCCGCTCATCGCCGCCGTGACGGTCGAGATTATCGAGCTGACGAGGTCAAGGGCGCTCTGCACGATGGGCGCTATCGCCTCGAACGCGGCGAGCACCGTGTCCTTGAGAACGGGCCAGAACGCGTCCCAGAGCGCCCGCATCGCGTCGAGCGCGACGCCGAGCTGCGTCGATGCGTCTTCGAGCGCGGCGTCTATGAATTCGGCGATTCCCTCCACCACGGGGGCGAGCTCGCCGGAAAGCTCGTCGATGAAGCCGAGCAGGTCTTCGGCGACCGGGCCCAGCGCGTCGATTACCTTCGAGGCCGTCTCGGCCACGGTCTCCATGATGGACTCGGCGAACGGGGCCGCCGCGTCGAGGAAGGCGGACGCCTTCTCAGTCGCGGCGTCTATCGCCCGCTGGACCTCTTCGGGGCATTGGGCGTATAGCTCGTCGCCGATGACGGAGACGGCGCTCGTCACGATCGTCCCGATTGCCGGCACGGCGTTCGAGACCATCGCCTCGGTGGACGATAGGGCGTCGGCGAGCGCGCCTTTGATCTTGTCGTAATCGCCGGTGCCGAGGAACGTGAGGAAGTTGGCCCACGACGCCTGCATCATCGCCGTCGAGCCCTTGATGGTGGTCGCGGCCTCTTCCGCCGTCGTGCCGGCGATTCCCGTGTTTTCCTGCACGACGTGGATGGCCTCGACCATGTCGGCGAAGCTGTCTATGGAGTATTCGACCGTCTCGCCGTTGGCGGCCTTTATCGCCTGCGCGTCGGAAAGGAGGCGCTCCATCTCCGATTTGGTTCCGCCGTAGCCGAGCTTCAGGTTGTCGAGCATCGTGTAGTTCTGCTTGCTGAAGCCCTTGTAGGCGTTCTCGATGTCTTCCATCGAGGTGCCCATCTTGTTCGCGTTGTCGGCCATGTCGGTGATGGCCAGGTTGGCGTATTCCGCGGCCGCCGCCGTGTCGCCGTCGAGCGAGGTCGTGAGCGACGCGGCGAAGCTCGTCGCCAGGTCCATGTAGTCGTTCGCGCTCATCTGGGCCGTGGAGAACGCCGCCTCGGCGTATTCCTGCATCCTCTGCGAGGAATCGCCGTAGAGCGTGTCCATGCCGCCGATGAGCTGCTCGTATTCGGCGTAGCCGTCGTATGCCGCGCTGAAGAGCTGCTTGGCGGCCTCCGCCCCGGCGTTGGCGAGCTCCGTCGCGATGTTGCCGACGAACACGCCCGCCGTGGTCTTGAACCAGCTCCCGAAGCCGTCTCCGGCGCTCTTGCCGGACGCCTCGCCGGCCTCGGAGAGGCTGCTTTTGATGCCGCCGATCGCGCTCGACATCGCGGCCTTGTCGGCCTTCGGCACTATCGACAGATATGCGCTCCCGAGTTCGCTCACGGCGCGCCCCCTTCCATGCTAGCCGCCTCGCGCGGCCGGGAGAGGTAGTCTTCGTAATCCTCCCTGCTGAGCGCGGGGCTGTCGTTCTTCTTGAATGGGTTGATGGGCTCGGCCCGCCACGAGTTGACGAGGGCGAGCGCGAGCAGTTCCTCGCGCGTCCATCCCAGCTCGGCCTCGTAGTGCCCCAGGCACAGCGAGCCGGGGGGCAGGCACGCCGCGAGCGCCGACGCCTGGGCCAGCGACACGGTTCCGTCGAGAACCCTGTCGAAGTCCAAGCCGTACGTACGCTGCATGTCCGCCCTCAGCAGCGACGGGCAGTCGTGCCAGAACGCCGCGAGGATGCCTAGTTTTTTGCCGCTTCGCCCAGCCCCTTGAACGCCTCGCGGAAGAACACGGCCATGGCCTTCGCGCTCGTGCGCCCGTCTTCCGCGAGCGATTCCTTGATGCTGGCGTATTGCTCGTCGCCGAACACCATGCGCATGAGCCTCGGGAGGGCGAGGATGTTGCCGGCCTGCATCTCGCCGAGCAGCTCCATCACCTCTATGTCGTCGAGCGCCGCGCGGTCGACGCACACGGGGATGCCGTCGACCTCGATGCCGACCGTGCTATCCTCGGACATCACTCGTCCGCCTTCGCCGCGCCCGCGGCCGTCGCCGTGGCGAAGTACTTGTATACCTTCACGCCGTTCTCGTCCGGGTACGGGGTTATCGTGACCTCGGGGCCGAGCGCCGCGCTGGAGCTGTACGTGTTGGTGCCGATGCCCGTCACCTGCCCGCACGGGAGCACGTCGCGCTCCACCATGCCGTTGCTCAGGATGTGCTCGAATACGAACAGGCGGCGCTCGTGCGCGTCGTCGGTGAGCTCGACGCCGCTGAGGGAGCCGCCGCTCGCCTTCACGTGGTCGCTTCCGTAGAGCTCTTCCTGCACCGTGGGGTTGGTGTATTCGAGGGGCGTGAACGTGTAGGTGACGTCGTTGCCGCCCTCGATGGTCGCGACGATCGTCCCGCCGTACGCCTTGACGTTGGTCGTGTTGACGGACCCGTTCTCGGCGATTCCGGCGTCCGAGACGTAGCCCCACGATTTCAGGGCCGCGTCGAGCTCGGCCACCGCGTCGGTCGGCGCGGTCGAGCCGAGCGCCGCCGACCACACGGCGCCGCCCGCCTTGGGCGCGCCGAAAACGACATGCTTCACGTTTTGAGGCATATTGCCGTCCTTTCTCTAATCAGGCACGGAGCGTGCCATCGTGCTTCGATTTGTAGATGCTGCGCGGATTGGCCGCTATGACCAGGCCGACAGGGTAGCTCGCGGTCGTGCCGCTTCTCTTGACCACCTTCGCGACGTAGTTCTCCCTGTTCTTGAAGCTCGCCTGGTTCCTGCCCGTCCCGCACCGGGCGTCGGCGGCGAGCGCCAGGCGCTCGGCCTCGGACTGCAGGCGGGCGCTCAGCGCGGGGTCGGCCATCGCCTCGGCCCAGAAGCGACCGTTCCACTTGAAATCGACGCCGCCCGCCACGCCTACTCGCCCCCCTGGGCGAATCCGGCGCGCCCCACGCCGATGCCGAGCATCGACTTCTCCCATTTGGTGAGGAAGAAGTCAGAGCGCACGGCGGCGGGGGTCTGGTATTGGGCGTACGGCTCCGTGAGCGTTGACCATTGGGCGTCGGCCCCGGTCGCGTCGAGCTCGCCGACCGAGCGCCGAAGGAGGTTGCATGAGAGGAACCGCAGCGCTTCCGCCGACGGCGCGGCGACGTGGGCGGAAGCGACCTGGGCGTCGAGCCACAGGGCCGCGTCTTCGAGCGTCTGCTCGAAATGCGGCCGCTCGTAGTCGGCCACGCTTCGCCACGCCTTCTCGACGTCGGCTATCGTCGCGTAAGCCATGGGCTAGCCCTCCTTTCGCGCCGTCTCCCTCTTCTTTGCCGCCCGCTTCGGCGCGGCCTTGGCCGCCGCGGGGGCGAACAGGGGGGCCGGGAGCTCGCCTTCCGACCTCACCCGCACGCCCGTTGGCGTGAATACGTACTCGGCCATCGCTTAGGCCTTGGTGACCTTGGCGAACGCAGCCTTGTCCATGATGCCGATGCCGTAGACGACCTCGGCGCGGATGGCCACCTGGTTGAGGCGCTGGAGGTCGCCCAGCCCGTCCGGGTCGCCGAACTCGATGACGTGGGCCGCGATCTCGCGCTGCACGCCCCAGCGGAACGCATCGAACTTGCCCACGAGCGCGAGGATGTTGGACGCCTCGGCGAGCTCCTTGCCGGAGACAGTGTCGCCCACGGCGCACATGAGGCCCTCGAAGGACGCCGCATCCTGGCCGTAGCCGAGCTCGGGGTAGATGCGGCGGCCCGTGGTGTCGCGCATGGTCGCGAGGCCGAACGCCATGGTCGGGTCCATGGCGATGCCGGTCGGCGCGTACCCGTTGGCGATGACCAGGGCCGCGGCGGCCTCGATGGCCTCGTCGTACTTGGTGCCGGAAAGCGCTGCCGCGCCGGTGACGTCGGTCAGGCCCTCGGTGACCGAGGATGCGACGGCGCCGGTGAGCGGGTTGGCCTTGTGGATGCCCACGAGGTCGAGCGCGCGGCCGAGCGCGATGCCGCAGTTCTCCTGGATGTCGGCCATCACGCCGAGCTGGTAATCCTCGTCGGCCCACATGACCTCGTTGGAGGCGCGCACGGTGACCTGCAGCTTGATGGGGGTAACGGTCTTGTTCGCATACGCCGTGGGCGTCGGCGATTTCTCCGCGCCCTCGGCCACAATCTCGGCCTTGGGCGCCGAGGTCAGAACCATTACGTTGGACTTGCCGAACTTCTGCGGCTGCGCGCCCGAGAGGCGGGCGAGCACCGAAGAGGTCTGGGCCTTCTTGAACACCCCCTTGGTGTATTCCTCGGGGAGGGTGAAGTCAGAGGTGATGAGAGATGCCATTCTTGGCCCCTTTCGCTAGTTTCTGTTGCTGTTGCCGAACAGCATCCGCGCGGCCTGCGCTATGCCGTCCTGGCCCGTTTTCTTGCCCTGCTCGCCGCCGTCTCGCGTCTGGGGATAGCGGCTGGACCCTTCCTGCAGGCCCTTCAGGAACCTGGCGTTCTCGTCGACGTCGCCGCCCATGCGGGCGAGCAGCGCGGCGTTGACGCCGTTGTCCTTCGCGGCCCTGGCGACCTTCTCGGCCTTGGCCTTCTCGGCCTTGATGGAGTCAAGTTCGGCCTTGAGCTTCTCGGCCTGCTCCTTGGCCTTCTGGACCTCGGTCTTGCCGGCCTTCTCGTAGGCGTCCCACTGGTCGGCCTTGGCCTTGTTGGCCTTGGCCCGCTCCTCCCATTTCCGCGCCTCGGCCTTCCAGTCGGTGCCCTGCGGCTCCAGCTGTCCGTTCTCGGCGCCCTGCGGGTCGGCGTTCTCTGCCATGTCTGGCTCCTTTCGGCCCGTGCGGGCCACTCGGTTGCGCCCCGTGCGGGGCCCGTCGGTATGAAAAAAGGCACCCGTGCGGATGCCTTGGTTCAGCTTGGCTTCTTTTTCTATCCCTGTTTTGCGAGAACGGGTCCCTCGCGATGGTAAAGCGCATCTGCCCGTTTCGTCGCAATTCGATGTGCTACAATGAATCGGCGTAGGTCGGAGAAAACCTTGGGTACGGGCCCGGGGTAATCCTCCGGCCTATTTTCTTAGGCATTCAATAATCCCGCCTCGAACGATGTAGATGGCTTCGATTAAATCGTCGTCGAGCAGCTCCGCGCACCTCACCTCCGCGCTGTCGAGCGAAATGTCGCAGCCCGTTAAATCGACAAGAAACGCGGGGCCTTGTCGGCCCAGTTTGCTTGTGACCAGCTTCACCATCTTTTTGAGCTTTGGCGATTCTGGTTTTTTGAAATCGCACAAAACGCCGTCGACCAAAGCATCGGATGTGTTCCCGTCGCGCTCCTTATGGCCGTCGGGATTGCGCAGAAGGACGGTGTGCCCCGAGTTGGCTAGCCACAATGCCTCTTGCAGCTCCTTGCCTTCGAGCACGGTGAAATCCTCGATTTCCACTGCACCGTGCGCGGCCTTTGATTTGACCAGGGCCGCGTAGTGCTCTCGGTAAGAATCGGCCGTTCCGCCATTCGACCGGTAGGCCTTCCACGCGTCGTCTAGCTCCTTCTGCAGAGCGTCGCATTCGTCGGGCGCGCAGCTTGTGTATCCGGGGATTGAGCGCCTGGCGCTTTTCGCGTCTTGCACCCTGTCTGACCACCTTTTCGCGTCGAGTGGGTTATGCCCCTCGACCAGCACCTCGTACCTGTCCCCGCTGAAGCACGGAACAACCTTGCAGGTGCAGTGCCTGTGCCAGTGGTCGAACTCGCCCGCGCTTTTCCGCGTGTGGTAGACCGCGCCGCGCCCGGCGAGCATCAGGCAGAAGGCGCACGTGTTCAGCCCGCTCGTGACGCGCGCGAACTTCACGCCCTTCTTCTTGTCGCGCTTGGCGTTCTTCAAGATCGTCGCGTTGACGCTCTTCATGGCGTCGTTGGCGGCGTACTCGGCGCACATCGCCGCGAAGCCCGCGACATCGCCGTTCTTGTACTTCTCGGCCTGGTAGCGAGCGAGCTTGTCCGCGTCGTGGTTCGTGTAGGTTACGGCAGTGACGGCGCGGTCGAGCTTGGCGCCGGCCGCGCGGCCCTGCGCGTCGTACCATTCCGCCGCAAGGACTGCCGCATCCTGGTCGTAGGTCTTGACGAAGCGGGACAATATGGCCTTCCCCGCCTCGCGCGCATCTTCAACGCTCGCGCCCTCGTGCGCCGCGCACCATTCGAGCACCTCGCGCTCGACGGCCGAAGAGGCCTTTGAGCGGATGGACTCGACGGCGCCGTTGTAGGCCTCCCACTGCGCGGCGCTTATCATGCGCCGCTGCCGTCATCGGTTGACGTCGCGGGAGCGCCGGAGAGGTCGAGGCCGGACGCCAGCGCAGCCTGCTGGACAGCCTGCCGCGCCTCGTAGCGGTCACGGTCGCTCTTTATCCGCTCTTCCTGGTCTTGGGGATACCCCAAATCCTCGATGCAGACGTCCGATGTCGCGAACCACGGCATGATGGACGCCTTCTTCAGGGCCGCGTCGGCGCGGGCGGCGTCGCTCATGGTGTCGGGCCTGCCCATGTGTACCATGACGGCGCGCTGCGCATCCGTGAGCCCTCCAAGCGACTTGTCCACGTCCACGGCCTGCAGCATCAGCGCGAGCCTTCTCAGCGTGCGCGAGTTGCGGGCGTTGACCGACTCGACGAGCGCGATGAGCTTGTTCTGCATCGCCGTCAGCGCGTCGGCGCTCGTGGGGTTGGAATCTTGGGTCAGAAGCTCCGAGACGGGGATGGACGCCGCCGCCGCGAAGTCCGTCGCGAGCGAGCGCTTCACCGAGAGGATGGGCTCCATGCTCTGCTGCGTGAAGTTGCCGAACGACGCGGTTCCGCCCGAGGCCGGGTTGTCGGTGACGAGCACGGCGGAATCGGACGCGAACTTCCACTTGTTGGACGCCAGCGCGTCGAATTGCTCTTCGGAGAGCCCCGTCGCCCATTTCTGGCCGACCGCGGTGAATTCGGACGCGACGTGGAGATTGAGCGCGTTCGCCATGTATTCCTGCACGATTCCGCGCATGGGCACGGAGAAGCGGGAGCGGCCCAGAGGGTGCCTCCCGTCCGGCCTGAACGTGAGCGCCACCATCCTGGGCTCCCCCATGATGTCCGGCATCCACTCTGCCGCCCAGGGCTCGCGCGGGCCCCGGGTGAGCTCCCAGCATCCGCGCGGGGTGTAGAAGTCGACCTTCGAGGGGACCGTGTCCCGCGACTCGTCGCCCGTGACGGCCCTCTTGCGCATCCTGTCCACGATTGCGAAGCCGCACGCGAGGCGCCCGTGCGCATAATCCCACACGCCCGCCGCGCTCTGCGCCGTGTGCCATCGCACGCACGCGCCCGAGTCGTCGCGGCCCACCACGGCGAACGACACGCCCGCGATGAGCGAGTCCGTGAGCGCGCTGCGGTATCCCAGCTGGAGGTCGCAGCGGTCGGATATCGCCGACAAGGCCGCTTCCTCGTCGGTCCCCGATTCGGGGAACGCGAACTTCTCGAAGCGCGAGCGCTCCACCACCGATTGGACGGCTATCTCGGGCCACGGGCATCCGATATGGAGGCTCTTGTACCTGTCCGGAACTATCGCCGGAACCTTCCGCAGGGGAACGCGCCCCTCGTAAATCTCGTAAAGGAGGTCGTTTCTCTCTTCGTTGGCCGCGAACACGGCCACGCACGCGGCGAGGTCCGCCGCGTCTTGCTCGGCGAATGATGCCGCGCGTTCGTCGCCGCATTCCAGTATCGCCCTGTGCATTCCCGCGAGCTCTGTTGAATCGCTCATGCGGCCCTGCCTTTCCTGCTTGGGTCCCTTTTGGCGGTCTTCGCCGCCCACAGCGCGAGCGCGCCCGATTGTATGGGGGCCGACGAAGAGCCCACGCCGTCGCCGAAAGCGACGGCGCCGTTCTTGCCGACATCGCGCCTGATTGATTTCTCGGCCGAATCGTCCATGGTCGGCGAGTCTATGTGGGTGATGCCACGCGCCTTCACGGCGTCTACGAGCATCGATGTCGAGTTGATGGCGTCGGCGGTCGTGCATTCATGGATGGCATGCCTGGGCATGCCGAGCTCCCGAAGCCTCTGCGCGAGCGCCGCGGCGCCGCCGCGCCCGTCTATCGCCACCATCGCCAAGCGCCCCGACATGCCCCCTATGAGCCGCGCGATCGCGTCGATGCCGCGCGACGTCCCCATGAAGTCGATGAGCTCGACGTGGGGCCTTCCCTCGGGCGGCACGACGCAGGCCGAGACGGCGCATCGCGAGCCGTCCGGCGTGAACTTGACGCCCAGCGCGGTCTTCCCCTCCATCGCCGGGCTGTCGGTTAGGCATTCGCGCCACCCGTCCACGTCGAGCAGCGGTGGCGCCTGGGTGGACGATTCTCGCCACCACGCGAGCCGCTCGCGGGCGAAGCCGCCGAGCGATTGCGTCTCTATCTCGTTCAGCACGGCCTCTTCGGTTATGAGGATGCCGAGCATCGGGTTCGTCTTGTAGGCGAGCTCAAGGAGCTCCGCCTTGGTCGCGTCTTTCGGCGGCAGCTCGGAAACGCCCCACTCCATCCACCAGGCGTTGCCCGGGTCGTCGGAATGGGCCCTGTCGTGCATCCGCGCGAACACGGTGCCGGGGCAGCTCGGGTCCGGCGGCGTGCCGAGGTATATGACCTGGGGGGCGCCGCTCGGCCCCGCCGATATGACCGGCAGCATCGCGTTGAGCTGCGCCTCGGTGAGCTCTTGGGCTTCGTCTATCACCAGGATGTCGCAGGTTCCGCCGCGCGAGCCGCTGTTGGTCCTCGTGACGAACTTGATGCGCCCGCCGCCGACGAAGCCTATCTTCTCCTTGCCGGGCTGCCTGTACGGCTTGCCGCTGAGCATCGCCGCGAAATCGGGGTATTCGTCCGAATCGGTAAGTATCTCGCTGAGCATATCGAAGAAGTCGTGAACAGTGTCCCCGTTGTGGGCGGAATACACCACGCGCTTCCCCATGACGGCCGCGCACCAGAACGCATACCAGCGGGCCGCGTAGCTCTTCCCGTTCTGCCTGGGCTTCGCCAGGCACACGGTGATGGCCGCCGGCCTGCCCGCCTCGTTGCGGGCGAAATAGACGTCGAGCTCGTGGCGCTGCGCCCCGCTGAACGCGAAGCCGTAGGCTTCCAGCGTGTCGGCAACCTCGCGCCCGCAAGATCGGGCATACGCCCCGACGCGCTCGAACGTCGGCTTCTGCGCTCCTATCCTCGCGCTACCCATTCACGACGCGCAGGTAGCACGCCCGGGCCGAGGCCAGCTTGTTTTCCTGCTGCTCGGGCGCCGCCTGCGGCTGGAGCCTGTCGATTCGGTCTTGCACGTCCACGAGCGATTTGACGATTGCCGCGTAGTCGCGGCCCGAGTCGGTATTGTCCAGGCGCTCGGCGATATGCAGGCGAAGGGCCTTGTACACCCTCGCGGAATCGTCGCTTCGGCATGCTGCCGTCAATTTGCTCATATCCCGCCCCTTCTATGTGGAAAAAATGGTTTCCGCTCTGTTTTCCGACTATGCCCGAGGGGTACGGAGCGGATTGCGGGAGGGGCTACCCCCCTGCCCACCAGTCGCGGCTCCGCCTTATCTCGACGGGCTTGCCGTTGACCCCGGCGACCTTGTTGCTCTTGCGCTGGTTGCAAATCCGGTGCGCGGGCTGCACGTTGCCCGGGTCGCTCGCCGCGGCCTTGCGCATCTCGGGCGGCAGCAGCGAGGGAGGCACCTTCTCGTCGAGCTCGAAGCTCCACGGGTCCCCCGCCGGGAGGCTGTAATCTATCGGCCTGTGGCACAGGGCGCACGGCAACCCCTCGGCCATCACCTGTTTTCGGAGCTGGTCGCGCTTGTATGTCCGGCGGAAGTTGTACTTGCTCACAGCCTGTCCATGGGGCTCTCCCGGTTGGCGAAGCAGCGGCGCATGCCGCGGTACTTGGCGCGCTCGCCAGCCCTGCCCCCCGCCGTCTTGCGCGGGCGCCTCCGGCCGCCCCCCTGGCATCCCAGGGCGCGCAGCATCGCGCGCGACATCAGCGTGTCGTAGCGCCGCGCGGCGCGCAGCATCTCGTCGCGGGTCACCATGGCGGCCCCCTTTTTTGTCGTGGTCGTTGATGCCGCCGCCGCGAGAGAGGAATCGGAAACGCGGCGGCGGAAATGGAAGAGCCGCCCGGTTTCGGACGGCTCTCGCATTCAACCAGTATGCACATCTGCGGTGTGACAAAATGCGCCAAAATGCGCCAATGTGTGCCAAAGTGCGCCAAAATGCGCCAAAAACGGCCCGAAACTGATCAAAACTGATCAAAACTGATCAACCAGCGCCTCACACGGCTGGGTGCCTCGGCAGGCGCCACTCGTGCGGCATTGCGTCGTACACGTCGAGCAGCGCGCCGTCGTGCAGGCGCAAGGCGGTGCGCACGCTGCACCCGACGTCTGCGGCGACCTCGCCCCACGACTCGCCGAGCAGGTAGCGGCGCACGAGCACGGAGGCCCCTTTGGCAGACCGCGCGGCCGATATCGCCTCGCGCGCGCGGGCCGAGGCCGCTATGTATTCGCGCTCTCGCTCGCGGTACTTGGCCGCCATCGACTCCAGGCGCGCGACGCCGTCCGGTATGGCGTCGGCGTACGCGGAAGTCGGCCCGCCGGCGCCCGGCCTCACGCCCTTCGGCCCCATCGCCTCGCGCTCTGCGGCGAGCTCGTCTCGCAGGGCGTCCGCCCTTATCCGCTTTGCTCGGACGCTTTCCAGATATGCGCGGGCGCGGGCGCGCCTGAGCGAATCGAATTCCTCGGCCATGCAATTCCTCTCTCATATGGTGTTACTGATTTTATCGCTCGTAGCACCGAAGCGACAGCCGAACGCGGAAACTCCCGCCGTCCGGGCGAGCGTTCCCCCGGAAAAAGGAAAGGCCCCGCGAGATGCGGGGCCTGTGGCATGCCGACGGGAGCCGGCCGGTCGATTATATCACCGCAGCCTTGGGCCTTTTGCGAATCCGGCAGCAAGAAATCTCAATTGTGTTCGCTTTGTGTGGTGGTACCCCTATATATTGCCTTATATCGTGGTACCCCTATAATAGTAGATGTCGAAAGGCAATAAGGCTTTTCGGGAGAAGAAAGGAGCAAGGCAATGAGCATCACGTTCAGGGTTTGGCGATTCGCGGTCACCATCCAAATCCGCTTCCGTCTTCTGAACGGAAGGTAAGCGGAAGGGTTGCCCGTCAGGCGGCGGGCAACCCGCCCCCCCTGAAATGATGCCCAGAGCCTTTAGCGAAAGGATAAAGCATGGCAGACGCGAGAAGCAAGGCGAACGAGAAGTACCGCAAGGCGAACGTCAAGTCGTTCAACGTGAAGTTCTTCCCTGCGGACGCGGAAATCCTCGAGTATTTCCAGAGCAAAGACAACCGCAACCAGTACATCAAAGACCTCATCAGAAAGGACATGGAAGCCACGAAAAGCCCCAAGACCTATATTTTCGAGACCGCCAACAAGGGCGACGTGACGATCACTATTTCCGGCGAGTACGTTGACGGGTGCGTCGACATTGAAGCGGAAATCTCGGCCACTGGCGACTATCGCGAATGGTCGGAAATCGACGGCGGCGGCGTCGGTGAGATTTTCGAATGGCTGATGGACAAGGGCGCGGAATTCGAGAGCGACCGCTCTCTCTGGCTCAACGTCCATTACGTCGAGCGGGTCATGATTGACCGCTCGAAAACGCGAGACGAGCTTCTCGACGATGCGGCCCATATGACCGCCGAAGGCTTCGAGAAATGGCGAGGGTTCTATTTCGACGTTTAAACGCGAGAAAAGCCCGCACCCCATACAGGGTGCGGGCTTTTTGTTTAATCGGGCAGGCGTGCCATTATCCGCCCCCGTCCGGACGAATGCCCTCTCTCCATGGCACGGCCTAGAACGGCACATCCTCGTCGTAGAACGACGGCGCGGGCGCCGCCTGGCCGGGCGCCACGCCCATCGCCTGGTATGCCGCGGCCGTCTCGCCGTCCATGCCTCCTTGCGCGGGCGCCCCTTTACGCTGCAAGAGCTCTATCTCGTCCACCACGACTTCGAGCTTGCTTCGCTTCGAGCCGTCCTTCGCCTGCCACTGCGACCAGCGCAGCTTGCCCTCGATGGCGACCTTGGAGCCCTTGGACAGGAAGCGGGACACGCTCGCGGCGCGGGCGCCGAACATCGTGCAGTCTACGAAGTTCGCGTAATCCTCCCACTCTCCCGTCTGGCTGTTCTTGCGGCGGTCGTTGACGGCCACGCCGAACGAGAGAACTTGAAAACCGCCCGGCGTCTCTCGAAGCTCCGGCGATCGCGTGAGGTTGCCCGTGACGATTACTCTGTTGATTGACATTGCGTCTCCTTATCTGCGTATGCCACCGCGTGGCCCCTGTATTGCCCGCCGCCCTCGCGCAGGATGCGCACGAGCGTCGAGCGGCTGCCTCCCGTGCGCAGCAGGGCCGCCGCCTGGCTCTCGAACACCTCGCCGTCGACGAGCACGGGCTTGCTGGATTTGCTGTAGCTGCCCCACCTGCGCGCGCCGCGGCCCTTCGCGGCCGTCTCGGCTCCCGCCTTCGAGTCCCTGGGCTCGCCGGTCTTTGGGTCGAAATAGCTCACGACCACCGGCGGCGGCGTGTACGGCGCCGAGGCGTCGCGCCTTCCGACGTGGGCGGGCGACAGCCTGAATTCGCTGAAGTGCGTCATCGCTCCCCCGTCCATTCGCCCGCGTTGGCGACCGCGCGGCCGCACATCGGGCAGAAGGGCGTGACCGAGTCGGCGTCGGCCCACGCGCCCGCGCCGCACTCCGAGCAATGAAACGTCGCTATCGGATTGCCGTCCGCGTCGGCGGCGTCCGAGTCGGGCACCGCCCGGCATTGCGCGGCGGACACCTTGAAATCGGCGTCGTCGTCCCACCGCCCGGCGTCCCACGCGGCGCCGACGACGCGGCGCAGCTCGGCGAGCGAGATGGGCATGACCGCCGAGGTCCCTCTTTCGCATACGTCAATCAATCTCATTTCCCGCACCCTTCCCTTCTCTTCCTGTGGTCGGCGACCCTCCACCCCGGCAGCTCCCGGACGCAGTCCGGGCATCGGCGCTGGAGGGAGTTGCGCGCCTCGAACTCCCTGCCGCACACGGCGCACGCGCGCCGGGCGGGGGCCTTCGTCCGACCTTTGCTCTTCTTGCCCGCCGCGAGGCAATCGGGGCAGGTCTTGACGTTGCGCTTGCTCTCGTACTGCTTGGCTTCGGGCGGCGGCGCGAACTCCCTGCCGCACACGCCGCACACCCTCGGCAGCGCGGCCTCGGCGGCGTTGACGCGCGCGTCGAGCTCGCACCACGCGACGCACGCGCGCAGCGATTCCGCGTCGTGCCAGCGCGGTGAGTCCGGCGAGTTGATGCGGGCCATGAGCCTGTGCGGGACGGCGACGAGGTTGCCCGGGCTGAAGTCGTCGTGGTCGCGGTTGGCCATGACGACGTCGCAGCCCTCCGGCACCGGCCCGAAATGCCTCTCGTACTCGACGACGTGCTTGAGCCGCCAGTTGTCCTTGGTCGAGGCCACCCTCGGCGATTCCGCCACCTTGACGACGTAGTAGCCCTTCGTCTTCCTCTCGGAGCCGACGGGCGCGGGGCGCCGCCCGCCGTGGCTCGTCTTGGTCGTGCGCCCGTTCGTCGAGCGCCACGACGACACCTGCGCGCGGGTGAGGCGGAACCCGAACGCCCCGGCGAATTGCGCGGACAGCTCCGTCGCGCATTGGCCCCGGTCGTGCGCCTCCATCCACGCCTGCATCTCCGGCTCGCGGCTCCACCTGACGCTGCGCTCGGCGGACGCCGGCAGGTCGCGCGGCGCCTTGGCCAGGCCCATCTTGTGGGCCTTCTGGTAGATGGCCACCGGCGTCACGGCCCGCCCGAACTCCCGCGCGAATTCCTCGGCGAGCATCCCGGCGTGCTCGAAGGTGTAGCGCTCGGCGAGCCACCGGCATTCGCGCTCGCCCCACGCGCGGCTCATCCGACGAGCCCCTTCGGCACCTTGGCCACGTCGCCGAACTCCATGCGCATCCTGCACGCGTTGAGCGTCATGTTCCCGTTGGCTATGAGCTGGCAGGCGATTCCCTGCACGGCCTTGGCCCGCGAGAGCTCGGCCTGCATGGTCTCGGCGTCCTTCGCGTCGATGGCCTCCAGCCTGTCGAGCTCGGCGATGAGCGACTCGCTCACCCTCTCGGAGATTCCCATTCCCGTTTCCTTCCTTCATCCCGCTCCCCGCGATGCGCGGCCCCGCGCCGCTCAAGGCGCGACACCCTCACGGAGAGCTCTATCAAGCAAACTATCTCGGCCAGGATCGCGAGGCTGAGCACCGCGACCGCCAGAAGGAGCAACCCGGTCAACCCGCCTCGCCCCCGGCCCTTTCCCCGGCTATTTCACCGCTGTTTCTCATGCATTGCCTTTCCATGCCCGAACGAGTACACCGCCCGGGGTCGTATTCCCTGCTCGAACCAGCATTCGGGGCGCTTGGGGCGCGGCGTGGCGCCCCGCCCGTCGTTCCCCCGTCGTTCCATTCCCGGGGCCTTCCCCGGCGCGGCCCGCGTCACGCCCCGCCCCCTTCCCGCCACCTCACGTAGGCGTCGGCGGCGTCGGATTTCCTGCCCGGCACGACGTGCCCGTAGACGTTGAGCGTCGTCGTAGCGGACGCGTGGCCCAGAAGCTCCTGGACCTCCTTGAACGACGCGCCGGACGAGAGCAGGTAGGTCGCGTAGGTGTGCCGCAGGCTGTGCAGGTGGTGGCACGCGGGAAGCCCCGCGGCCGCCGCCGCCTCCCTGAACGCCGCCGTGAGCTCGCCGGGGCGCACGGGGGCGCCGGAGTCGTCCGCGAACATCGGCGTGCTTGGGCGCTGCTCGACGCCCGCCGCGGCCAGGCGCGAGCGCTGCGAGGCGATGTGCCGCCGCAGCCGCCCTCCCGCCGCCCCGGGCACGGGCACCCAGCGCTTCGAGGCTGAGCTCTTCGGCTCCTTGGCGACGATTCCCGCGCTCGTCTCGACGAGCACGCGCGCCACCCTCACCTGCCCGAAGGCCTCGCTGAAGTCGCCGACGCGCAGGCCCGCGAGCTCGCTTCGCCGCAGCCCCGTGTCCAGGCACAGCGACAGCGCGTCGGCGCGCGGGTCGCCCGCCTCCACTTCGAGCAGCGCGGAAAGCCTGCCCACCTCGTCGGCGGAAAGCGCCATCGACTCGGGCGGCGACTGCCTGGGCGGCTTGACGCCCGCCACGGGGCTGCTCGCTATCACGCCCTCGGAGGCCAGGCGCCCGAACGCGCCGGACAGCCACGCGAGCACCTTGCGCGCCGTCGCCGGCGACACGGGGCGCCCGTCCTTGCCGCCCTCGGCCGTGATGCGCCTCAGCATCGAGCTGAAGGCGTACGGCCGGGCGTCGGCGACCGGCACCGAGCCCATGAGCGGCTCGATGTAGCAGCGCAGGTACGACGCGTAGCCGTCCACCGTCGTCGGGCTCATCCCCAGCGACGGCAGCCGCTCCAGGTCGTAGCGCAGAAGCCCGTCGACCGTCCACGACACGCCCGCGCCGCGGCAGAACGCCGCTATCCGGTCGAGGTCGCGCTTGGCGGCCTCGATTTCCTCGTCCGTGGCGTCCGGGGCGAGCGTGCGCGAGAGGTTGCGCTTCTTGCCGGTCGCGGCGTCGATGCCCGCGTAGCAGCGCACCTCCCACGCGCCGGTGCGCCCGTTGCGCCTCGCGCTCGCCATCACTGGCCCCCGTAGAGGCTCACGACCTTGACCGTCACCATCGCGACGCCCGCCGCCTTCAGCGACGCGGCGTACTTGCGGGCGCCGGCGAAGCTGTCGTAGGCGGCGACGGGGCCGCTCCCCGTCGAGACGACCCAGATCCTCGTCGTTGTACCTAGCATCGGACCACCTCCGCCTTGTATTCGCCCATGCCGTAGACGCGGCGCACGATGGCCTGCGCGGTGGGCTTGTCGCCGCCGCCCTCCATCAGGCGCCGCCCCAGCTCGCTCGGGCTCAGGTACTGCGTCGTGAAGAGCGTCGGGCGCCCGCCTCGGTACCGCGCGTCGAGCAGCGCGAAGAGCTTGTCGAGCGCGTCGGGCGTGGGCCGCTCCTTGCCCAAATCGTCCAGGCAGAGGATGCGGCAGCCCGTCCACGCCGCCAGCGCGCCGCGCTCGCTTCCCTCGCCGCCGTAGGTCTCGCGCACCGAGCGCAGCACGTCGCCGAACGTGGCGAAGCGGCACGGGGCGCGCAGGGCGAGGTCGGCGAGCAGCGCGCAGGCTACCTCGGTCTTGCCCGCCCCGGAGTTGCCCATCACCACGAGGTTGCGCGGCGAGCCGCCCACGGCCGCGTCCGCCCAGCGGCGGGCGCGCGGCGGCGCCTTGTCGATGGGCGTGCGCTCGAAGATGCTCGGCATCCCCACGGCGACGACGCGGCGTCGCGCGTCCCGGGCGCGGTCCGCCGCGACGGCGGCGTCTATCTCGGCCTGCCGCTCGGGCGTGACCGATGCGCGCACCGCCTGCAGCCGGGCCAGAAGCGGGCTAGCCGAATCGGCTAAAGTCTGCATCTCCCGCCCCCTTCCCCGCCGCGCCGTCGCGGCGCTCCCACGTCACGAGGGCGGACTTCCACGACCTCATGGGGTTCTTGCCCACCTTCCAGCCGTTCGAGTCGTAGAAGGCCATGAAGGCCTCGGCGTCGACCCGGTAGCCCTTCGCCTCGATTTCCGCCGCCACCTCTTGGAGCGTGGGCCGCGCCATGCGCGCGCCCCTCCCTTTTTGGTTTGGCATGGCTTGGCTTGGTATGGCTTGGTTTATATAAGGGGGGTTTCCGTTTTCCGAAACCGGTTTCCGCAGGTTTTCGTTTTGCGAAACAGGTTTCGTCGGGTTTTTGTCTTTAAGAAACCGGTTTTCGTTTTCCGAAACCGGTTTCCGTGGGTTTTCGTTTTCGGAAAACTGGTTTTCGTTTTCGGAAACCGGTTTTTCCCGTGTTTCCGGAGCTTCCGTCTCGCCGCCCTTCCTCGGCCTGCCGCCCTTGTTGCGGCGCCGCGCGGTCAGCGAGTTGTCGATATCCTCGCGCACGCCCTCGAACACGGCCGCCAGAATCGGCGACGAGAAGGACGGCTCGACGGCGTTGGTGCCGTACTCGGCGACCGCCAGCGCGAATTCCGCCACGTTCTCGGGCGGCAGGGCGCCCATGACGCGCGTCAGCTTGGGAAACCAAGTGAACGCGCGCTCTTCGGCGCACCGCGGTTCCTGGTCGTTTGTGCTCATTCCTCGCCTTCCATGTAGTACTCGGACACGCTCACGGCCTCGCCGCGGCGGTTTCTCACCTTCACCCTGCGGCTGCGCACGGGATACCCCATGCGGCGCAGGTCGCTCACCCGCGCGGGCAGGCGCATGCACCCGTACAGGCGGAACGCCTCGGCCCCGTTGATGGGGCCCACCTTGCGCATGTGGCGCAGGATCTCGTCGCATTGGCTCATGCCCGGCCCCTAGCCCCAGCCCAGCAGCAGCATCAGCGCGCCGCCCCAGACGAGCGCCCCGCCCGCTGCGGAAAGCGCGAGCTCGCGAAGCCCGAAGCCCGCGAACATCTCGCGGACGCCGAGCGATTCGAGCGCGAATCGCCAGTCGTCGCGCAATGTGCTACCCTGTTCGGGCATCTCCAATGCCGCGGCCATCGGGCTCCAATCCTCGGCCGCGTTATTCCTCGCATCCATCGTTTGCCTCTCTTCCATCTCGGCGCGTCACCGCGCGCCGCCGGCCGCCATCCATTCGTCGAATTCCCTCGTGCCCACGAGCTTGCCCCTCTGGGCGTCCGCCGGCATCCACGTCGGCAAGCGCCCCGCCGCCGCCTCGCGGTAGAGCGTGGCGCGCGGCACGCCCGACGCCCTCGCCGCCTCGGCCAGCGTGTAGTAGCGCTTGCGCGGAAGCCCCGCGTCGCGGGCCATCTCGGCCAGCCCGCCGCCCTCGGAAGGAGCGGCGCCCATGCCCAGAAGCCCGTCGAGCGCGTCGATGAGGCGGGCGATGTCGCGCTGCGCCGACACGCACCAGGCGCGGGCCTGCTCGATTTCCTCCAGGCTCTCCATCGCCATCACAGCCAGCCCAGAATCTGGCGCGTCTGCTCGGCGCGCGCCTTGTGCGCCTCGTACTCGGCGAGCACTTCGAGCGCGGAATGCAGCTGCCCCGCCACGCTGGCCATGTCGCCCTTCACGTAGGCCTCTTGCGCCGCCGCGAGGTGGATTCGCACGGAGCGCTTGCGCAGGCCGACGCCGCTCTCAAGCGTCTCGGCGCGGCGTTCGAGCGCCTCTTTCAGGTCGTCTGTCTCCACGGCCTTCTCCTTTCCCCATCGCCGCCGCCGGCGGGCGTCCATCCCGTGCCCGCTGTCAGCGTCCGGGCATATGGGCGGGAGGTTTGACGAAAAACGCCCTTGCGGAATGGGCGCCTGCCGGCGGCGGCA
>CAVCPR010000018.1:0-31687 GCA_963604235.1 Anaerovoracaceae bacterium | reverse complement strand
GCTTTGTCGCTTCCCGCTTCCATTGAAAGCTACCGGTTCTACAACGCCCTTGCCACAAGCAATGCCGACGCGTGCCTACCGGAGTGCACCGCGCTTGTTTCCATCGAGGTGGAAGACGGCTCGCCGGCACTCATGAGCGCGGACGGCGTGCTCTTCGCGAAGGGCGCCGACGGCAACCCCGTCGCGCTTATGTGCTACCCGCGCGCCAAGGCCGACCGCACCTACGAGGTTCCCGCGAGCGTACGTACCGTCGTCGCGTACGCGGTATATGCAAACGCGGCGCTCACCGAGGTTTCCTTTACCGGCGACCTGACGGGCGATGCGGAAGCCTATGCGACGGCCGGCGCGATGAGCAGCTCGTTTGTGGGCGGGATAGGGGCTTCGGCCTTCGCGAAGTGTTCCTCGCTCGTCTCGGTCGACTTCGCGCCCGACATGAAGCTCGGCGTGACGTTCATCGGTTCCGCGGTCGCCATCGGCAACTCCGCGTTCGCGAATTGCGTGTCGCTTGAGGCCATCACCATCCCCAATATCGAAAGCGCCACGCGCAAGGCCGACGCGTACCGCACGTTCGCGCAGAACAATCCCGGTACGAACCAGGTCATCGCCACGGGCTCGGCGTTCAAGTCGGGCTTCGACCCGTACTGGCACAACCAGTCCGGCCCGGTGGCGCGCGAGGGCATAGGCTCGAGCGCGTTTTCCGGCTGCTCGAACCTGCGCAGCGTCACGTTCGCCGCCGGCAACGTCAACGGCGCGTTTAGCTACCTGACGGGCACCACCACGTTCTTCGCGGGATGCAACAAGCTCGAGTCGCTCGTCTTCGAATCGAAGCAGACGTACTGGGGCAACCCCTCCGCGTCCATGGCCAACGGCAAGTTCGTCGATATCTGGTACGACGAGTCGGCGCAGGCCTCGGTGGTGGAGAAGGTCCCGACGCGTTACTACGCGGTCGATTACTATGCGAGTGCCGAGGACGCCGAAGCGGCGGATGCTTCCGGCTCGACGCGTCTGGCGCGCGTCGAATATGCGGCGGGCACGTCGGTGGCGGATATCGCCACGTCTTCGGAGGCGCTTTCCGCGAACATGGCCGATGCAAGCCTGTATGCGCAGACGGAATCCGATGGCGTGGCGCCCTCCCCGGCAGAAGCGGCGCGTGCCGCGGGCCTTGGCGAGGGCACTTGGGTTTGGAAGCTCACCGACACGCAGTCGCGGCGCGAGGGCTTGACCGAATCGTGCAAGGCGTACCTGGTGAAGGAGAGCGACCTTTCCGCAGGCAGGCTTGATGCGGCGGCGCAGACGGCGCTGTATCTGGCGTGCGACCGCAACTTGAGCGAGTCGCAGCAGGCCGATTGCGCCTTCGACCCGGCGCGCTACGCTGGCGGGTCGTCGTATCAGATCGTCTCGCTCGATGGCGAGCGCGACCCCTGGTATACCTACGATGCGACGGCTGGCGGGCTCGTCGACGGCTTCACGGTGCGCGCCGCCGACGGATCGCAGCTTGACGCTTCCGAATATTCCGTGACGTATAAGCGCTACGATGCCGATTCGGGCGAGCTTGTCGACGCGTCGCTTTCGCTGGGGACGGGCGCATATCTGGCATGCGTGGTGCCGACCGAGGCGAGCGGGTATACCGGAGAGCTTGACGAATGGATCGTCGTGAAGAGCCATGCCGGCACCGTGGTCTCGGGATTTTCCGATACCGTGTCGGGCACCGCGAACGCGGCGCGGCATGCGTATTCCCAGACGTCATCGCTTGATTATTCGGGGCGCGCGTATGCCGTGACCGTGGGCGCCTGCGACGGCGCGGGGGCGCTCGTCGCCGCGGGCTATGCCGGGCTTGTCGGGGGCGCCGTGAACGTGGACGATTCCGATTCCGCGAGCTTCGGCTTTTCCGTGAACCCCCGCACCGACGCCGCCGGCAGGTCGACCTCTTCCGACGACGACCTCGTGTTCTCGCGCACCGATTCCGACGGCGCGATCGAGCTGTCGGCGTATGCGGTGAAGTGCTATCGCGCGTTCGAACGCAATCGCGCCCGCTTAGGCGCGTCGGCGAGCGCCTATCCGTGGGGCGAGGTCGCCGTGCTGGTGCCTTCGCTGTACGAACAATATTACGCTGCGGCTGCGAACTGGGCATACTCCATGAAGGCGCCCGTGTTCGCGACCGATGACGACGGGTCGGTGTCCGAGGAGACCCTCGCGTGCTTAAGCGAGTTCAAGCAGGTCGTCGTCATGGGGTCGCAGACCGCCTTCGGCGATGAGGCGTATGCGGCACTCGAAGGCGCGCTCGCCGCGACGACGACCGTGTCGCGCCTTACGGGCGCCGAAGATACGGCGGGGGCGTTCTCCGTGGCGCTCGCCGATGATTTGCTGCAGCGGGAAGCGGCATCGATGGCCGCGGTCGCCGTCGTCGACTCCTTCGCGCCCGCCGACGCCGTGGCGGCGTTGACCTTCGCCGGGCACGAGAAGGGCCTGGTGCTCACGGCGCTCAGCACCGAAGACGCGAAGCTCATCGCGCGTTATTTGCACGGCGCTTCGGCAAACGTCGGGGTGATCCTGCTCGCCGGGCGCGGCGGGGATACGTGCGCCGCGCAGCTTTCCTCGTCGGAGTGGACCGGGTCGGCCTTCGGCGCCATCTGGGAGACGGACAGCGTGTTCGACCAGGTGATGGGCGCGGTGACGAGCAACGTTGACGAATATGCCGGCATCGACATCACCCGTCCCGGCCGTGGCGGCGACGCCGGCTCGAACGACTCGACAAACACCGAAGACGCCGTTTCCGACGACGACGGCTCCGGCGGCAATACCTCAACGGGCGGCTCCGTCGCCACGACCGTGGTCGCGACCTACGGCGGGGCCGCCACGTACGCGGTGGGAACGAGCGGCGCGGCAAGCGCGTCGGGGAAGACGTCTGCGGCCTCGGCGTCGGCGGACGTTTCGCTTGCGTCCGCCGCGCCCGCTTCCGAAGGCGCCACCGGCGCGGCCGAGCGCGGCGCCTCGTCGGCTTCCCGTGATTCGTCCCAGATGAGCGCCGCGCCCCTGTCGGCAAGCATCCCGTTCCTCATCTCCGTCGGCGTGCTCTGCGCAGCCGCGGCGCCGGTCTTAAGAAGGTGCAAGTAGGCCGATGCGGGGGCTTTCGAGCATATATCGCAAGCGCTCAGCTGTGCGCGGTGAAGCTGTGGGACGCGGCGGTCGCGCCTGCGGCCCGGCTTCGCGCCTTGTGCGCGTCGTCGTCGCCTGCGCGCTCGTCGCGTCCTGCGCGGCGCTTCTGTGCTCGTGCCGCCCGACCGATTTCTTCACCGAGGTCATCATTTCCCCGTTCGCCGACCAGGTCGACGAGAACAACCCTCAGCGCACGATCGTCAACGACCCGCGGGCGGAAACCACGAGCGACCAGCTTTCCTCGCTCGATTGGGCCGACGAATCGACGCGTTCGACCCAGGTGCAGAACCTGGTCACCTATTCGGACAAGCCGACCACGAACATGAACGCCTTCCGCTCGGTGTTCGACTTGGACCCGCGCTTTTACGGCGTGCAATCCAGCGAGCCGGTGCAGCTCGACTTCTCGCAGCCCTCGTCGGTCTCGGAAAGCGATTCCCAAACGCCGACGGAAACCGACCTGTCGGCCCAGGAGCGCAGCGAGCTTGAGGGCGAGGCGGCGCGCACCGAGTCCACCGAAGTCGTGCAGCAGGCGATAGGCGTCGGCGAGAATGCCGCGGACGCGGGCGCCGATGCGGGCGACGGCGGCACGAACGGCACCTCGGGCGGCTACAACGGCGAGCGCAAGATCTACGATCCCAACAACGGCTTCGCCGAGCCCCCGCACGCGGACAAGATAGCGGCTTGCGGCCAGGCGGCGGTGCTCGTCGAGGCGCTTGGCGGCGGCGGGGCGCTCGCGGCCATGGACGAGGCCACGTATTACGGCACGGCGACCTCGTCGCTCGGCAGCTTCGCGGAGGTGTTCGCCGACGAGCTTCCCTCCGATTTCGCGCAGACCGCGCTTCTATGGAGCTCCGACGGCGACGCGCCGGGCGACCTTGCGGATGCCGAGGCCTTGGCGAGCGCGTGCGGCGAAGGCGGCGTCATCCTCTATGACCAGGCGCAGGGCGACTTGGAGTCCCGCTTCAGCGCCGATGCGCTCAGCGTGCTCGATCGCGCCGGCATCACCTATATCCCCGTCGATTTCTCGTCGGTGCAGGGCATGCTCGACGCGGCCAACGTCGTCGGCGAGGTGCTTTCGCAAAGCGCCACCGCCCCTCAGGCGAAAAGCAACGCCGAGGCGTACTGGCAGACCGTGAGCGACCTGGTAACCCAGGCGGCCGACTCGCACGGGGGGACGCTTGCCGCCCGCGACGAGTCGACGAGCGGATCGCGCCTGCTCACCTCGTATAACAGCTGCCCCATCTCCGGCGCGCGCACCAACCACACCTTCGCCGCCATCGGCACCAGCTATGTGCGCGGCATCGGCTATACGAACGGCTCGTACGTGCTCGATTCCGAAAGCGGCATCCTGTTCACGGGCAGCACCGCTTCCTCGCCGCTGTCGTTTTGGGCCCAGGCCGCCGGCGTATGGGATCGCGCCGCGGACGTGGTGAACTCCTCGTCCCCGAAAAACGACACCGCCATGCTCTACGGCGTGGTGACGGGCGCGTACTTCGACCTGAGCTTCTTCTCGAGCACCTCGGGCTCTTCGCAGCTTGCCCGCTGCGCCTCGAAGGTGCTGCTGGGCACCGAGGACCGCATCAACACCACCTCGAGCAGCAACTTCGGCGACGGGCTCGGCTCGGCGGCGTTTCCCTATCTCATCGTGTCGTCGTCGGGAAGCTCGACGTCGGAGGAGGTCAAGCAGTCGGTCGTGGCGCAGATGCTTTCAAGCGACCCGCTCAACCCGTACTCCATCCTCCCGTGGAACAAGCAGTCGCCGAACAATATGGAAACCGTCGGCGCGTCGTCGGTGTCCATCATCGGCTCGACGACCGACAACGCCAAGGGCAGCGTGTTCCTCGATCAGGGCGTGAGCGCCTCCGATACCGTGCGCGCGAACCCGAGCGGGCTTCTGGGCAGCTGGACGGAAGGGTCGATGGAGTGCGTGCTGGAGGCGGTATGGCTCGCGCGCATCTATTCCGCCGCGCCCGCCAACAGCGACTACAGCCCGATCTGCTCCTATACCGAGCAGCAGCTTTCCGACGCAGTGGTGAGTTTTTACGAAACCTTCTATCGCATGGACGCCGCCGAGGCGCAAAGCGCTTACGAGCGCGTAGTAGTGGACAAGGGGCTCTAGGGCATGCGCAAGTGGCAACCGGGCATACGCAAGGCAGTGCGCGAGGAGCGCGACCGCCGCGCCAAGGAGCGCATCAGCGTGCAGGCGGGCGGCAACGCCTTCGCGCAGGACGTCGAGGAACGTCACGGCATGCGCATCGAGTCGCGGCGCGTGCTCGTGCTCGCGGTGGTGTTCGCCGCCATCTTCGTGTCCGCCAACGTGCTGCCGACCCACGCGTTCGCCGCCGCGCTCACCAGTTACCCGCTCGCGGCGTTTCTGCAGGACGTGAGCGCCAACCTCGCAGCCTTCATCGGGGTATTTACTGGAAACGGCGCCGCATTCGAGACGCGCTTCATGGCGGTGCTCGTGTGCGCGGTGGGCGGCGCGGCGCTCGGCTTGTGCGGCTCCACCTTCCAGGGCGCGTTCAACAACCCCCTCGCGGCGCCGAAAACGCTCGGCGTGATGAGCGGCGGCGCCCTTGGCGCGCTCGTCTACGTGCTGTGGCTGAAGGCCTATACCCCGGTGATGCAGTCGAGCGCCGCGGGCGTGACCGTCTCCGACATCGCCGCCTGGGAGTCCTCGCTCGACCCGCTTGCCTGGTTCTATCTGCACTACGGGCGCTGCTTGTGCTCCATTGCCGGCTGCTTCGTTGTCGTGGGGCTGGTCATGGCGCTCACCACGTTTTTAGGGCGGGGAAGGCTCTCCAACGTCATCGTCATCATCTTCGGCCAGGTGTTCTCGGTGGGCGTGACGGCGGTCATCCAGTTCGCGCGCTACTACTTCACCATGGACGGAAGCACCGACGTTGCCACCGAGCTTGCGCAGATAGAGAACTACACGATGATCAACACGTACTATTTCCGCGACCTGCTCGTCGTGGTCGCGCCGATCGTGGCATGCATGGTCGCGGTGCTTTTGCTGCGCAATCGGCTTGCGCTGCTGTCGTTCGGCGACGACGTGGCGTCGACCATGGGCATCAACGTCAAGCGCACGCGCTATCTCATGATCGCGCTGTGCACGGTGATGACGGGCCTGGCGATATCGTTTTGCGGGCACGTCGCCTTTCTCGGCTTCATCTCGGCGCACCTCGCGCGGCGCATCGTCGGGCCCGATTTCCGCTTCCTTCTGCCCGCAAGCATGCTCACCGGCGGGTCGCTCATTTCCGTCATCCAATGGATTTGCCAATCGGGCTTGCCCCTGACCTCGCCGTATGCCGCCGGTCCGGTGTGCTCTATCGTGGGCGCCTGCCTGTTCATGGTCGTCATCCTGCGTCAGAGGGGGGAGGCGGGCCATGGCTGGCGATAGCTCCAAGCAACGCGCGCGCAGCCTTATCGAAGCGGCGCGCAGGCTGCAGGAATCCAACGCCTTCGCGGCCCCGCAGACCGCCGAGGCCTTAAGCGCGTTTTCCGAAGTGCACGCGAGCCGCGTCGCGAGCAGGCGCAGCGTGCGCCAGACCGTGGTGCTCGGCGTGCTCATCGTGCTGGCCATCAGCGCCCTGTCGATGTGCCTGCCGTATTACGGGGTCGACACCATGGGCGCGGGCGGCGTCATCTATTCTCCCGCCGACGTGGCCGACTCCTACGCGCTGTGGTTCCAAATCACGGTGATGCCCCTGTTCGACAGCACCATCACCAACCATGCGGGGGCGCTGCTCGCGGCCTTCGAGCTCGAGCACCCCACCGTCATCTACCAGCTGGTCATTCAACGTGGCGTGGTCACGCTCGTGGTTATCGCCTGCGGCATCCTGCTCGCGACCTCCGGCATGCTGTTCCAGACGTCGTTTTGCAATCCGCTCGCCACGCCGACGGCACTCGGCGTCTCCGACGGCGTGTCCATCGGCGTCGTCATCTTCGCGTTTATGGGCTACACCTCCGCTGCCGACAACATGCCGCTCTATCTGGCGCTGGTGTACGGGTGCGGCGCGCTGGCGGTCGTGTTCGTCATCGGGGTGTCGCGCCTGGTTTCGGGGCGCGACTTCAACGTCTTCGACATGCTGCTGCTCGGCACGGTGGTCTGCCAGCTGCTCGGCGGCGTGGTTTCCTACGTGTCGAACTTCGGCATGGACATGGACACGTGGGAGCATTTCTACAACATCCAGCAGGCGGGCAACGTGCTCGCCTACCCGCAAACCTGGCTCGTCGTCGCGGTGGTGTTCGTCGCGACGCTCGTGCCGGTGTTCGTGCTGCGCTTCAAGCTCAACCTCGTGTCGTTTTCCGACGAGGAGGGGCGCCTCATGGGCGTCCGCCCGCGAACGCTGCGGGCGCTCTCCCTCGTGCTCGGCTCGGTGATGCAGCTGGCGGCCATCGCGTCGATCGGCCAGGTGGCGATGCTGTCGCTGGCCGTGCCGTTTTTGGTGCGCTACCTCATGCCCGCCGAGTTCCGCTACCAGCTTCTGGGCAACTGCATCTTGGGCACCATCGTGCTCCTGACCTGCGTCGCGTTCCAACATTTCGCCATCATCGGGTCGGTATCGGTGCCGGTCGGCACGCTCGTGTCCGTGGTCGTGATCCCGTTCTTCGTGTGGGCCGTGGCCATTCAGTCGCAGAAATGGGGCGATTAGCGTGCGCGCGCCGTTTGGAAGGAAAGCGTCCGCCGCGACTGCCCACGCCCCGGCCGCGCCCGCGCCCGCGCGCCGCGCGGGGGAAGTCTCGCGCGTGGGGCGGGCGTTGCTGCTGGTGGCGGCCCTGCTGCTGTGCGGGGTGCCCGTGGCGCTCGTGGCACACCCGATCAGCTACGTCCCGCTCATCATGGTCGTGCTCGCGCTCGCCTCGTCGTTCGCGTATCTGCAAATCCTCAAGCGCACGTTCTCGCTGAGCGAGGACGGCATGCGCCGCTCGTGCGAGCGCGGGGAGTCGGTGGGGCTTTCCGTCACGCTTTCCAACGGCTCCATCCTGCCGCACCCGCGCGTCGTCGTGTCCTTCTACATCACCGACCTGTTCGGCGAATACGACGCCCTGCGCACCATGACCGTTCCGCTTGGGCCGCGCGAGGTGAGCACGTTCGACTTCGATGCGGGCTTCACGCACCTCGGGCGCTATTCCGCCGGCGTGGACAGCGTGCGTATCAGCGACCTGTTCGGCCTGTTCAGCTGTACCATTCCCAATGCCTATCGCCGGCAGGTCGTCGTGCGCCCGCGCCTGTTCGACCTTTCCGACGTCGACATTTCGGAAGCGGAGGAGGAATCCGCGAGCATGGTGAAACCCATCACCGCCGACGGCACCGATTACGCGAGCGTGCGCGAGTACCGCTTCGGCGACCCGCTCAAAACCGTGCACTGGAACCTCACCGCCCGCAGCGCCACCAACACCATGTACACGCGCCTGTTCGAAACCTACGTCACGCCGAGCGTCTCCGCCATCATCGACCCGTTCGCGCCGGCGGGCGACCGCGAGGAGCTCATGAGCCTGTTCGACGGCATGATGGAGGGCGCGGCGTCGCTGTCGCGCTTCGCCCGTTCCCAGGGCGTCGAGTGCACCATCCGCTATCTCGGCCGCGGCTTCGAGCCGGCGAGCATCTGCCTGGCCGGGGAAGAGGACGCCGACGAGCTGATCCTGTCGGCGCATCGCATCGTGTCGCTTGCCGCCGGCGCGTCCGCCGCCGGGTTGACGGGGGCGGACCGCCTGCAAGCCGAGGGCAAGTCCGCGACCGGCAACGCCGCCGATGCCGCGCCGGCCGTCCCCGTCTCTTCCGACGACATCCGTCGCGCTTCGTCCATTCCCATCGAGATGTTCCTGCAGGAAGGGACCGGCTCCCAGGGTGCGAGCAATATCGCGTTCATTACCGCCCGCCTTGACGAGGACGTCCTTTCGGCCCTTGAAGACGTCGCCGCGCGCAGGCGTCAGGCAATGCTTTTCCTCGTGGTTCCCGCGTCCCTGATCGGACGTGCGCGCACGGAATTCCTCGCGCCGCTTGCGCAGCTGGGGCAGGCGGGCATCCCGTATTACGTGCTCGAATCGACCGAACTTGCCACGAGGCGGGTGATGGCATGACGCTCCTTCGATATCTGAAGTCGCAGGCGGGGGAGTTCGCGCTTGCGCTCGTGGCGGCGGGAAGCTTCGCCTGCGTCATCGAGAACGCCTTCTTCCTGTCGAGCGTGCCGGCGCGCGTCCCGCTTTCCTTCTGCGCGTGCGCCGTGCTGCTTGCGCTGCTGTATGCGGCATCCTACCGGCGCAGGCGCATGGCGGCGGGCGCCGTGGTCTACGTCGCCGCCCTCGCCGCGATGGTGGCGGCCGCCCTTGCGCTTTCAAGCGGGGAAGACCCCTATGCCGATGCCGAAGGCAACTACCTGTATCTGGTGCTGTGCATCGCGTTTTCGGCGACGGCGTCGTTTCTGCTGTCGCGCCGCACGGCCGGCGGCGCGCTGTGGTTTTTGGTGGTGGCGTTCTCCTGCTCGGTGGTGCAGGCGTTCTATGAGCGCAATGACCTGGTGCTAAGCATCGCGGCCGCGGCGGCGTCGCTCGCGCTGGTCATCTATCGCAACTTCGTGGCGGGCCTCGAGGGCGCCGACGTCGTGCGCGGCGCCTCCCGCGCGGCGGGCCTGGCGGCCTCGCTTGCCGTGGTGGCTGCCTCGTGCGCGGCGGCGCTCGCCGTCTGGTTTTTGGTCATCGCGCCAGCCGGCCCCGGGGTGTTGGAAATCAAGCTCATCACGGAATACCGGCAGCTGCCCGTCGACTTGGTCCGTGGCGTGGCCGAGGAGCAGCCCACATTGAACCTCGAGCTGACGACCGACCGCGACCACCTGCTCGACGACGAATACCGCTACACCACCGACGATTTGGTGCGCGGCGAATCGGACGTGGTCATATCGGCGCAACAGGTGCTCGACCAGGAAACCTTGGGAGGTGGCACGACCGATTCCGGGGCGGGAACCGATGGCGCGAAAGACGGCGGCCTCGACCAGGATTCGCTCGAGCAGGACTACGACGCGCAGTCGTATTCGACCGTGTTCCCCTTCATCGTGGTGGTGCTTGCGGCCATTGCGCTTACGGCGTTGCTTATCGCGGCGCTGTTCGCCCTGCGCCGTCGCCGGCGCATCACGCGCCTGCGGGCCCTGCTCGCCGCCGACGCTCCCGACCAGGCGCGCGGCATCTACCAGTTCTTGCTCTCGCGCTTCTCGCGCATTGGCTTTACGGTGCCGCCCGGCTTCACGCTCTCCGAGTTCGCCCGCGCGCAATCTTCGCGCATGGCCATCTTCGACGCGGCCGCCGGCGTGCCGTTTGTCGAGCTCACGCGCGTCTACGAGGAGATAACCTTCGGCTCGCGCGTGCCCACCGACGACGACATCGTGCCCTTCGTCGCCTATTACCTGGCGTTCTGGAAGGCGTCGCGTACCTATTTAGGCAACTTCAAGTATTTCTTCAAATCGTTTCGACTGTAAGGGAGGTGTGCACGCATGAGATTGGAAGTCAAAGATGTGAGCTGCGGCTACGACGGGTGCGACCCGGTGCAGCGCTTCGTGAACTTCACGGTCGCATCCGGCGAGGTGTGCTGCGTGCTCGGCCCGAACGGCTGCGGCAAGACCACGCTGTTCAAAACGCTGCTCGGGCTTATGCCCCCGCGTGCGGGCAGCATCCTCATCGACGGCGAGGACGTGGCGAAATGGAGCCCGCGCCGCCTGGCCCAGACGGTGGCCTACGCGAGCCAGAACCACGTGCCGCCGTTCCCGTACCGCGTGAAGGACGTGGTCATGCTCGGCCGCGTCAACAAGGTGGGCGCCTCGCAGCCGACCGAGGAGGACCACCGCATCGTGGATGGCGCCATGCGCGACATGGGCGTGCGCGACCTGGCCGATCGGCCCTACACCGACATCTCCGGCGGGCAGCTGCAGCTCGTCATGATCGCGCGGGCGCTCGCGCAGCAGCCGCAGCTGCTCGTGCTCGACGAGCCCACGGCCGCGCTCGACTACGGCAACGCCATCCGCGTCATCGGCAAGGTGCGCTGGCTGGCCGAGCAGGGCTATGCGGTCCTCATGACCACGCACAGCCCCGACCACGCGTTCATGTGCCGCTCGAACGTGGTGTTGCTGAAGGCGGGCGCCCCGATGAGCTTCGGGCCCGCCGCCGAGGTCATCACCGAGCGCAACATGCGCCAGGCCTACGGCCTTGACGTGCGCGTGGTCGAATTCGTGAACAGCAAGGACGAGGTGATGCGCATGTGCGCGCCCGAGTTCGACGGCAGTGCCGATGCACAAGGAAAGGAATGAGCGAATGCTAAGCGAACCTGTGGCTACCAAGGCCGCGAACAAGATAGCCGCGGTCGTCGCCAACGTCGAGACGGTCATCCAAGGCAAGCATGACGCGGTCGAGCTGGTGGTGCTGTCCCTCATCGCGCGCGGGCACGTGCTGCTGGAGGACCTGCCCGGCACCGGCAAGACCACGCTCGCCTCGACGCTGGCGAAATCCATCGACTGCGGCTTCAAACGCATCCAATTCACGCCCGACGTGATGCCCTCCGATGTGACGGGCTTTTCCGTCTACAACCAGCAGACCAACGCCTTCGAGTTCCGCCCCGGCGGCGTGATGAGCAACCTGGTGCTGGCCGACGAGATCAACCGCGCGAGCGCCAAAACCCAGTCGGCGCTGCTTGAGGCCATGGAGGAGCGGCAGGTCACGGTCGATTCGCAAACCTTCAAGCTCGACGATCCGTTCATGGTGCTCGCCACGCAAAACCCCATCGAGCAGTACGGCACGTTCCCGCTGCCCGAGGCGCAGCTCGACCGCTTCCTCATCAAGCTTTCCATGGGATACGCCGACTTCGCCGACGAGCTGCGCATGCTCGAGCTCGGCGACAGCGCCAAGCGCGCCATCAAGCCGGTGGCCACCATCGAGGAGGTGAACGGCCTGCGCGACGCGGCCGCGCAGGTGGAGATCTCCAAGGACGTGTTCCGCTACATACTCGAGATCGTCACCGCCACGCGCAACCGCACCGACATCCGCATCGGCTCCTCGCCGCGCGGCGGCATCGCGCTCGTTTCGCTCTCGCGCGCCTGGGCCCTCGCGCGCGGGCGCGCCTACGTGCTGCCCGAGGACGTGAAGCGTTTGGCGCCCTATACGCTCGGACACCGAATCGCCCTCACCCGAGAAGCTAAATCTCAGGGAAGAATATCCTCGGAAGTGATAGAATCCATCCTGTCGAGCATCGCGGTCCCCATCGGGGACGACGTGCTGGTCCGCAAGCACTAACCGGTTATTTTCTACAGTCGTTTTCCGGGTGCTTTCCACATCCGGTGAACATAGGGGTTCGAAACGCATAAGGAAAAGGAAAAGCAAGAAAGGAATCGACTTATGGCGAAAAGCAACCTGCACAAGTTCGGCGCCGGCGTCGCCGCCGTCGCCCTCGCAACGTCGCTCGTTCCCGTCACCGCGGGTTCGGCACTTGCGAACGACAGCTACTGGAGCGCCCCCGACAAGGCCGTGTCGGTGGACTACACCAGCATCCTGAAGACCTACGGCGTGCGCGCCGGCAGCGCCGGCCCGGACTTCCTGGGTATCTCCAACACGAACTTCGACTTCACCGCGGCCAGCCCCTCCAAGTGGCAGGACGCCCAGTACGACCAGTACACCGCCGAGGATCTCGCGGGCATCAAGGGCGCCGGCCTGGCCATCTGGGCCACCTCGGTCAACGAGAACCCCAACCCGTTTTATGCCAACCTGATGTACAACGCCATGACCGGCAGCAGCGCCACCCCGGCGGCGACCACGTGGGTCGCCAACCCGGAGGAGTCCTCCTGGGGTGACTCCAACGGCGTGGCCTCCACGCTGGCCAACGGCGGCGGCTCCACCGTCAACGGCCTCGAGTACCTGCCCGAGATCATCTTCGGCGCAAACAAGTCCACCTCCTGGGGCAACTTCGACGTCGAGGACACGAACATCTACCAGTGGGCTGCCTCTACGGGCGGTGCGTACAACCCCACCTTCACCAACAACGACGCTTCCAACATGTGGACGCAGCTCTACTCCATCGAGCAGCTGTCCATCGCTGCCGAGGGCGTGAAGGATGAGACGGGCCTCACCACCCGCTACGACGGCAACTCCACCGAGATCGGCGCGCTGGCCTACGAGAAGTCCATCCGCGGCAACCTGCTGTACTGCGCTTCCCAGCTCGACCAGGACGTGACCGCCCAGAAGACGGTCGCCTACCTGTACGCCATTGACGAGGACGGCACCGGCTACTTCTTCGTGCCCACGGCCGAGGGCCTGCTCACGGGCGAGGACACCAACGAGCATGCCTCCGCTAAGGACGCTTCCACCGCTGGCTCCGGCTACGCCGCCAACAACGGCACCATCAACCTCGACTACCACGGCGTGCTGCCCTTCATCACCGACACCTTCGACAGCGGCAACGAGGTCGAGGGCGGCATCGTGATGAAGGTCGAGGACATCTTCAAGTCCAACCCGGCCTGCACCGTGAGCGCCAGCGACTCCGCCAGCGCCCTGGCCGACGTCGACATCATCATCTACAACTCCACCGTCAACACCGACCTGCAGGGCACCTCGGGCGGCAAGAACAGCTCCGGCGTCAACAACGCCGAGGCCCTGAACGCCGACAACGTCACTGCGTGGGCTGAGAGCTATGGCTTCACCGGCTCCGTCCTGGCCGGCGACGACTACGGCACCTCCACCAACCAGGGTTACGGCACGACGGCGGCTACCGAGGACGGCATGTCCCCGCTGCTGTACTGCCAGCGCAACTACACCGCCGACAAGATCGCCCGCGCCGCATGGGTCTTCTCCCAGGTCTACCCCGAGCTGTACGGCAATAACGCGGACGCTTCCTATGCATACTGGGTGAGCAACGTTTACCATGTCGACATCGACAAGGTCGGCGATGTCGTCGCGTACATGACCAATCAGTCCGACGACGTCGTGTACACCGATGTCACCGAGGCGACCATGGAGGACTACTTCGCCCAGGGCTACAACTGGTGGAACACCACGGGTAAGGATTCCGCTTGGGGCGAGTACGCGTACTACAACGGCTCCACCCGCGCATCCTTCTACGACGGCAACGACGAGAGCGAAGAGCCCGTGGACACGATCGGCATCTTCCAGCCCTCTGCGCTGTGGGACGCCGCCTCCTTCGCTGACGTGGACGCCACCGAGTACTACGCCAGCAGCGTTGCCTGGTGCGGCGCGACCGGCCTGATCCAGGGCTACGAGAAGGGCAAGTTCGGCGTGGGCGATCCCATGACGCGCGCACAGCTGGCCACCATCCTGTGGCGCTACTATGAGCCGGCCGAGGCCGCTGCGTACGACTCCCCCGAGACGTATCCCGAGAACGCGACCGGCATGACCGACGTCGAGTCCGGTGCGTACTACACCGCGGCTGCCAACTGGGCTGTGGCGAACCACATCATCGACGGCTACGAGAACGCCGACGGCACGCGTTCCTTCGGTGCCGGCGATAACGTCACCTTCGAGCAGCTCATCGCCATCATCGCCAAGGCTTCCGGCGATGATTACGAGTCGGTCGACGCCTCCGCGCTTCAGCAGTTCACCGACGGCAGCGACGTGGACTCTTGGGCGGCTAGCGCCATGGCATGGGCTGTGCAGGAGGGCCTGGTCAGCGGTTACGCGAACCCTGACGGAACCCGCACCCTCTACCCGCTTTCCAACGTTGCTCGCGAGCGCGTCGCGACCGTGCTGGTGAACGCCATCGTCGAGAGCGAGATCCTCTAGTTTTCGACTTGGTGCCAAGACGCATTTGCGATCGGGGCGTATTGGTCTAGCCAGTGCGTGAAGACGCCTTAGCGCTTTGGTCCTCGTGCCCCGGCGGGCGAAAGTCCGCCGGGGCATTTTTGTGCCCTGCCGGCCGGGGAAGGCGGCGCGTAATCAAAGGTTCTGCCAGCGGCGACGCCGCTGTTCCGTAATCGGGCGGTTACAAAGAAAAAATGCTAATCTGACCTGCGCCGAAATAATTGAACGCTCTTCGGGAATCGAGCTCGTGACGTGCCCCTGTTGTGCTAGCCTGACCCCAGGGAAGGTACCCAAAGTGGGAAATATGGGTAGCAAATAATGCATGCTTGAAACTCAAAGGGGAAGACATGAGTCCGAGCTTGATCCAGCTGGAGCGCTTCGTCGCCGCGGCGCGCAAGGGAACGTTCACCGCGGCAGCCAAAGACATGTACGTCAGCTCGCAGGCGGTTTCTCAATCGGTTCGCGAACTCGAGCGCGCGCTGAACGTGCGGCTGCTCGACCAACGCGCGAAAACGCTGCACCCCACGCCGATCGGCGCCGAGGTCCTGCGCCGCGCCGAAAGCGTGCTCGCCGGCGTCGACGACATCAACCGCATCGTGGCCGACCAGCAGGCCGACGGCACCGCGGCGGCTTCCGTCAGGCTCGCCCTCGCGACGTCGCCTCTGCGCGGCATCCTGTTCCGCAGCAGCGATTTCGCCCGTTTCGCCTCTGCGCACCCGCAAATCAACCTGAGCATCGAGCACGCCGCTTCCGAGTCGTGTTTGGCGGCGCTTCGCGAGGGCGCGATCGACGCGGCCATCGTCACGGGGGATGCGCCCGTTGCGGCCTGCGATGCGTTGCTTCTGGGCAGCCAGCCGCTGTTCGCGCTCGTCTCCCGCACCCACAGGCTTGCGTCCCGTCAATGTCTCTCGCTCGGCGACCTGCATGGGGAGCGGCTCGCCGTTTCCTACGATTACTCCGGATGCCGGGGCGTGGTGCGCGAACGATTCCTGCAGCGTGGCGTCGAGCCCGTCTTGGTAAGCCTCGATATGGAGCTTTCGAGCCATCGCCGGTTTCTCGACGAAGGGGGCGTCGTCCTCGTCGTGCCCGATGCGTACCTCGCGAAGCAGTATCCGCGGGCCTTGGCGGTGCCGTTTTCCGCCTGTGACGAGATTCTGCTGCCGTATCGCTTCCTCGCCTCCGAGCGTTGCGACAACCCGGCCGTGCCCCTTCTGCGCGGTTACGTGCGCCAGCTCGCGCGTTGCTTGCGCCCGGCATAGGGTTTTCACCTGCGAAACGGCAAATTACACTATCTGGGTGATGCACATCCCCGAGGTTTTCGCTATGGTTGCATGCTGATAACGTATGCAAGCCACCTTGGGGGGAGGACCTGTGAACACGAAGACGAAGCGGCGCATGATGGCGGTGACGGGAATCATCGTCATCGTTTTGATCGTCATCCTGGCGGTGGTCGGCGGAGCGGGCGCGGCGAAGAGCGCGACTGTCGCCGATGCCGTGGCCGGCACCTATCCGGACCAGAAAATCCAGGTAACGGGCAACGTCGTCGAGAACTCCTATAAAACCGAGAACAACGTCCTGACGTTTAAGATCTACGACAAGGACGGCAACCCCGGCGAAGTGCTGTCCGTCCGCTACGAGGGCGGCGTGTCGGCCACTTTCGGCAACGACGTGACGGCCATCTGCACGGGCAAGATCGCCGACGACGGGGTTTTGCACGCGACCGAGCTGGTGACGAAGTGCCCCTCGAAGTACGAGAACGCCAGCAGCGCGCTTTCCATCTCCGACTTGCTCGGCTACGGCGATTCCGTCGTGGGCAAGACGGTGAAGGTGGCGGGCTCGGTGAAGGGCTCGCTCAAGGCGGCGGGTTCGGCGGAGCGCTTCGTGCTTGCCGATGCAAATTCCGCGCAGAGCATCTCGGTGTCCTTCGACGGCGCGCTTTCCGACGAAATTGCGGAGGGCAGCTCGCTCGTGGTGACGGGCAGCTTGAACGCCGACGGGACGTTCGCGGCCACGGACGTGGCGCTGGAAGGGTAAGCGCGAAGCCGCACGCTTCGTGTTCGCGGCGCCCGCTTCCGGCATGTGGCCGGGGTGCTCGGGGCGCCGCCTGATGAAAGGGTTTTCATGTCGACAATCGGTTTGATGGGCCTGCTGGTGGCGTTCGCCGGCGTGGTCGTGTCCGTGGTGTGCCTGGCCGTGGGCGGCCTTATGAGCCGCAAGCGCGAAAGCGCCGCGGGCGAGACGCTCACCTGGGGCGGGCATATCGCGGTCATCCTGACGTGCGTGGCGCTGACGGTGTGCTGCGGCGTGCTCGTGTACTGCTTCATCACGGGCGACTACTCCATCGAGTACGTGCTCAAGCAACACTCCAGCGCCGAGGGCGTGCTCGGCACGCTCTATCGCCTTTCCGGCCTGTGGGCCGGGCGCGAGGGCTCGCTGCTGTTCTGGGCATGGCTCATCAGCGTGTACAACACGGTGGTGGCCGTGCGCAACTTGAAGGCGCCGAAGCGCCTCGACGCCGTGGCGCTCATGGTTTCCCAGATTGTGCTGGCGGCCTTCGTGGCGGTCCTGCTGTTCAGCGAGAGCAACATGCCCTTCACGGTCACGCCCGACAAGTACTACAACTCCAACGGCACGCTCACGAGCGCGGCGAAGATGCTCGGCATGAATTCGCTTCTGGAGCACTGGGCGATGGCGTTCCATCCGCCGGCGCTGTTCGTCGGCTACGCGGGCATGACCATCCCGTTCGCCTATGCCATCGCGGCGCTCATCATCAACGAGCCTTCCCGCGAATGGGTGGTGCGCTCGCAGCGCTACGCGCTGTTCGCGTGGCTGTTCCTCGGCATCGGCATCGGCCTGGGCAGCGTGTGGGCCTACGTGGTGCTCGGCTGGGGCGGCTACTGGGGCTGGGACGCCGTCGAGAACGCCTCGCTGCTCTCCTGGCTGGTGGGCCTGGCGCTCATCCACTGCTTCACGGTGTACCGTCAGCGCGGCGCCTTCAAGCGCTGGAGCGTCATGTGCGCCTGCATCACCTTCGCCTTCGTGATCGTCGGCACCTTCATCTCCCGTTCGGGCATCGTGCAGTCGGTGCACGCCTTCGAGGGCGACACGGTCTCGCTCGTGCTGTTCGGCGCGCTCATCGCGGTGGCCATCCTCGCCGGCATCGTGGGGCTGCTCGTGCGCTGGAAGAGCTTCGGCCCTGCCGCCGACGGCTCCGACGACGTGCAGAACATCGTGTCCAAGGAAGGCGCGTACTACTTCAACAACGTCATCCTGGTCGTGTTCGCGACGCTGCTCGCGTACCTGACCGTCTCGAGCGCCCTGCCGAGCTTCTTGCCCTTCGGCGGGCAGACCGTCTCGGCCGGCACGTTCAACGCCATCGCGCGCCCGCTCGGCATCATCTATCTGGCCATCCTGGCTTGCTGCCCGCTGCTTGGCTGGGGCAAGACCATGGGGGCGAAGTTCTTCAAGCAGGCCCGCGTGCCGGGCATCTGCGCGATCGTGCTGTTTGTGGTGCTGGCGGCTTGGTGGGCGCTGTATCTGGTGCCCGGCTACGACGCCATCATCGCCGCGGGCGGCACCGAGGCCGAGGAACTTGCCAGCGAGGGCCCCGCGTTCTACTACAACGGCCTTGCCCTCGTCGGCTTTTTGGTGGCAAGCCTGTTGTTCTTCAACTCGCTGTTCATGCTCGGGCGCACCGTCGGCGCCTGGAAGCGCTCCCATGAGTGCGGCGGTGCGGCGGCGTTGTGGGGTTGCGTGCGCGGAAACGCCGCGCGCTTCGGCGGCTTCCTGTCGCATACGGCCATGGCCGTCATCCTTGTCGGCCTGATCGGGTCTTCGATGTACGTGACCGAGCAGGTGCAGTACATCAGCTACGACCAGGACACCGATACTTCCGCCGATACGCTGCAGATCAGGGGCTACACGCTCGAATATGCGGGAAATTCCATTGACGAGCTTGAGGGCGGAAGGGATATCCTGTACACGGTGACGTTCGACGCGTACAAGGACGGCCAGTATCTCGGCCAGGTGAGCCCGGCTGTGCGCCTCGACCAGCGTACGCAGCAGCAGAAGCTGGTCGCCAGCGTCATCTCGCTGCCGACGGAGGACCTCTTCGTCGTGTATCGCGGCGTGAACGACGACAACGCGTTCTCGATGGACGTGCGCGTCAACCCGTACGTGTCGTTCGTGTGGGTCGGCTTTGGGCTGTTGATGGTCGGCATCCTGGTGGCGACCCTGGGCCGTCGCCGCGCGAGCCGCAAGCTCGGTGCCGCCGAGCGCATGGCGGCCGACATCGCCGCCGGCGACGCCGTCGATTTGCGGCAGGAAGCTGCCGGGCAGGACACGGCTGCCGACACGGCGGCTGCGGAAAAGGCGGGCGCCTAGCGCTCGCGGCGTATCCTCGCGGATGCGATAGATGGAACAAGGGGAGGGAAGGCCTATGGGCGAAACCGAGGTAGCGGCCATCCGCACGAAGAAGCTGTCGAAGGTGTTCGGCTCACGTCGTGCGGTGGACAAGGTCAGCATCGAGGTGCCGCAGGGGGCCTTCCTTTCCATTTTCGGGCCGAACGGCGCCGGCAAGACGACGCTTTTGCGTATGCTCTCCACGCTCAGCCGGCCCACCGCGGGCGAGGCGTTCCTCATGGGGCTCGACCTGAAGGAGGACGCCGACACCGCGCGTCAGCACATTGGTCTCATCTCGCACAATTCCATGCTCTATCCCGACCTGACGGCGGAGCAGAACCTGCTGCTGTACGCGAAGCTCTACGGCTTGGAGGAACCGCAGGGGCGTGTCATGGAGCTTCTGGAAGCGGTGGAGCTGAAGCATCGCCGCCTCGACGCGGTGCGCACGTTCTCGCGCGGCATGACGCAGCGCCTCTCCATTGCCCGCGCGCTCATCCACGACCCGGACGTGGTGTTCCTCGACGAGCCGTATTCGGGGCTCGACCCGCACGCGATGGACATCTTCGACGAGCTCATTGCGCGCAATCGCGAGGGGCGCACGTTCGTCATGGTCAGCCACGACCTGCAGAAGGGCTTCGACATGTGCACGCACGCGCTCATGCTCGCGCGCGGGCGCGTGGTCGCCTTCGAGCAGAAGGAGTCGCTCGATTTCGACGAATTCGCGAACCTGTATCGCTCCACGGTGGGAATGGGGGTGGCCTAAGTGAGTGCTTCCGAAACCAAACGCGCGCGTCGTGCGGGCGAGTCGGGCGCAACCCGTTCGGTGGCCCTGCGCGTGCCCGGCACGTTCGCGCAGTACCGCACGCTGTTGCTCAAGGACCTGCAGCAGGAATTCCGCACCAAGGAGATGCTCACGTCGATGGGCATCTACGCGCTGCTCGTGCTCATCGTCTACGGCGCGGCGCTCGGCCAGTCCGCCCAATCCACCGACGTGCTGCAGATATCGGGCGGGCTTCTGTGGTCGCTCGTGGTGTTCACCAGCCTGCTTGGCCTGAACCGCTCGTTCAACCATGAAAAGGAGCAGGGCTGCCTGGAGGGCATCTTGCTCGTGCCGCTCGACCGCAGCGTCATTTTCCTGGCGAAAGCGACGTCGAACCTGCTGTTTCTGCTGGTGGTCGAGGTCATCGCGGTGCCGCTGTTCTGGTTCTTCTTCCTGACGACGGCAACCCCCGGCCCCGACTTCGCGCTCGCGGCGGTGCCGCTGTTGGTGGGCACCATCGGCGTCGCCGGCATCGGCACGCTGCTTTCCACCATCACGGTGAACACGCGCGGAAAAGATGTTATGCTTGCCGTACTTTTCGTGCCGCTCATCTTCCCGCTGCTGTACGCGTGCGCTTCGGCCACCACGGCGGTCATCGTCGGCGCGGACGGGTATTTCGACGTGTTCGTGCAGTCGCTCGCGCTTGCGGGCGGCTACGACGTCATCATGCTGCTGCTCAGCTGGGTGCTGTACGATTTCGTGATCTCGGCGTAAAGGGCCGGCGCGGCCAGCTGTCGGTGAATAGGAAAGGAAGGCAATGTCCAACAACAAACCAGTGAAGCTGCCCGAGGCGGGGCAGTGGCCCGACAAGATAGCGCCCTGGGCGCTGCTTGCGGGCATTGTGCTCTCGACGGTGGGTTTCCTCATGGCGTTTCTGTTCGCCGGCCCCGTCAACGGCGCCGCGGTCGACGGCGTGGAGCTTATCGGCGGGCAGATGGTGTCGAACAAGCTTCTGCTGTCGCAGAAGATCTTCTATTTCCATATGCCCTCGGCAATCGTGTCGTTTTTGGCGCTGGCGTTCGGCTGCTACTACAGCGTGCGCTTCCTGGCCACGAAGAATCAGCGGTTCGATACCTGCGCGAAGGTCGCCCTGCAGGTGGCGCTCGTGTTCGTCATCAACACCATGATCACGGGCGATCTGTGGACGCGCTTCGAGTGGGGCGTGTGGTGGACGTGGGAGCCGCGCCTGACCACGTACCTCATCCTCATGCTCATCATCATCGCCTATTTCGTGCTGCGCAACGCCATCGACGAGCCCGAGCGCCGCGGCACCTATGCGGCCGTCATCGCGATCATCGCCACCATCGACGTGCCCATCTGCTTCATGGTGACGCGCCTCATCCCGTCAAGCGTGCACCCCGTGGTGCTGCGCGAGGGCGGCATGTCCTCCGACATGGGCATGACCGTGGGCGTGTGCATGATCGGGCTTCTGTTGGTGGGCTTCGGGCTGTACCGCCTGCGCTTCCGCCAGGTGCGCGCCGCCGAGCGCGTGCAGGAGCTGAAGGACGAGATCGAGCTGCTCGAGGAGCAGAGCCGCTAGTTGTGACCGCTGCTGGCGCCGCGCCAGCTTAGATAGGAGGTTCCCATGAACCCTGTACTCGAGGAAATCTACAGCACCATCATCCCCTCCGCGCCGTTTTTGATCGCCGCCTACGCGCTTTTGTGGGCCGCGCTGCTCATCTACGTGCTGGTGAGCATGTTCGGCATGAAGAAGACCGAGGCGCAGATCGCCGTGCTTGAAGAGGCTGTGGCGGAACTGAAGGCCAAATAGCCTGCGTGCTACAATCGCATGAGCGCATATGACGGGGTGCCCCTGTGCGGGCGCCCCGTCTTGCATACGAGAAGAGAAAGGTTGCCGATGAAGGCTATCATCCCCGCTGCGGGCCTGGGTTCCCGCTTCCTGCCCGCTACGAAGGCGCAGCCGAAGGAAATGCTGCTCGTGGTGGACCGCCCCGTTATCCAGTACATCGTCGAGGAGGGCCTGGCTTCCGCCGCCGACGAGGTCGTTATCGTTAACAGCCGCGACAAGAAGTCCATCGAGGAGCACTTCTCCCCGAATCCGGAACTGGTCGCCATGCTGCGCGAGCGCGGCAAGGACAAGTACGCCGACGCGGTCGAGCATGCCGGCAACCTCAACGTCAGCTACGTGTATCAGGACGAGCCGCTGGGCTTGGGCCACGCCGTGCATTGCGCCGCCGAGAAGACCGGCGACGAGCCGTTCTACGTGCTGCTCGGCGACGTTCTGGTTCCCGACAATCAGATGCTCCCCGCCATGCAGAAGGTCTCCGACGAGCACAATGGCGCTTCCGTGATCGCCGTCATGCCGGTGCCCGACAGCGAGGTGGACCGTTTCGGCGTCATCGCCGGCGCAGCGGTTTCCGATGACGTGTGGAAGGTCGACTCGCTCGTCGAGAAGCCCGCGCTCAAGGACGCCCCGTCGAATCTGGCCGTCTTCGGGCGCTACCTGCTCTCCGCGCGTGTGATGGAGCTGCTCGCCGAGGTGAAGCCCGGCGTGGGCGGCGAAATCCAGCTCACCGACGCGCTCGACGCGGTGCTCAAGGAAGAGGAGATGTACGCGCTCATCATCGATCCTTCCGACGGTTTCGACACCGGCACCGTGGAAAGCTGGCTTGAGACGAACAACATCCTGTTCGAGCGCAAGAACGGCAAGAAGGCGTAGTCGCGCCGTCGTAGCATGAACCCGAAGGGCCGTCAGCGGACGCTGGCGGCCCTTTTTGGTTTTCTGCTCGGGTGACGGAGTGGGTGAGGCTGCTTGGCGGGTTTCGCGAGTTCCTGTATCCCCGTGCACGAAAACGCGACTTCGCTGGCAGGGTTCCGGAGTTTCCGAGCCTGCGTGTCGAGGATTTGATGCAGAAAGTCGGGGGAACCTTCCATCAGATCACGAAAACCCGTGCACGGAGCTACAGAAACCTCGGAAGTCTGCCACGGGAGGCCGAAATCGCTGCACGGAGGCTCGGAAACTCGGTTAACCTGCCACGAGACGGGGCACCGATTCCTTCGAATCAGTTGCGGCAAAAAGAATGCCCGCCATAATTGGCGGGCATTCTTGCGTGTGCTGTCTTCGACGAGGGCTGCTACTTGCCCAGATCGGGGTGGAGCAGCGACGGAGCGGCGCCGAGCAGCAGGCGCGTGTAGTCGTCTTTGGGGTTATTGAAGATCTCCTCGGACGTGCCGCGCTCAACTGCCTGACCATGATTCATGACGATGATCTGGTCGGAAATGTAGCGTACGGTCTGAATGTCATGGCTGATGAACACCATGGCGAGGTTGAGTTCCTTCTTCAGATCCATGAGCAGGTTGAGAATCTGCGCGCGCACCGACACGTCAAGGGCGCTCGTGGGCTCGTCGGCGATGATGGCGTCGGGCTTCAGCGACAGGGCGCGCGCGATGGCGACGCGCTGACGCTGGCCGCCGGACATCTGTCCGGGCAGCGCATCGAGCACGCTTTCGGGCAGGCCGACCATTTCGATAAGCTCGCGCACGCGCTTCTCGCGCGATTTCGCGTCCCCGACCTTATGCACGATCATCGGGTCGGCGAGCTGGTCGCGCACGCTCATGCGGGCGTTCAGGGCCGTCGCGGGGTCCTGGAACACGACCGAGATCACGCGGCCGATGGTGCGGCGCTGCGCCGCCGTGCGCTTAGTTACGTCGGTGCCCTTGAAGTACACATGGCCGGAAGTGGGGGACTGCAGGCCGCACATCACGTTAGCCGTAGTCGATTTGCCGCAGCCCGATTCGCCGACGATGCCGATCGTTTGACCCGGCATCAGCTTCAGGGAAAGGCCGTTGACCGCATGCACCTTGTTCGGATGGAACAGCGAGCCGGTGCGCGTCTTGAACACGACATGGATGTCGTCAAGGAAGATGATCGGCGTCTGCTCGTCGTTTGAAGCGGCGTTGTTCGCGTTCGTCTCGGACATTTACGCTTCACCTCCCGTGATGTAGGGTTCGACCCCGATGCGCTTAAGCTCGCTATCGGGAAGTTCTGCATAGTAGTGGTCGGTGCCTTTGATGCGCTTGAGCATCGGCGGCACGTTCGACGTTTTGTCGGGATGGCTCGAGCGCGGACGGAAGCGATCGCCCTCGGGGAAGTCCTTCGGGGAAGGTACCGATCCGGGAACCTGATGCAGACGCGCTCCGCCGGCTTCGATGGAAAGCACCGAGCCAAGCAGGCCGCGCGTGTACTCGTGAATGGGGTTGGTGAGCAGCTCGGTGACCGGACCCTGCTCGACCACCTGGCCGGCGTACATAACGGTGATGGAGTTGGCGACCTCGGCAACCAGGGCCAAGTCGTGGCTCACGAACACCATTGCGAAGCCCAGCTCGTGCTGCAGCTTGTTCAGAAGCTCGATAACCTGCTTCTGAACCGTCACGTCAAGCGCGGTAGTGGGCTCGTCGGCAATGACGAGCTTCGGGTCGCGCGTGAGTGCCATGGCGATGAGCACGCGCTGGCGCTGGCCGCCGGAAAGCTCATGCGGGTAGGAATCGAGCGTGCGCTTCGGGTCGAGGCCTACGAGTTCGAGCAGCTCCTCGGCGCTGCGGGTGCCGCCGCGCTTGGTCAGCTGCTTCATCTGCGCCTTGATAAGCATCGAAGGGTTCAGTGAGGAAAGTGCATCCTGATACACCATGGCGATCTCGCGGCCGCGCAGCTCGTTCATCTCCTTGTCGGAGAGCGTGAGCAGGTTCTTGCCGTCGTAGAGGATCTCGCCGGAAATCTGCGCCTTCTTGTCGAGCAGGCCCATGATGGCGAGGCTCGTGATGGACTTGCCGCAGCCCGACTCGCCTACGAGACCCATGGTCTGGCGCGGGCGCACCACGAAGCTCACGTGGTCGACCACGTTGACGTCGCCGTGGCGCGGGAACTTGATGCAGAGGTCCTTGACCTCGAGAATGGGCGGCACGTCGGTGCGGGCCTCGAAGCGGTCGTTGCGCGACAGCTCCGCTTCCTTCAGTGCGGCCAGACGTTGGTTGAGCATTTCTGCCTGCGCCTTGTAAGCGAGCGTCGGGTCGGTGATCAGGCGGTCGGCCTCGCGGTCGGCGTTCAGGTCGTTCTCGTCCACCTTGACGTTGCTCTTCGGGGCGGCGATGGCGTCGGTGATGCCCTCGGAGACGATGTTGAGGCACAGCACGGTGAGCATGATCATGATGCCCGGGTACAGCGCTTGCCACCAACGGCCGGCAAGCACGCCGTTGCGGGCGTCAGCCAGAATGTTGCCCCAGGTGGGAGTCGGCTCGGGGATGCCGGCCGAGATGAAGGACAGCGACGCCTCGAACACGATTGCGTCAGCAACGAGCACGATGGTGAACACGAGCACCGGGGCAATGCAGTTGCGCACGACGTGCTTCCAGAGGATCCAGGGAGCGCGGGCGCCCGACACGATGACGGCGCGCACGTAATCCTGATTGTACTCGCTCATCACGTTCGCGCGCACGATACGGGCAATCTGGGGAATATAAAGAAAGCCGATGGCGAAGATGAGCGAGGGTACGCTGTTGCCGAACACGACGATGAATGTCGCGGCAAGCGCGATGCCCGGGAACGACATGATGATGTCGAGGATGCGCATAATCACGTTAGAAATGCGCTGGCGCACGACGGCGGCGATGGCGCCGATGATCGAGCCGACCACGAGCGCGAAGCCGGTGGCGCCCAGGCCGATGACGAGCGAGTATTTCGCACCGCACATCAGGCGGGACAGCACGTCGCGGCCCTTATCGTCGGTACCGAAGAGGTGCTCGCCGTTCGGGGCGGTAAACGAGGTGAAGATCTCGTAGGGCGAATAGGGTGCGATGAAGTCGGCGAAGATGGCGACGAAGATGATGGCCAGAAGCACCACGAGCGAGATGCGCGCGCCGATGGTCATCGACTTCCAGCGACGGAAGCGCACCTTGCCGGCATTGCCTTCCATCTTCTTGGTGAGGTTTCCACGAAGTTGCACCATGGGGCTACACCGTCCTGATTCGGGGGTCGATGAGGATGTAGAGCATGTCGACGATCACGTTGACGATGATGAACGTGATGGCGACGACCAAAACGACGCCCTGCACCAGCATGACGTAGTTGGAGGTGACGCCCGAAACGATGGCCATGCCCATGCCCGGGAGCGCGAAGATGACCTCCAGGACCACGGCGCCGCCGATCATGTAGCCGAACTTCAGGCCCAGAACGGTGACGGGCGTGATGAGCGCGTTGCGCAAAACGTTGCGCGCGACCACGGTGCCGTAGGGGATGCCGAAGCCGCGGGCGGTGCGCACGTAGTCTTTGTCAAGCTCTTCGACCATCGACGTGCGGATGATTCGGGTCATCTGGCCCGTCAGCGGCACTGCGAGGGCAATGCCGGGCATTGCCATGCGCGAAAGCCACCCGGCAGGGTTTTCCGTGAGTGCCGGCAGCGGACCGGATGCGGGAAGCACGTGCAACGTGGAGGAGAACAGGAGGATGAACAGAACGGCCAGCCAGAACGACGGCGTGGCGATGCAGGCAATCGAGAAAATGCGGATGACCTGGTCAGGCCAGCGATCGCGATACAGGGCGGAAACGACGCCCAAGATGGCGCTGGCGATGATGGCGATGATGAAGCCGAAGAATCCGAGCTGCAGCGTGATGGGCAGGGCAGAAGCGATGCGGTCGGCAACCGATTGGTTCGCGGCGCCGAAAACGCCCAGGTCGCCCTGGAAGAAGCCCGCCATGTAGTCGGCGTAGCGCACGATGAGCGGGTTATTCAGCCCATGCTCGACGCGGTAGGCCTCCAGCTGCTCGGGGGCGGCGTTTTCGCCTAGGGCCGAATAGGCCGGATCGATAGGCGATAGGGACATCAGGAAGAAGACGAGAACCGTTACGCCGAAGATCATGATGGGCAGCCATATGAGGCGATTCCCCATCAATCGCAGCAGATTGTTCACTCGACCCCTCCTTTCTTTCTCGGCTCGTTTGAGCGTTTGACCGATAAGGCTTTTACGCAGGGGTTTTTCTCACTTTTTACCCCCTGGAAAAACCAGTTTGACATTATACCGATAGTGTTGCCGCCGCTTTACGACAACCTGCGATTCGAGATGCCTCCCGGTTATTCAGCAAGTTGTTTCTCACAGACGTGCCACCAGTTGTTTCCCGTTCCGCGCGCGAACGAACACCCGACGCAGGGTTTCGTGCAGAATTCGTCGGAGCGCATGTCTTCGGGGAACAGCCCCGTGTCCGCAAGGGCTTTGGCGGAGCTTGCGGACACGCCCTGCTCCATTCCCTCGAGGAACAGGGCGGCTATCTGCTTCATCCCCCGCGCGGTCGGGTGCGTGCCGTCGATGGCTTCGTAGTCGTAACCGAATGCGGCCATGTCGACGAGCTTGCAACCAGGCGTCGCTTTAGCGGCTGTGCGGATGATCTCGTTGTATTCGTCGACGCAGATCCCTCGGAAGTAGCGAGGCGAGGTGGGCGCATCGGCGCCCTTGACTCGTCCTGGCAGGAGGGTGGAGACCCAGATGCGGGTATCGGGCCAGAACTCGTGCATCGTCGAGAGCATCCTGCGATACGATTCCTCGAAGTTGTCGAGCGTGCCGACCGGCGCCATCCCGGCAACCTTCCCATGATCGGGGCACGCTGCGGCAAGCGCGGGCGGCGCCGACGGGGTTGCCGCGCAAATTTGCGCGTAGCCGCTTCCCCAGCCGTAATCGTTGATGCCGATGTGGACGAGGATGTCATCGGGCGCGGTTCCTTCGGGGGCGAGGTAGGCGATGCGCTCCCTCGATGCCCCGACGGGAAAATCCCGCCCCTCCACGACGCAGCCCGACCAGGAGGCGTTCGCCAAAAGCTCGCCGCCGAAATGGTCGATAACCTGTCCCCACCAGGTGTCTGCCGGGGTTTTGACCCCCGTCAACTCAAGTTGCTCGCCTTCGAAAAACACCCGCCAGCCCTCCGGAAGGATGCCCTCGAAGGAGCTGATGGAGTCTCCGTATACGGAAAACAGCCGTGTCATGCGCTTCCCCCTCGTATAGATGCGCGTTTCGCGCCGACTGCATTTCAGCTTGCCGGTCGGCGCTGCGTTGCTCGTCTTTTTCGTCGCTGCGGCTTCCGCAGAAAAGCCCACCTCGCACGAGGTGGGCTTTTCTTCTGCTCGCCTTTTTGCGGGCGAATGCTACTTCAGTTTGGCGTCCTGGAAGTACAGGCCCGTGGTCGGGCTTGCCTCGAAGCCGTCGATCAGGCCGGCCCAGTAACCGGTCAGAACCTGCTTGTGGAACAGCGGGTACAGCGGCACTTCCTCGGCGATGATGTCGAAGCACTTGTTGTAGTTCTCCTGGCGGGTAGCCGTGTCGGTCGCCTTGCGGGCGGCGTCGAGGTACTCGTTGAACTCGGCGCACTTGCCGTCGCCGGCCTTAGCCCAGCAGGAGCGGCCCTGGCACCAGTCGGTGTTCTCGCCGTAGAACCAGGCCAGATGCACGTCGGCGTTCGTGCCGAAGCAGGAAACGTCGCCGGGGGCCAAGAACACGTCGAAGTCGAGCAGGGAGTTGTCTTCCTTCTTCGCCATCGCCGGATACGGGGAGGCGTCGGTCTTGATGGTCGCCTTGATGCCGACGGCCTCGAGGTCCTGCTGGATCTGCGCGGAGAGGTCCTTGATCCAGTTGTCGATGACGAGCAGCTCGCACTCGAGGCTGGACTGGCCGGCCTCGGCGAGCAGGCTCTTGGCCTTGTCCGGGTTGTACTCGTAAACCGTGGAGGCCTCGTGGTAGGCCGGGTTGTCCTTGGGCAGGTAGGACGTCAGGGTCTCGGCCTTGCCGCCGAGCTGGTTGCTGATCAGCTTGTCGTAGTTGATGGCGTAGAAGAAGGCCTGGCGGACGCGCTTGTCGTTGAAGGGCTCCTTCTGGCAGTTGAACATCAGGAAGCCGATGCCGTAGCTGTCGACGCTGTCGACGGTCACGCCGGCGTTGACGAGCTGCGTCTCGTTGGCGAACGGGATGTTCTCGCCGACGATGGCGGTGCCTTCCTGCAGGGCGGTCACGCGAGCGGTGTTGTCAACGCGCACGAGCCACTGCATGGCGTCGGCAGAGGGGGTCTTCTTGCCGTTGTAGTTGGTGTTCGGCGTGAAGTTCAGCTCGCCGCCGTCCTCGCCGTTGCACTCGGCGAAGGCCCAGGGGCCGGAACCGTGCGGCGGGGTGGTCATGGACGCCTTTGCGTCGGTGGGAATCTCGCTCTTCGGGAAGATGCGGCACAAAGACAGGCGCTCTTTGAGCAGGCTATCGCTTTCAGCGGAAGGATAGGCCAGCGTGAAGGTGACCGTCGACGCGTCCTTGGCCTCGACCGTGTCGATGAAGGAGAGCATATCCTTGTAGGTGGCGTTGGCCATGTTAGCCTCGACGACCGCCTTGACGTCCTCGGCGGTCACGGCAGTGCCGTTGGAGTACTTGGCGTCCGCGCGCAGGGCGACGTCGTACACGGTTTCGGAAACCTTCGTCGGCTCGCCGTCGGCCAGGGCGGCCTCGGTCTTGCCGGTGAAGTAGTTCAGCTCGTAGAGGCCCTCGAGGCAGTGCTGGATGGCCGGGAGCATGAGCGCGGAGCTTGCGCCGATGGGGTTGTAGTTCGAGTTCTTGTAAGCGCAAGCTGCGACGATGGTGCCGCCGGTCTTGGTGCTTGAGCTAGAGGACTTCTCGGAAGAAGACGAGCTCGAGGAGTTGCTGCCGCAACCCGTCAGAGCCAGGCCGGCCGTGGCGGCCGCGACGGCGCTGCCGGCGAGAAACGTGCGGCGAGACAAAGAATTCTGCTGTTCCATGTAGTTCCCTCCATTCGTTTTCCGGGCCCTTGCGACCCGGAGCTTCGGTGGCGTGCTTTCGTGCATGCGCACAACAGCGAACACCCCCGTATTATGCTTGATTGGATTTGGAAAATAAAGCGGAAGTAAAGCCTTAACCCCCTTGTTACCGCCTGTTTACGTGGCAACTCCGACCTGGGGTTTTGGCCCGTCGCGGCGAGCGGTCGGTTTGCGGGGGCGAACGGTCGGATCCGTCGGCGACGGGGCATGCGCCGCCATTGCGCGAAACCGCTTGCCGAAGCCTGGCATCCGCGAACATGCCGTTTGCAAAACGTTGCCCAAAGGTGGGCGCCGGGACTGCTAATATGCCCGGATGTTAGGCCAGACGTGCTTTTCGAAAGTCCCGCTTCGCGGGCATGCAGAGGAGAGGAAATGACGAGAGAATTCAAGTCGATGGACGGCAACACCGCCGCTGCGCATGTTTCCTATGCGTTCACCGAGGTGGCCGGCATCTACCCGATCACGCCTTCGAGCCCGATGGCCGACCTGGTGGACCAGTGGTCCGCTGCGGGTCGCAAGAACATCTTCGGCACCAAGGTGAAGGTGTGCGAGATGCAGTCCGAGGGCGGCGCTGCCGGCGCCGTGCACGGCTCGTTGGCCGCAGGCGCGCTGACCACCACTTACACGGCCAGCCAGGGCCTGCTGCTGATGATCCCTAATATGTATAAGATCGCCGCCGAGCAGCTGCCGAGCGTCTTCCACGTGAGCGCCCGTACCGTCTCGACGCATGCGCTCAACATCTTCGGCGACCATTCCGACGTCATGGCCTGCCGCCAGACCGGTTTCGCCATGCTCGCCGAGGGCAACGTGCAGGAGGTCATGGACCTGTCCGCCGTCGCGCACCTCGCCGCCATCAAGGGCCACGTGCCGTTTTTGAACTTCTTCGACGGCTTCCGCACGTCTCACGAGGTGCAGAAGGTCGCCGTGTGGGATTACGCCGATCTGGCCGACATGTGCGACTTCGACGCCGTGAAGGCGTTCCGCGACCATGCGCTCAACCCCGAGCGCCCCGCCATGCGCGGCAGCCATGAGAACGGCGACACCTTCTTCCAGAACCGCGAGGCCTGCAACAGCGTCTACAACGAGCTGCCGGCCGTGGTGGAAGAGTACATGGACAAGGTCAACGAGAAGCTCGGCACGAACTACAAGCCGTTCAACTACTACGGCGCCGAAGACGCCGACCGCGTGATCGTGGCCATGGGCTCGATCTGCGACGTTGCCGAAGAGGTCATCGACTACTTGAACGCCCATGGCGAGAAGGTGGGCCTGGTGAAGGTTCGCCTGTACCGCCCGTTCTGCACCGACAAGTTCGTCGCCGCGCTGCCCAAGACGTGCACCAAGCTCGCCGTGCTCGACCGCACCAAGGAGCCGGGCAGCCGCGACCCGCTCTACCTCGACGTCGTCAACGCGCTCATGAGCGAGGGCGTCACCGGCATCAAGGTCACCGGCGGCCGCTATGGCCTGGGCAGCAAGGACACGCCGCCCTCGTCGGTGTTCGCCATCTACACCGAGCTTGCCAAGGAAAACCCGCGTAGCGAGTTCACCATCGGCATCAACGACGACGTCACCGGGCTGTCGCTGCCCGAGGACGCCGCAAGCCCGAACACCGCCGTCCCCGGCACCATCGAGTGCAAGTTCTGGGGTCTTGGCGGCGACGGCACCGTCGGCGCGAACAAGAACTCCATCAAGATCATCGGCGACC
>CAVCPR010000017.1:0-35230 GCA_963604235.1 Anaerovoracaceae bacterium | reverse complement strand
TGCGCATAAGAAAACCTCCCATTTCTCGTGTCCAAGAAATGGGAGGCAGTTCAAAAGGGACGCCCTTCGCTGTGCGATATCCGCTACCTAACGCTTAGCAGTAGAACAGCAGATCATTGTAGGTGGGCACGGGCCACAGGTCGTGCGCGACGACGCATTCCATGTCGTCGACGCCGGCACGCAGGCGCTCCATCATCGGGATGATCTCGTGCGCGTACTTGTTGGCCTTCTCCTGCTCGTCGGCCAGCTCGCAGGCGGCCAGGTGGGCCTCATGCAGCTCGCCAAGCGCGGCGTTGATCTCCTTGATGCCAGCAACGACCTTGGCCAGCAGCTCGTCCTGCACCGAGGTGTCGATGCCGGCGGCGGCGGACTTCATCTCGTTGATCTCGTTGGCAACGAGCGTGGCGTACTTATTGATGGCCGGCAGGTAGGTGCGGCGCACCATGCGCTTCATCGTGCGGACCTCGATGTTGAGCAGCTTGGTGTACTTCTCCAGCTTCACCTCGTAGCGGCTGCGCACCTCGGGCTCGGTCAGGATGCCGAACTCGTTGAACAGGTCGATGCTCTTCTGCGCGACGTAGCACGGCAGCGCGTCGGCGGTGGTGCGGTTGTTGGCCAGGCCGCGGCGCTCGGCCTCGGCGGGCCACTCCTCGGAATAGCCGTTGCCGTTGAAGATGATGCGCTGGTGAGCCTTCAGCGTCTCCTTGATGTAGGCGATGGCGGCAGCCTCGAACTCCTCGCCCGACTTGCCCTCCATGGCGTCGGCGAAGTCCTTGAGAGACTTGGCCATGGCGGTGTTGAGCACCATGTTGCAGTCGGACAGGTTCACCGCGGAACCGGGCATGCGGAACTCGAACTTGTTGCCGGTGAAGGCGAACGGGGAGGTGCGGTTGCGGTCCGTGTTGTCCTTCAGGAAGTTCGGCAGGACCGAAACGCCCAGGTCGACGGCGACCTTCTCCGCAGAGGTGTACTCATGGTCGTCGATGAGCGCGTCCACGATGGCGCCGAGCTCGTCGCCCAGGAAGATGGACACGATCGCCGGCGGGGCCTCGTTGGCGCCCAGACGATGATCGTTGCCGGCAGACGCCACGGTCATGCGCAGCAGCTCCTGGTAGTCATCGACGGCCTGGATGACGCCAGCGAGGAACACCAGGAAGCGCAGGTTGTCCATCGGGGTCTCGCCGGGATCGAGGAAGTTGGTCTTGCCGGCGGAAATGGACCAGTTGTTGTGCTTGCCGGAGCCGTTGATGCCCTCGAAGGGCTTCTCATGCTGCAGGCACACCAGGCCATGGTGGGAAGCCAGCAGACGCATCTTCTCCATGGTCAGCAGGTTCTCGTCGATGGCGCGGTTGGCGTTGGTGAACAGCGGCGCCAGCTCGTGCTGGGCCGGGGCGACCTCGTTGTGCTTCGTCTTGGCGGAAACGCCGAGCTTCCACAGCTCGTCGTCGAGCTCCTTCATGAACTCGTTGACGGTCGGGCGGATGGCGCCGAAGTAATGCTCCTCAAGCTCCTGGCCCTTGAGCGGCGCGTAGCCGAACAGCGTGCGGCCGGTCATGATGAGGTCGGTGCGCTTGGCGAAGTCCTTCTCGTCGATCAGGAAGTACTCCTGCTCGGCGCCGACGGTGGTCACCACGCGGTCGACGTCCTCGCCGAACAGCGCGAGCACGCGCTTGGCCTGCGCGTCGATGGCGCTCATGGAACGCAGCAGCGGCGTCTTCTTGTCAAGCGCCTCGCCGGTGTAGGAGCAGAACGCGGTGGGGATGCACAGCACCTCGTCCTTGATAAAGGCGTAGCTGGTCGGGTCCCAAGCGGTGTAGCCGCGGGCCTCGAAGGTGGCGCGCAGGCCGCCGGAGGGGAAGCTCGAGGCGTCGGGCTCGCCCTGGATGAGCTCCTTGCCGCTGAAGCTCATGATGGCGCGGCCGTCGCCGGTGGGATCGAGGAAGCTGTCGTGCTTCTCGGACGTGATGCCGGAAAGCGGCTGGAACCAGTGCGTGTAGTGCGTGGCACCCTTTTCGATGGCCCATTCCTTCATGGCATGCGCCACGACGTTGGCCACCTCGAGGTTGAGGGGCTCACCCTTCTTGATGGTCTTCATCAGCTCTTTGTACGTTGCAGATGGCAGGCGCTCCTGCATCGTGTGCTCGTTGAACACCATCGAACCGTAGATCTCGGGAATTTTCGACATTGGCGTGAGCTCCTTCGTTGTAGCCGTCAAGACGTGTGTTTCAGGCCGCCGTTGCGCGATTGGGCGGCATGCTATCTGCATACCATAGCATCGAAGCCTTCGGAACACTTCGTCAACTTACTGAAACTCACGGTACCGGGCGATTGTTTCCGGTTGTTTTCACGCAACGAAACGTTCTGTTTCGCTCCCTTTGGGCTGCCGGAGCGCAGGCTCCCGCACGCTGAATCCTCGAGCGCCCACGAGCACGCGCCTGCGCCCCAGACCCCCATAAACGCGAAGAACCCGCCCACAAGGGACGGGTTCTTCGAGAAAGGAAGTTGGGCAAAAAGCTCGCCCAATGATTCGCGATCCTTAGCGCTTGCTGAACTGCGGGCGCTTGCGGGCCTTCTTCAGGCCGTACTTCTTGCGCTCGACCATACGGGCGTCGCGCGTGAGGAAGCCAGCCTTCTTCAGCTCGGCACGGTAGTCGCCGGCGGCGAGCAGCGCACGGGAGATGCCGTGACGCAGGGCGCCAGCCTGACCGGAGATGCCGCCACCCTTGATGTTGGCCAGCACGTCGAAGTGATCCTGCGTGTCCGTGACCTTGAACGGGGTCTTGGCGTAGTCGAGCAGAGCCTCGCGGCCGAAGTATTCCTTGCCGTCGCGGCCGTTGACGGTCACCTTGCCGGTGCCGGGAACCAGACGCACGCGGGCAACAGCGTTCTTGCGGCGGCCGGTGCCGTAATACAGTGCTTCATTCGCCATGGGTTAGCCCTCCATCTTGATCTCGGTCGGCTTCTGAGCCATATGCGGATGCTCAGGACCGGCGTACACCTTCAGCTTCATGCCCTGGGCACGACCCAGCGTGTTCTTCGGCAGCATGCCCTTGACGGCATGCTCGATGACGCGCTCGGGGTGCTTGGCGATGGCCTCGGTGAAGGTTTCAGACTTCAGGCCGCCGGGATGACCGGTGTGATGGCGATAGACCTTGTCCTGGGCCTTCTTGCCGGTGACGCGAATCTTCTCCGCGTTCACGATGATCACGAAGTCGCCGGTGTCCACGTGGGGGGTGTACTGGGGCTTGTGCTTGCCCTTGAGGATCTGGGCAGCCTTGGTAGCAACGCGGCCGAGAACCTGATCCTCGGCGTCGATGATGTACCAGTTGCGCTCGACCTCATGGGGTTTGGCGTGATACGTCTTCACTGTTTTTCCTCCATGTCCTGCCTGTTACGCTGTGCGGCCACAGCGCACAGGTTGTCGTTTTTCAAAAGTGCAAGTTCGTCAGCGGCCGGTTTCCTACGCCAGCACGCCGCACCGGGTCTGGACTTCCCTTTAGCGACGCTGCCTTCTTGCCTGCTTTTACGGGGCTTTTGAAAGCGAACTTTTGCAGTCTACTCTGCGAAGACTTCGCGCGTCAACGGTTTTCCCGGGGCGGATGGCGCCGGGAAAGAAGACTCCACAAGGCCTGCACGAACGCGCGGCGGCGGCCCCGCAACCACCCCGGCGACGGCGCCGCGCGCGCTCCAGCGGCACCCCCGCGCCAACCCCGGCAATCCGGCATGGCGATAACGCGTATTCCAGTTTGGGTATACCCCGGCAATCTGCGCTTTTGATATGATGCAGAAACAGACCGTTCGCCCGCCATTACGCGCCGCTTGGCCGCGCAGCCGGCGCGAACGATGAGCACCGCTTCCGTCGTGAAAGGACTTCGTATGCCTATCAGGATTCCTGATCAGCTGCCCGCAACCGAACAGCTTGAGAGCGAGAACATTTTCGTCATGACGGAGAACCGGGCCATGCACCAGGACATCCGCCCGCTGCGTGTGCTCCTGCTCAACCTCATGCCGAAGAAGATCGAAACCGAGACGCAGATCATGCGCAAGCTTTCGAACACCCCGCTGCAGATCGAGGTCGACCTGCTCCACACCATCAGCCACGAGTCGAAGAACGTCTCGCGCGAGCACCTGCAGGCCTTCTACCGCTCCTTCGACGAAATCAAGGACACGCGCTACGACGGCATGATCATCACCGGCGCGCCGGTCGAGCTGCACGACTTCGAGGACGTCGACTACTGGGAGGAGCTGTGCCGCATCATGGAGTGGTCGCGCACCAACGTCCATTCCACGCTGCACATCTGCTGGGGCGCGCAGGCCGGCATCTACTTCCACTACGGCGTTCAGAAGCACGAGCTGCCGAAGAAGCTCTCCGGCGTGTTCCTGCATGACGTCAACAAGCCCTCGAGCCCGCTCGTGCGCGGCTTCGACGACCAGTTCTGGGCGCCGCATTCCCGCCACACCACGGTGTACGCCGAGGATATCGAGGCGAACCCGCTGCTCGAGCTCATCGCCTGTTCCGACGAGGCCGGCGTCTACATCGCGAAAAGCACCGACAGCAGGCATTTCTTCGTGTTCGGCCACCCCGAGTACGATTCCGACACGCTGCGCAACGAATACGACCGCGACGTCTCCAAGGGTCTCGACGTGCCGGTGCCGGCGCACTACTTCCCCAACGACGACCCCACGAAGGACCCGGTGAGCACGTGGCGTGCGCATGCGCAGCTGCTCTACACGAATTGGCTGAACTACTATGTGTACCAGACCACGCCCTACGATCTGAACACCTTGGGGGAATAGAACCGGTGCAGAAGCGCTACTACACGCTGAAACCGCAGACGACGCCCTTGCCGAGCGCTACCGCCGGCAAGGGCGTTTCCCGTTGCGGGCATGATGGGGATGCCGGGGCGGCTGCCGGCGGGTCGACGGGCGGCGGGACGGGCGCCAGGCAGGTTGCCGAGCAGCCCGCGAACGACCCGTTCATCCGCGCGGAAGCCGAGGACGACGACGGCTACGACCCGTATTCGGACCGCCCGCCCGCGCCGGAAGCGGCATTCCAGGAAGATCCCTGGCGCTAGGGGGTTGGGCGCAGCAAACGAGGCGTCGAGGGTCGCTCCAGGCGCCTATGCGCGGCGCGCGAACGCGCGCGTCCCCCTATTCGTTCCAGCTCAGGAACTCTTCAACGCTCAATTCCTCAAAGCTCAAATAGGCATGCTCCGCCTTTTTCTGAAGCACGTCGAAAGCGCCCGCATTGTCGTTGTCGTACACGGCGAGCGTGCGATAGCCTGCGCCCGTGAGCGTGTCGAGCGCGTAGGCGGAATCCTCGACGCCCCACGTGGTGGCCAGCGGCGTGCCCATGATCTCGCGCGCGCGATCCCACACGGCCGGCTCGCGTTTCGTGGAATGCACGTCCTCCACCGACAGGATGCGCTCGAGCATCGGGGCGAACCCGCAGCGCTCGAGCCCTGCAACAAGGTAGGGCTTCGGGCTGGAAGACGCCACCGTCATGTGAACGCCGGCGCGCGCCAGGCCTTCGACGAGGGCCAGCGCACCGGGACGCGCCTGCGCACGCGTGCTGTAGAACTCGAGCATATACTCATCGATCATGCGCACCGCGTCGGAGGGCGACTCGCCCAGGCCGTGGCGTTCGTGCAGGTAGACGCCGCATTCGGGAATGCTCATCGGCCCCATGGCCGCCACGTCCTCGCTCGTCGCCACGCCGCCGGCACGCCCGATGAGTTCGCTTTGCATCCCATACCAAACGCCCATCGAGTCGATGAGCGTGCCGTCGCAATCGAAAATCACGCCAATGCTGTTCGCGTCCATGGTTTCCCTCCTGCATGATCAAGCTTTGAATGGTTCCTCGTTTCCCCGCAAGCATAAACGGGCGGGCGGGCGAGGCGCCCGTCAGGCGGGCGCAACCATCAATCGACCACAGGGACGAGACACGTTCTTTACCCATGTCAGGAAGGTTGCCTATCCGTTGCGTCCTTGTTTCCGTTTTCGAACGATGCTGTTTCGTCGAACGCAAGATACCGACTTGCAACATCCTTCTCGTAGCTTCGAGGGCAAGGACAACATCTGAAGCAACCGAGGGAGGCGACGTGGAGAGGGGTTCCAGCCGAGCCGAGCAAGCGAAACCGAAGCGGAGAACGCGCCGTAAATCCTCGGCGTCCTATGGCGTTGCGCCCGAGGGCGGCGCAGCGCAACTTCCCGAGGACTTCCTGCTGCACAGCCCCGCCGCCGACCACGCCGCCCCCGCGCACGCGTTAGGCCGGGCGGCGGCCGCGACCGCCGCATCGGCGAGCGCCACGACTGCTGCATCAGCTGCAGCGGGCTCGGCCGGGCCGGCGAACGCATCCGGCGGGCTGTCGAAAGCGCCCGGGCTGCGCATCCCCCCGCATCTTGACGGGGCGGCAGGCGCGAACGGCCTGGCTCCCTTCGCCGCCTATGGAACCGGCTCCTTGGCGCCGTTTTGGCTGTCCAGCGGCGTATGCGAGCAGTGGGGCTTGAACCTGTTCTCAACCGAGCTGCGCCTTGCAGCCGTTTCGGAAAACGCCACCTTCGCCGTCGTCGAGCGCGGGCGCCCGACCGCCGTGGTGCGCGTCAGCCAGCCCGGCTACGTGGGCGGTGCCGTCGCCGTGGCGTCGGAAATCGCCTGGGTGGACGCGCTGCGCAACTTGCCCGGCGTGCGCGTCGTGCGCAACATCCCCACCGCATCGGGATTCCCCGTCGCCACCATCCGCGACGAGGGCGGGCGCGCCTGGACCTGCGTGTGCATGTCGTTCGCGCCGGGTTCCGCGATGGATGCGCTTCCCGATCCGCGCCCGTACTTCCGGGCGATCGGCGCAGCGGCGGCGCGGTTGCACACCCATGCGCGCTCCTGGACGCCACCCGAGGGCTTCAAGCGTTTCACCTGGGGAATCGACGACATGGTAGGCGAATTTCCGCGCTGGGGCCGGTGGCAGGATCACGTGAGCGACCCTTCGCGGGTAAAAGCGCTCGAACAGGCGGGCACCGCCGCGGTCGCCACCCTTTCGGTCTGCCCGCGCACCCCGCAGAACTGGGGGCTCGTGCATGGCGACCTGCGGCCGGGCAACCTCATCGTCGGGCCCGACGGCGACTTCACCATCATCGACTTCGACGACTGCGGCTACTCCTGGTACGTCTACGACTTCGCCTGCGCGCTGTCGTTTCTGGAGCACGAGCCGATTGCCCCGCAGCTCGCCAAACTGTGGATGGAGGGGTATCAAAGCGTCGCGGCGCTGACCGACGACGACCTGGCGTGCGCATGCGCGCTGTCGATGCTGCGTCGCCTGCAGCTTTTGGGCTGGGCCGCCGGGCACTACCCCGACGCGCTCCCCACCCATCTGCGCAACACGCTGGAATCGGGCGCGGAGCTCTGCGCCGAACGCTACCTGCGCAATCCCCTTTGGTTGTTGGAATAGGAAGCGCCGAATCCCGAGGAGTCGGCGCTTGATTTAGAGTCAGTGGCGCGCTTCGCGCGTTTTATACGGTGCGAACTCGCGTTCGCACCTACGAAATCTTGCTGCAAAAACACGCTTCTCATCTGGGCTAACGTCGTTGCAAGACGACGACGCCCCTCTGGAATGACACACGACAAGAATACGTAGGTTTGAGCGCAAGCTCAAACCCTAGTAGGAAGCGCCCGAAGGGCGCGACGGTGTTTTCGAGAGCGCCTGCCTGCCGACAGTCGACCGCCGACAGGCAGGCGAGCTGCTACTTGACCCCGTATTGCTCGTAGTACTTGTCGATGTCGGCCTTGATTGCGTCGTCGATGACCACTTCGCCTTCCACTTCCTTGTTGTAGAGGCACTCGGTCACCTCGGCCATGCTCACGATGGACGCCACCGGGAAGCCGTACTTCTCCTGCACTTCCTGCTGCGCGGTCACCACGCCGCCCTTGCCGACCTCCATGCGGTTCAGGCTGACGATCAGGCCCTTCACCTCGACGTCGGCGGCGCCCTTCAGGACGGGGTACGTCTCGTCGATGGACTTGCCCGACGTGGTCACGTCCTCGACCATGATGACGCGGTCGCCGTCATGCAGGTCGCAGCCGAGCAGATTGCCCGCGTCGGCGCCGTGGTCCTTGACCTCCTTGCGGTTGCAGCAGTAGCGCACTTCCTTGCCATAGAGCTCCTGCAGGGCGATGGCGGTGACCACGGCGAGCGGGATGCCCTTGTAGGCCGGACCGAACACCACGTCGAAATCGAGCCCGAAGTTGTCGTGGATGGCCTGCGCGTAGTACTTCCCCAGGCGATGCAGCTGGTCGCCGGTCACGTACGCGCCCGCGTTCATGAAGAACGGGGATTGGCGCCCGCTTTTCAGCGTAAAGCTGCCGAACTTCAGCACGTGGCTTTCGACCATGAAGTGGATGAATTCCTCTTTGTACTGCTCCATTGCCCAAGGCTCCTTTCAATTTGCCGCCGGCGCGCACGCCGGCAGGTATTCGCAAGCCCGCCGACCTTTCCAGGCCGGCGGGCTTTTCTGCTTAGATACCGTTGATTATAACCCTTATGCTTCCACGCGGATGACGCTCGGCTCGGCGCGCAGCACGTCGGGCAGCTGGCCGATCTCCTCGAGCACGCGGCGCACGCTCGCCTCGCTGGCGGTGTGCGTGACGTAGCTCAGGTTCACCGTCTCGTGCTCCGCGCTCCCGCGCTGCACCACGCTGCGCACGCTCACGCCGTACTTCGCGAACACGCCCGCCATCGAGGCGAGCACGCCGGAACGATCGGCCACGGCGAAGCGGATGTAGTACTTGGTGTGCAGCTGCTCCATCGGCAGGATGGGCAGGTTGTCGGTGCAGGTGCAGCCGACAATAGGCCCGATGCCCAGCTGCATGTGGCGCGCAACCTCCAGCACGTCGCCCATGACGGCGCTCGCGGCCGGACCGGCACCCGCGCCTTCGCCGAAGAACATGGTCTCGCCCACCGCATCGCCGGTCACGTAGATGGCGTTGTACACGCCGTTGACCGTCGCCAGCTGATGCGTCTTGGGGATCATCGTCGGATGCACGCGCACGTCGATGCCCTCGGGCGTGCGATGCGCGAGCGCGAGCAGCTTGATGACATAGCCCATGTCGTCGGCGGTTTCCAGGTCAAGCGTCGTGATGTTGCGGATGCCCTCGGTGAACACGTCGTCGATCTTCACGCGGCTGTTGAACGCGATGGTGGACAGGATGGCGATCTTCGCGGCGGCGTCGAAGCCGTCCACGTCGGCGGTGGGGTCGGCCTCGGCGAAGCCCTTCGCCTGCGCCTCGGCGAGCGCGTCATCGTAGGACATGTTGTCCTCGACCATGCGCGTGAGCATGTAGTTGGTGGTGCCGTTGACGATGCCCATGACCGAGGTGATCTCGTTGGCGATGAGCGAGTGCTTCAGCGGGTCGATGATGGAGATGCCGCCGCCGACCGACGCCTCGAAGGCAATCTCGCGGTTCGCCTCGCGCGCGGCGCCCATGACCTCTTCGCCGTAGGTCGCCATGACGGCCTTGTTCGCCGTGACGACGTTCTTGCCCGCCGCCAGCGCGCCGAGGATGACCTCACGCGCCACCGTGGTGCCGCCGATGAGCTCGATCACGATGTCGACCTCGGGGTCGGCCACCACGTCATGCCAATCGGTGGTGAAAATGTCGCCGAGCCCATGGGCGACCGCCTGCTCGGGGTTGCGCGAGCACACGCGCACGATCTCCAGGTCAACCCCGAAATGGCGCGCGAAATCCTCACGATGCTTCTGCAGGATATCGATGCACCCGCCGCCGACGGTGCCGGTGCCGACGAGTCCAAGCTTGATGGTCATGCTAATCCCCTTACAGATCGCGGTGGTACAGGTCGGCGTAGCTCTCGCGACGCGTGGTCACGCGAGCCTGGCCGTCCTTGACGAAAACGATGGCCGGACGAGGTTGGCCGTTGTAGTTGCTCGACATGGTGTAGCAGTACGCGCCGGTGCCGAACACGGCCACGATATCGCCGAGCTCGGGCGTCTGCAGCGGCATGTCGACCACCACGGCGTCGCCCGATTCGCAGTGCTTGCCGCACAGCGTGACGATCTCGGTGCGCGGCTGACCGGCCTTGTTGGCGATGGTCGGCTCGTAGTCGGCGTGATAGAGCGCCGTGCGGATGTTGTCGGACATGCCGCCGTCGATGGCGACGTACTTGCGGATGTTCGGCAGCGTCTTGAGGATACCGACGGTGTAGAGCGTCACGCCGGCGGTGGCCACCAGGCTGCGGCCCGGCTCCACGGACAGGCGCGGCAGCTTCACGCCCAAGCGCTCGCAGTTCTCGCGCACGGCGTTCACGGTGCACTCGGCGAACTGGTCGATGGTGGAAGGCTTGTCCTCGGCGGTGTAGGCGATGCCCAGGCCGCCGCCCATGTCGAGCTCCTCGATGGTGTAGCCGTAAGTGTCCTGGATGCGCTTGATGAACTCGATCATCACCTGCACGGCCTCCGCGAAGGAGTGCAGCGCGAAGATCTGCGAGCCGATGTGGCAGTGCAGGCCGGCCAGACGCACGTTCGGCGCCTCGAGCGCATCCTTCACGCAGGTGAACGCGAAGTCGTTGAGCATGGTGAAGCCGAACTTGCTGTCCTCGCAGCCGGTGCGGATGTACTCGTGCGTGTCGGCCTCGACGCCGGGGGTGATGCGCATGTAGATGTCCTGCGTCACGCCCAGCTCGCCGGCGATCTCGCTCACGCGCGCCAGCTCGATGCGGCTGTCCACCACGATGCGGCCCACGCCGGCGGAGATGGCCTCGCGCAGCTCGGCGGGCGTCTTGTTGTTGCCGTGCACGAAGACGCGCTCCATGGGGAAGCCCGCCTGCTGCGCGCAGTACAGCTCGCCGCCGCCGGAGACGTCCAAGCACATGCCCTCGTCGTTGGCGATGCGTGCGGCTTCCTTGTTCAGGAACGCCTTGCTGGCGTAGACGATGTCGGAGTTCTCATAGCGACTGCGGAACGACTCGCGATACGCCTCCATGCGGGAGCGCATGTCGGCCTCGTCCATGACGTAGAGCGCAGTGCCCTCCTTGCGCGCCAGCTCGACCATGTCGACGCCGCCGATGAACAGGTGGTCGTCGCGCACTTCGGCGGTTTTCGGCAGCACGGCGCCCAGGTCCATCGTGGTGCGGTTGTCGGGCTGCTTGGAGTGATCGGATGGGGCCAGGGACATGGGAGTCTCTCTTTCCTTGCGGGCGGGCGCGCCGGGCGGCGTACTGCCCGCAAGGCGTCGCATGCTCACCACGCCAAGGCGCGGGCAACGACGTCAGGGGGAAGGCGGAACCCGGCATTCGTTTTAGTCCGGACAATAGTACCAGCACCGCCGCGCCGCTGCGGCGCAAGTGGCGCAAACCACGGTAAATTCCGCAGGAGAGGCGGCCCGATGCGCTACGATGGCAACGGCGACCCCAAACGAACAAGGGGAAGGGGCGGCGAGGAGGCGCGAAACGACCGCGCGGCAAGGGGATCGCGGCGCGGCCGCGACACCCCGCCGCCCACGAAAAGGAAGGAGCATCATGGCAAAACCGGAACCGTCGATGGATCAGTGGCTCAAGGAAGCGAAGCAGGACCCGAACGCCGCGCAGTGCGGCATGTTCCTCGCCCATAACGGCGTGGTGCGCATCACGCCGAAGCGGGAGGTGCGCGAGGGCGTCGAAGGGCTCGGGCAGGTTTCGCACGTCGACTTCAGCTACGACGCCGAGGGCGTCAACGCCGCCATCAGGGAGGCCTTGGGCTGGCCGGGCGTCTATTACGTGCGCGTGTGGCTCAACGAGGGCCTGCTCGGCGTCGGCGACTCCATCATGTACGTGATGATCGGCGCCGACATCCGCCCGCGCTGCGTCGATGCGCTGCAGAAGCTGGTCGAGAAGATCAAGACCGAGCTGGTCGTGGAGAAGGAAATCTACGCGTAGGAAACCCCGGGCGGCGCTAAGGCGCAGACTCACGGGCCCGCAGGCCCGCAAATTGCACGATACGTAAAACAGGAAGCGGCGGCCCGAACGGACCGCCGCTTCCCTTTTCAAGTCGAAATCAGGCTGCGCGAAACGAATTACGCGAAGTAGTCCACGCCGCTTTCGAACAGGGGCATGAACTTGTTGCCGGGAACGTTCTTGTACAGACCCTCGCCGCGGCGCTCCACATGCCCCATCTTGCCGAGCACGCGCCCGTCAGGACTCGTGATGCCCTCGATGGCCAGCACCGATCCGTTCGGGTTCACGTCCCAATCCATGCTCGGGTTGCCCGCCTCGTCGACGTACTGCGTGGCGATGCGGCCCGTCTTCTGCAGCTGGCCGATCAGCTCGGGGCTTGCGACGAAGCGTCCCTCGCCATGGCTGATGGCGACCGTGTGCACGTCGCCCACGTTGCAGCGCGAAAGCCAGGGGCTTAGGCTGCTTGCCACGCGCGTGCGCACCAGGCGGCTCTGATGGCGGCCGATGGTGTTGAACGTCAGCGTCGGGCAGGTGTCGTCCATCGGGCGGATGTCGCCGTAAGGCACCAGGCCCAGCTTCACGAGCGCCTGGAAGCCGTTGCAGATGCCCAGCATCAAACCGTCGCGGTTGAACAGCAAATCGCGCACGGCCTCGGTGACCTCGGGGGCGCGGAAGAACGCGGTGATGAACTTCGCCGAGCCGTCGGGCTCGTCGCCGCCCGAAAAGCCGCCGGGCAGCATGATGATCTGGCTGTTCTTGATGGCGGCCACCAGCGCCTGGGCGCTTTCGGCGACGGTTTCGGCCGTGAGGTTGTTCACCACCAGGATTTCAGCCTCGGCGCCCGCCTGCTCGAACGCGCGGGCGGTGTCGTATTCGCAGTTCGTGCCCGGGAACACCGGGATGATGACGCGCGGGCGCGCCAGCTTGCCGCTATAGGTGAGCGGGATCTGCGCGTCGCTGGTCACCTGCTCGACCGCCTCGCCGGAGCAGCGATACGGGTAGACCGATTCGATGGCGCCTTCCCACGCTTCCTGCAGCTGCGCCAGGTCGATGGTCTCGTCGGCCGTGGAGAACGCGTAGGCCTCGGTGGTGGTGCCGAACACGAGCACGTCGAGGCTGTCGGTGGGCTCGGGCAGCTGCGCGTCGTCGGAAAGCTCCACGATGAAGCTGCCGTAGGCCGGCTCGAACAGCGAGGAGAGCGCGACGTCGTCAAGCTCCACGCCGATGCCGTTGCCCACGCACATCTTGAACAGCGCCTCGGCCGCGCAGCCGTAGCCGGGCGTGGAAACCGCGAGCGCCGCCCCATCGCCGATGAGGTCCTCGACCGCCGCGAAGGCCGCGAGCTGGTCCTCGGCCGCCGGCATGATGCCCGCCTCGTCGTAGCAGCGCGGCGCCACGAGCGCGACGCGATGGCCGGCTCCCTTGAACTCGGGCGAGGTGACGCGGTCGACCTTGCCCACCGCCGTCGCGAAGGACACGAGCGTCGGCGGCACGTCGAGCTGCTCGAAGCTGCCGGACATGGAGTCCTTGCCGCCAATGGAGCCGATGCCCAGGTCGACCTGCGCCATCAGCGCGCCAAGCACGGCCGCCGTCGGCTTGCCCCAGCGCTCGGCGTCCCCGCGCAGGCTTTCGAAGTACTCCTGGAACGTCAGGTACATGTCCTCATGTTTAAAGCCGGCCGCCACCAGACGCGCCACCGACTCGACCACGGCGATATAGGAGCCTGCGAACTGGTCGGCCTCGGAAAGATACGGGTTGAAGCCCCAGGCCATGCCGCTGCACGTGGTGGTCTCGCCGTCGACGGGCAACTTGGCGACCATGGCCTGCGCCGGGGTGAGCTGATGCTTGCCGCCGAAGGGCATGAGCACCGTCGCCGCGCCGATGGTGGAGTCGAAACGCTCGGACAGGCCCTTGTTCGAGCACACGTTCAGGTCGCTGACCAGGGACGTCATGCGCTCGGCAAGCGTTGCGCCCTCCCAGGTGCGCGCATAGGGGCCGGCTGCGCCCACGTGCACGTCCTGGTGCTTCGGGGCGCCGTTGGACGCCAAGAACTCGCGGCTCACGTCGACGATCGCCTCGTCGTTCCACATGATGCGCACGCGCGGCTCGGCCGTCACTTCCGCCACGACCGTCGCTTCCAGGTTCTCCTCATGCGCGTAGCGAAGGAACTCGTCCACATCCTCAGCCGCGATGGCGCACGCCATGCGCTCCTGCGACTCGGAGATGGCGAGCTCGGTGCCGTCGAGGCCGTCGTACTTCTTGGGAACCTTGTTCAAATTGATGCGCAGGCCGTCGGCAAGCTCGCCGATGGCAACGGAAACGCCGCCCGCACCGAAGTCGTTGCAGCGCTTGATCAGGCGACATGCCTCGCCGCGGCGGAACAGGCGCTGGATTTTGCGCTCCTCGGGCGGATTGCCCTTCTGCACCTCGGCGCCGCAGGCCTCCAGGCTGTCGAGGTTGTGCTCCTTGGAGGAGCCCGTCGCGCCGCCGATGCCGTCGCGGCCGGTGCGCCCGCCCAGAAGCACCACGACGTCGCCCGCCGCCGGGGTCTCGCGACGCACGTGATCGGCCGGGGTTGCCGCCACCACGGCGCCGATCTCCATGCGCTTGGCGACGTAGCCGGGATGATACAGCTCGTTGACCTGGCCCGTTGCGAGGCCGATCTGGTTGCCGTAGCTGGAATAGCCCGCAGCGGCGGTGGTGACCAGCTTACGCTGCGGCAGCTTGCCCGCAAGCGTTTCGGAAATGGGGGCGAGCGGGTTCGCCGCGCCGGTCACGCGCATGGCCTGGTACACGTAGCTGCGCCCCGACAAGGGGTCGCGGATGGCGCCGCCCAGACACGTCGCCGCGCCGCCGAACGGCTCGATCTCCGTGGGATGGTTGTGCGTCTCGTTCTTGAACAGGTAGAGCCAGTCCTGATCCTCGCCGTCGACGTCGACCTTGCACTTCACCGTGCAGGCGTTGATCTCCTCCGACTCGTCCAGGCCGGTCAGGATGCCCTTGGCCTTGAGCCACTTCGCGCCGATGGTGCCCATGTCCATCAGGCACACGGGCTTTTCCTGGCGGCCGAGTTCCTCGCGCATGGCCTGATAGCGCTCCCAAGCGGCCTGCACGCGCTCGTCGTCGATGACGACGTCGGTCATCTCGGTGCCGAACGTGGTGTGGCGGCAGTGGTCGGACCAGTAGGTGTCGATCATCTTGATCTCGGTGATGGTGGGGCAGCGCCCCTCTTCGGCGAAATAGCGCTGGCAGAAGGTGATGTCGGCGAGGTCCATGGCCAGGCCGCGCTCGTCGATGAACGCGGAAAGGGCCGCCTCGTCAAGCTCCAAAAAGCCATCGAGCACCTCGACCGGCTGCGGAACCGGCTGCGGCATCTGCAGCGTCTCGCGCTCGGCCAGCGACGCCTCGCGCGCCTCGACCGGGTTGATGACGTAGTGCTTGATGGCGGCGAGCGCCTCGTCGGTGCAGCCGCCCTCGATGACGATGATCCGCGCGAACGCGACATCCGGGCGCTCGCCCTGGCTGATCAGCTGGATGCACTCGGCGGCGGAATCGGCGCGCTGGTCGAACTGACCCGGCAGCGCCTCGACCGCGAACACGTGGGCGTCGCCGACCGCAAGCTCGCCCGACACGTCGTCGACCTGCGGCTCGCTGAACACCGTCGGCACGCACTGCTCGAACAGGGCCTCATCGATGCCCTCGACGTCGTAGCGGTTGATCACGCGCAGGCGCGCGTCGGACGCAAGGCCCTCGGGCACGGCCGTGCGCAGCTCGGCGAGCAGCTGACGCGCCTCGACGTCGAAACCGGGCTTCTTCTCCACGTAGATGCGGGAAACCATGGGCATCCTTTCCATACAGCGGGGCGAACCCCGAAAACACGCGCGGACACCCGACGGGTGCCCGCGAATCCGAACGTTACCTTCAGACGAAAGCGGGCGTGGCTATGTGAGCGCGCCCCTTCTGCGCTATTGCTTGTCCTTCTTCTTGAACAGGCCGCCGAAGAGCGCCTTCTTGCCCTTCTCCTCGGCCTCCTTGCGCGCAGCCTCCACCTCTTCGGGGCTCTTCACGCGCTTCTCGGCGGCGAGCTTTTCGGCCTTCGCCTTCTTCTCGGCGGCGCGCATCTCCTTGGTGGGGTGCTTCATGACCTCCTCGGCGTACTTCTGACGCGCCTTGCGGCACTTGGCGAAGTCGACGTAGAGCGCGCCGATGATGAACACGTAGGCAAGCGCCAGCGTGACGTAGGTGACCGGCTGCGGCAGGCCGAACGAATTGCCGGCGAAGCTGAAGCACGTCAGGACGATGGCCGCCACCAGCATGATCCACCAGATGCGGCGCAGGCGCTTGTACTCCTCGGTCGGCGGGTTGTAGAACTGGCGGTCGCGGGCCTGCGTCTTGGCGCGCTCGGCCTTGCGATCGGCCTTCTTCTGCTCCTTGGTCTTCTCCGTGGGCTGCATACGCACGGAGGCGGCCGCCTTGCTGACGGGCTTCGCCGATGCGGCGGACTTGCGCGTTGCGCCCTTGCGGTCTTCGGCGGTGTAGCGTTCGTTCAGGGGGTTGCGTTGGGTCATCTTCGTCTTTTCTGGAACTCGTGTGCTTGCAGGGAAACGGCTTGCGGGACGTGGCTTGGCACCGTGGCGCCGAGGCGCGGCCCGCAACCGCCAATCTTACGCGAACGGGAACTTCTCGCCCGTGATCTGCTCGTAAGCGGCGATGTACTTCTGGCTCGTCTTCTCGATGACGTCGGCCGGCATGTGCGGCGGCTCGCCCTGGCGATCCCAGTTCGCCGTCAGCCAATCGCGCACGTACTGCTTGTCGAAGCTCGCCTGGTCGCGGCCGGGCTCGTACTCGTCGCCGGGCCAGAAACGGCTGGAGTCGGGCGTGAGCACCTCGTCAGCCAGGATGATCTGCCCGTCGATGACGCCGAACTCGAACTTGGTGTCGGCGATGATGATGCCGTTTTCGGCGGCATGGTCGCGCGCCGTCGAGTACACCTTGATGGCCAAATCGCGCAGCTGGGTTGCCGCGTCCTGCCCGATCAGCTCGGCGCAGCGCTCGAAGCTGATGTTCTCGTCGTGGCCGCCGATCTCGGCCTTCGTGGAGGGCGTGAAGATGGGCTCGGGCAGCTTGCTGGAGTTCACCAGGCCCGCAGGCAGGCTGATGCCGCACACGGTGCCCTGCTTGTTGTACTCCTTCAGGCCGCTGCCGGCCAAATATCCGCGCACGATGCACTCGACCGGGAACATCTCGGCCTTGCGCACGAGCATGAAGCGCCCGCGCAGGTAATCGGCATAGGGGGCGAACTGCTCGGGCAGGTCGACGACGTCGGCGCTCACCAGGTGGTTGCCGATGACGTCTTTGAGCTGCTCAAGCCAGAACAGGGACAGCTGCGTCAGGACCTCACCCTTGTGGGGGATCTCGTCGGGAAGGATGTAATCGTAGGCCGAGATGCGGTCCGTGGCCACCAGCAGCAGCTTGTCGCCCAAATCGTAGATGTCGCGCACCTTGCCCTGCGCATCGGGTTTGATGTCGATTCCGCTCATGTTACGCGCTTCCTTCCGTTTCCTGTTCGCGGCCCGCCTTCGGCCGCCGCCGTCCCGTGCCGAGAGGGGGACCTCGCCCCGCCCCGGCGCGGGCATCTTGCTGAATTTCGCTGCTATTATCCGACTATTTTCCGTCGTCGTGGGGCTTACCGAACGGTATCCCCGTTTTCTGCGTATGCCGCGCGACCCATTGCTCGCGCTGTTCCCGCTGCTGCGCGCGCTGCGCCTGCTGGTGCTCCTTCTGCTGCTGGCGCTCGCGCTGCCGGGCCTCACGCTGCTCGCCCTCTTCAGAGTACAGCGGCAACAGGATGGTGAAGCAGGCGCCCTTGCCCTTTTCACCTTCCACGTGCACCTGGCCGTTGTGCCTGTCGACGATCTCCTTCACCACCGAAAGGCCGATGCCGAGCCCGCCGCGCTCGCGCGTGCGGCCGGCGTCGGCACGCCAGAAGCGGCTGAACACCATCTTCGCCTCGTCGGGAGACAGCCCGATGCCGGTGTCGCGCACCGCGATGGCGCACATGTCCTCGTGGCTGGAAACGCTCACGGTGATGGTGCCGCCCTCGGGCGTGTAGCGAACCGCGTTGGAGATGAGGTTCGCCGTCGCCTGGCGGATCATGTCGGCGTCGCCGCGCACGAGCACGCCGCGCTCCACCTCGTAGATGAGCTTCAGGCCGGAGTCGGTCACGTACGCCTCATGCGTCGAGATGATGCTGCCGATGAGGTCGCCCACGTCGAGCAGCTCCTTCTTCATGGGGGTGCTGCGGTTCTCCAGGCGCGAGAGCTTCAGGATGGCGTCGACCAAGCGGCTCAGGCGCCTCACCTCGGAGTTGACCGTCTCCAGGCGCTCCTGATTCGGCTCGAACACGCCGTCGACCATCGCCTCGACCGTCGACTGGATGGCCATCAGCGGCGTGCGCAGCTCGTGCGCGACGTCGGTGGTCAGGCGGCGCTCCAGCTTGCGGTCGCGCTCGATGCTGTCCGCCATCTGGTCGAACGTCATGCCCAGGCGCGAGATCTCGTCCTCGCCCTCGATGCCGGTGCGCGCCGTGAGGTCGCCTTCCTTGATGGCGCGCGCCGTGGAGGCCATCGTGTTGATGGGACGGACCAGCGCACGGGCGAACAGAAAGCCGATGCACGACGCCAGCACGATGGCGAGCACGGTGGCGAACACCATCGCCTGGTAGGAGTTGTTCGAGAATTCCTCGTCGGCATGCGTCAGAAGTGCCTCGCTGCCGTACACCCAGATGCGCACCGACCCGACCGCCGTGCCGCCGTACTCGATGGTGGCGCTGGTGAACTGCTTGCTGGCGCTTGCCGGCGGCGCAAGCGTGCGATCGCCCGACGACGAGGAGCTGGCCACGACCCCCGCGCCGGAAACGCCCGACGAGCCGGAGTTGTCGGAGTCGTTGTTGATGGTGACGGCCGACGAGTCGTAGACCGCCTTGCCGGTGGTGTTGTCGATAACCGCCACGCCCACGCCGCTGTTCAGGCTTTCGGCGTACTTCGCCACGGCCTCCACCTGCGGGTCGTGCAGCGTATGGGAAGTTTCGTACACTTCCTCGATGCGCGTCGCCGTGCTTTCGGCGAGCGACTTCATGTTCTCCTGCGTGTAGGTGTGGAAGTGCTGCTGCCATACGAAGGACAAAACGCCGATGGCAACGAGCGCCGTCATGGCGGCGATGAAGGCAAACGCGCAGGTCACGCGCGTGGTGTAGGTCAGACCGCTCCACCAGTTGCGCACCGCGTCGACGATACCGCGGCGGCGCCGGGCCTCGCTGGGGCGCTCGAGCACCACCGACCCGCTTGCGTCGGGCGAGGCCTGCTCGGGCACGCCGGATGAATTCCCCTGTTCAGGATGTTCTTTCGATTGCTCCATAACAACCAGCATCCAATCTATTCATCGAAGGTTCCCGCCTGGAAATACGAAGGCGCGGCCGACCTGACGTCGACCGCGCCTTCGCGGAAAAGCGAAGTTTCTACTGGCCCTGCTTGGTGGGGTCCTCGAAGCGATAGCCCACGCCGTGCACCGTGTGCAGCCACTTCGGGTTGCGCGGGTTGTCGCCGATCTTGGCGCGCAGGTTCTTCACGTGGGAGTCGATGGTGCGCTCGTAGCCCTCGAAGTCGTAGCCGAGCACCTTCTCCACCAGCTCCATGCGCGAGTACACGCGGCCGGGATAACGGGAAAGCGTGGTGAGCAGCTTGAATTCGGAAGCCGTGAGATCGATTTCCTTGCCGGACACCATGACCTTGTGGCCCGACACGTCGATGGTCAGCTCGCCGAACTCGAGCACCTCGCGCTGCGGCTCGGAATCGGCATGCACGCGGCGCAGCAGGGCGCGGGAGCGGGCGACGAGCTCGCGCGGGCTGAAGGGCTTGACCAGGTAGTCGTCGGCGCCGAGCTCCAGGCCGATGATGCGGTCCTCCACCTCGCCCTTCGCCGTCAGCATGATGATCGGCACGTCGGAGTTGTCGCGGATGGCGCGGCAGACGCGCTCGCCGGGCACGCGCGGCAGCATGAGGTCGAGAATGACCAGGTCGAAATGGTGCTTCGAAAATTCTTCCAAGGCCTCCTGGCCGTCGCCGACCGCGGTGACCCAATAATCGCGCTCCAGATACGCCGTCACGGCGTCGCGGATGACCTTCTCGTCCTCGACAAGAAGAATGCGTCGCGTTTCGTTGCTCATGGCTCTGCTCCTTAGATGAGTTGCTGTTCCATGCGGCACGGCCCGAGCGCTTCCCCAAGCATCGCATCGGGCCCCATCGTGTTTGCGTTTATTGTAACAAGTGAAGTCAAACGGCCTTCGGGCTGTATTCGAAATGACATAATTACCACCATGGTAACCAGAAGGACAGCATCTGGCGGAGCGTCCCGCCGACCCCCTCACAACACACGCGTGAACAGGCATGTTGCCCAATCTTCGCACGCGCGGGGCGGCAGCGCGCGCACCGTGCGGCCCTCAGGCGGCCCCGGGCGCGCACCGAAGCGCGCGCCCGGGGCGCATGCCGCGCCGAGAACCAGCTCGAAGGCGAACAAGGCGTCCCTGCGCACCGCCGCGGCTCGAGGTTCCGCGGGCGGGCGCGGCGGGCGGCTCGGCGGGCGCGAGGCGGGGACGTACGTCGGAGCCAGCACGCCGCAAAGCCTCTCCGGAACGCCCGGCCTCGCCGGCATCGGGCTTGGCGGCAATTCCGCTTCCGCCGGCAAGGCCCCGCGCCCCACCGCGCAAGACAACGGCCAAACGCTCCTCACCCGCCGACAGCTGCTCCTCGGGGCCGCGGGCGTCGGTGCGGCAGTCGTCATCGGCGGTGCTGCTGCGGCGGCGATTTCCAGCCAGTCCAACAGCACCCCCGCCATCGAAACCCTGCAGGTCCCCACCGGATCGGTCACCGCAGCCACGACGTTGTCCCAGGTGGATGACGCATCGGAATGCCTTTCCCAAACCGGCGAGTACGATCTCGACTACGGGACGCTCGTGTTCTGCAGCGACGATGCCGTCGCCGCGTGCCTGCTTCCGACGGAAAAGGCGAAGCCGCTTGCGCGCATCGGCATGCTGTCGCTGTCGTCGGGCACCTGCACCACGGTCGTCAAGGCGGCACAGGGCCAAGACGACGGCTTCGAGATCTACGACGTCCGGGCGACCTCGCAAGGCATCGTCTGGACGGAGGCGAACATCCTCGACGGCGTGTGGCGCATCTACGCCGCCAAGCTCAACGGCGCCGCCGACGCCGCGTCGAACATCCAGAAGCTTGACGAAGGGTCGTGCGGAGAATACGAGACCCCCGGCATCGCGGCCGTCGGAGGCTATGCATTTTGGCAGGTCATGTCGCAATACGACGCAAACGCCTCGTCGTCGAGCCAAACCTATGCGCTCAAGCGGGCATCCTTCGGGTCCGCAAATGCCGAAACCGTGTTCGAGGGCACCGGGCGCGCCGCATGCGCCCCGTACGCCGCCGAGGACGGGGTCGTCATCGCGCCCCGCAACCCGCAATCAACCTCGTACTACCAGCTCACGCGCGTCGGAGCGGACGGTAACGTGGAGGAAAGCCTCACGCTGCCCTCGTCCATGAAGCCGCTCGAGGCGGCGTACGGCAAAACCGGCTTCGCCTTCGCCTTCGACGCAACCTACAGCACGGGGGGCGGCATCGCGAACCTCGGCACCTACACGCCTGCGAGCAAGCCATCCGGGCAGGGAGCCGACGCCTACTCGAACGCGAAGTGGGTCCGCTTCGACCGCACGCCCACCTGCGCGCCGGCGTGGTGCGGCAACTACCTGATGGTGAAGTCGACGAAGGCCGTGTGCGGCGTCGATGCGGCGGGCGGGCGCTATTTCGTGCTCGACGTGGCCAACGGCGCGGATGACTACGGCGAGTGGATCGCCTCGAGCGGCTCGCGCAGCACGTTCGTCACCTTCACGAACATCAACTACACGCCCGTCAGCGGCGACGCAGTGAAATGCTGCCGCGTGAAAGTCTGGAAAGCGAACTAGCGGCCGAAGCCACGAACCGCTTCCCCCGACCGCCTTGAAACCAAAAACGCCCCGCCATCCACTCGTCGAGGATGGCGGGGCGCCGTACTTCACGGCCGCAATCAGCAACCGCGAGCTAGAACTCCAGGCCCTCGAGGCGCCTGAACACCTCGTCCTTGCGCGTGAGGAAGTCCCACGGGTCGAAGATCTCGTCGAGCGTCTCGGCGGACAGGTTCGCCTCGGGGTCGGCCTCCAGGCGCTCGCGGTACGTGGGGCCGTCCACGGCATTCTGGATATCCTCCCACACGGCCATGGCGTTGCGCTGCACGATGACGTAGGCCTCTTCGCGCGTGATGCCCGTGTTCACCAGGGCGAGCAGCACCTTGCTGGAGAAGATGAGGCCCTTCGTGCGCCACATGTTGTGCTCCATCTTGGCCGGGTAGGTCTGCAGGCCGTCGAGCATCCACTGCATCTTGCCGAACATGTAGTCGAGCGCCGTGAAGCTGTCGGCGAGCGCCACGCGCTCGGTGCCCGAATGGCTGATGTCGCGCTCGTACCACAACGCCACGTTATCGAGCGCCACCTGCGCATTCGCCTTCACGCAACGCGCCAGGCCGCACACGCGCTCGGCCGTGATGGGGTTGCGTTTGTGCGGCATGGCCGACGAGCCCTTCTGCCCCTTCTTGAACGGCTCCTCCGCCTCGATGACGTCGGACTGCTGCAGCAGGCGCACCTGCATGGCGATGGACTCCAGCGTGGCGGCGGCGCAGGCCAGCGCGCACATGACCTGCGCGTGGCGGTCGCGCGCGAGCACCTGCGTCGACAGCGGGTCGGGCGCAAGCCCCAGCTTCTCGCACACGTACTGCTCCACGTACGGGTCGATGCTCGAGTACGTGCCCACCGCGCCGGAAATGGCGCCCGTGGCAGCAACCTCGCGCGCCTGCTCAAGGCGCACCTGCGCGCGCTTGAGCGCCCAGGCCCAGCTGCCGAACTTCATGCCGAACGTCATCGGCTCGGCGTGGATGCCGTGCGTGCGGCCGACGCACAGGGTGTCCTGGAACTCGAACGCGCGCTTCTTGCACGTCTCGCCGAGCTGCTTGACGTCTTCCAGGATGATGTCGATTGCCTGCGTGATCTGGTAGGACAACGCCGTGTCGCCCAGGTCCGACGACGTCATGCCGTAGTGAACCCAGCGCGAGGGCTTCTCGGTGCCCTCGGGCACGTCGGCGTCGATGTACTCGGCCATGCAGGTGGTGAAGGCGATGACGTCGTGGTTCGTGACCTTCTCGATCTCGTCGATGCGCTCGACGGTGAAGTCGGCATGCTCGCGAATCCAGCGCGCCTCCTCCTTCGTGATGCCCGCCTGCCCCAGCTCGGCCTGGGCCTCGCACGCCAGCACCTCGATTTCCTTCCAGATGGAGAACTTGTTCTGCAGCTCCCAGATGGCACCCATGGCCGGGCGCGTGTAGCGGTTGATCACGGCTGTTCCTTTCACGTCATCACGCTCATGTTCGATGCAGCAATGATACCGCAGGCCAAGCGTTGCCGTATACTGTTCGCAGCAATCGGAAGGAATTCGCATGAGCAACGTCATCGTGGTCGGGTGCGGCCGCGTCGGGTCGCAGCTGGCCAACATGCTGTCGGACAACGGCAGCAACGTATGCGTGATCGACCGCAACGTCGACGCGTTCGCCAACCTGGGGCGCAACTTCAACGGATCGACCATCCAGGGCGTCGGCTTCGACGAGGAAACGCTGGAGAAGGCCGGCATCTACGAGTGCGACGTGCTCGCCGCCGTCACGCAACTCGACAACACCAACCTCATGTGCGCCGAGGTCGCCAGCCGCCTGTTCGACGTCCCGCACGTCATCGCGCGCCTGTACAACCCCGACCACGAGCGCGCCTACATGCAGCTCGGCATCGACTACGTCTGCGGCACCTCGCTCGTGGCCGAGGACGTGTTCAGCAAGGTGATCTCGGGGCACGGGTCGCACATCGACTCGTTCGGCGACTACGAGGTGCTGCGCTTCTCGCTCGACCTCAGCTGGTCGGACAAAACCTCCATCCGCGTGGGGGACATGGAGCGCGAGCACGACATCCGCATCGTGGTATTCGAGCGCGGCGACGGCTCCACCAGCTCCATTCCCACGCGCGATTCCATTCTCCACAACGGCGACTCGGTGATCGCATGCGTGCGCCATGAGCTCATCGACCAGTTCGCGAAGTTCATTCAAGATTAGGGGCCAACCATGTATGTAGTGATCGCCGGCGGCGGCAAAATCGGAGAATACCTGGCCGGCGTGCTGCTCGAAAGCGGCAACGACGTGACCATCATCGAAGAGGATCTTGCCACCGCAGACAGGCTTTCGGTCGTGCTGCAGGGGCGCTACCTGGTCATTCACGGCGACGGCTGCGATTCGAAGTACCAGGAGGACGCGGGCATCCGGCGCGCCGACGTGTTCGTGGCCACGACCGGCCAGGACGACGACAACCTGGTTTCGTGCGAAATCGCCCAGCGCGTATTCAACGTGCCGCGCTGCATCGCGCGCGTGAACAGCCCGAAGAACCAGCGCATCTTCCGCGAGGTCGGCATCGAATGCGTCTCGTCGACCACCCTGATCGCCAACCTCATCGAGGAGGAAACCCTCATGGGCAGCGTCAGCGTCGTGTCGTCGCTGACGCACGGCAACGTCGTGCTCACCGAAATGGTGGTGCCGCGCATGCGACACCACTCCAACGATTCCGGCGTGCTTGCCAGCTCCATCCCCATGCCGCCGAACAGCCTGATCGCCGCCGTCGCATCGAAAGACGACGTCGAGGTGGTCAACGAGGACACGGTGCTGTTCCCCGGCGACAAGGCCATCGTCGTGGTGAACAGCGAAACGCTCGACGAGGTGCGTGCGGCGTTTCGGGGGCTGTAAGCTTAACGCGGCGTGTTCGCCAGCTCGTCGAGCGCCTCCTGCGGCGTGAACGCGCACGTGCCGTCGCCCAGCTTCACCACGTCGATGGCGTCGCCGGCCTTGACCTTGCCGCCCTTCAGGGCCACGAAGAAGATGCCCTCGCGCGGGAAAATGCAGTCGCCCGCGAGATAGTAGATCGCGCACTTCTTGTGGCACACCTTGCCCTGCTGGGCCAGCTCCAGCAGCACGTCGTCGCCGATTTTCAGCTGCGTGCCCAACGGGAGCGCCATCAAGTTGATGCCCTCGGTGGTGATGTTCTCGGCGAAGTCGCCTTCCTTGACGTCCAGGCCGCGCGCACGGGCCTTCTCGATGGACTCCCACGCCAGAAGCGATACCTGGCGATGCCAGTCGCCCGCATGCGCGTCCTCGGCCACGCCGTGCTGCTCGACCACGGTGACCGGCCCGTCCACGACGTCCTTGCGCGTCCCCTTGCGCTTCGACACGCACACCGCGCGCACCACGCCATGCGTCGTGCTTTCGGCGTCCGGGCCCTCCATGCGGCCCTTGTCGAACACCTGCACGCCCTCGGCGTCGGCGGTTTTCGCGGCGGCCTCGTCTGCCGCGGTCTTCCCCTGTTCTTCGGAAACGCTCGTCTGCGTCATAGTTCCCCCAATAATCCTAGCGTCTAACTAGGTGCATGCTATCACAGGCGCCCCGCGCTCAAACCCCGTTCGCGTCGATTCCTTGAGCTTCATGCGCTTTCGTGCGATCCCGTGCCATCTCGTGCACGAAAAAGGAGGCCCGCGAAACGCGAGGCCTCCTTCAACTTTCATTCTTCACGCGCGATGCCGAATCGCTAGATGAGCTTCATCTGGGCAAGCGTCTTCTCGTACCAATCCTCGTACGTCGGCGGGCAGTACTTGTTCGCGTTCGCAAGCGAGATGGTGTAGCCGTAGCCCTTCGCCAGCCCCTGCGCATGCGCCGGGATCGACTCCTCCCAGCTTCCCCACACGGTATCGCCCATCCAACCCCAGGCGTTGTGGCTGCGGAAGCAGTTCGCGCCCTTCGTGGACTCGGTGTTGGAAATCGCCGGGGAGAGGCGGGGGTCGATGCCGTATTCCCACGCCGCCTCGGCGAAGAGATCGCCGTATCCCGCAAGCGAGCTGCCGGCGAGATAGGCGTCGATGCGCGCGGTCCATTCGCTCACGAATTCGGCCTCGCTCAGGCTCCAGTCGACCTCGGAAAGCCCCGTAACCTCGCTCGACGCGCCGGAATCGCTTGCCAGCTGGGATGCGCGATGCTGCTCGGCGGCCTGCCGGTACGCTTCGTCCTCGGCGCGCTGGGCCTCTTCGGCAGCGCGAAGTGCAGCCTCGCGCTCGGAATCGATGGCAGCCGTCGACTTCGCAATGCTGCGCGTGCTCGCCGAGGCCAGACGCGTCGTCTCGGTTGCGGACGTATCCCCGGCAACGTCGGAAAGGCTGTCGCCCGCGGCCGAGGCCGACTCCGCGGCGCTCGTCGAGGAGATCCCAAACGTCTGCACGTCAAGGGAAACCCCGCTGTGCGCCGTGGCGATACCGATGCCAAGGCAGGCGGCCAGCACGCACGACACGCACGCAAGGCCCGCAACCTTCGCCGCGGCGCGCGACGTGTTCCGTATGCTTCGCTTCTTCAAACGCGACCTTTCCATCGCGGCGCACGACCCCAACCGTCCTAGACGGCAACGGCTTTTCCATCTTCGGATGCTTGCTATTTGCGGGGCATGCGGCCGATTTCTTTCACGACGTATTTTATCGGCAAGGCCCGAAGCGACCAAATTTGTGTGAAGACGCGCTTCACCCTTTGTTCGATTGACAAATGCGGCGGGATAGTTTTCCCAGGTGGTTTTTAAAGACCCGGTAAAACGAAGGCACCGGGGGCGCGTGAACGTTTTGTGAATCGTCCGGCGAACGGCGGCGGCCGAAAGGAGCCGCAAAGCCCCCTATCGGGCGAAGCGCGGCGTGAGCAAATGGTACTCGCGGCCGAACGGGGTGACGAACGAGAACTCGCTCATCGGGCCGGGCAGGCCGCACAGCGACACCGTCGTGACGCAGAACAGGACGAACACGGCGGCTGCAGCCAAGATGAGCAGCGGCGCATGCAGCCGGATACCGGCGACGGCCAGTACGAATCCGACGATCAGCACGGGGAAGAGCATACGGACGCCCAGCTCAAGCGACTCCCACGAGAGGAATCCCATGCTCATGGGCAAAAGCAGCGCGCCCAGCGAGCACACGCACAGGCCCCAGGAGAACGCGAGCGCGCGAACCCCCTCCGCACCGGGAACCGCCATGCGCATGATGCCGATCACCAATAGAAGCACCGGCCAGCACTGCCACCAGGAAACGCCGGGGACAAGCGCGGAAAGAGCGAATGCGACGCCGACGGACAGCAGCAAGCAGCCCGCGAACAGCACGAAGGAGATGACGACGGCAGAAGGCTGATGGGAAACCGAGACGGAACCCGAGACCGCCGATTCCGCATCGCGGTCGCCCTCGGCAGGCACGCCTGCCGCAGCGGCCGCGCGGGCGGGGGGCGCCGGCGGGACATGGGCCGACCCCGCATAACGGGAAGAACGGGCGAGCCGCGCGGCATCCATGCACCTCCCGCGAGCGCGGAGGCAGTCGACGTCGCCAAACGTGTCGGAGCGAACCGCCTTGGGCTCGACGACGACGGGTTTCGGATGCATGGGCGCCTTCGGCAAGGCTACCCACAAGGCCACGTAGAAGAAAGCCAGCAAACCACAGGAAAGAATGGTGAAGGCAACCCACAGGATACGCAGGACGACGGGGTCGACGTCGAGGTATTCGGCGATGCCGGCGCACACTCCCCCGATCAGCGCCGAGCGCGATCGGTGCAGCTGCCGTCCCTTCGTCACCGTTCCTCCTGACCCGAGCCCTTCTCACCACTATCGTCCGCCGAAATATCCGCCTTGCGCTCCACGCGAACCGCAAGGATGCGGCGGCGGCGCATGGACTGCACGGTAAAGAGGAAGCCGTCCTTCTCGAACGAATCGCCCACCTGCGGAACCGTGTCCATGATGCTCAGCATCCAGCCGGCGAGCGTCTCGTAGTCCTCCGACTCCTCAAGCGGCCAGCCGAGCTCAAGCGCATCCTCCACGGGATACTTGCCGCTCACCAGCCACGCGTCCGGGCTTTCACGCCTGATGGAGGGGCGCTCGCGGTCGGTTTCGTCCACGATTTCGCCGACGATTTCCTCAACGATATCTTCGACCGTTATTAAACCATCGGTCCCACCGTACTCATCCACCACGATGGCCATCTGTTGCCGTTTCGTTTGCATCTCGGTGAGCAGGGGGAACACGTCTTTCGACTCCGGCACGAACAGCGGCTCGAACGCATAGTCGACGGCCATATCGCCGCCGCGGCCCTCAAGCACCGGGGGCACCAAGTCCTTGTAGTGAACGATGCCGACGATGCGGTCGATGTCCTCATGGAAGACGGGAAGGCGCGAATACCCGGTTCCCATCATGCGTTCGACGGCCTGGCGAACCGTCTCCGTGTCCTCAACCAGGATCATGTCCACGCGCGGGGTCATGATCTCCCCCGCGTCCATATCGCCGAGATCGAGGATCTCGTGGATCATGCGCTTCTCGTCTTCCAGCAACTCGTCGTTGTCCGCGACGAAATCCTTGATCTCGTCCTCGGCCGACATCGAGGCGCGCTTCTGCGCACCCAGAAATCCAAACAGGCCCTTGATGCCCTTGGTACTGTCGCCGTCTTCGTTTCTACTCGTCATACCTTGCAGACGCTCCTCAAGCCCGACGCGCGGCCGGGCGAACTCGTTCCCTTTTGCCTATCACCTTACATGACGTACAGGACGACCGCCAGAAACTGCAGCACGCTTCCCGCCACAACCCATAAGTGGAAGACGGAATGCATGTACGGAATCTTCTTCAAGACATAGAAGATGCAGCCGATTGAATAGCACAGGCCGCCGGCGACCAGCAGCCACAGCCCGCCTGCGGGAATGGCCTGCACAAGCACGGGGAGATACCAGATGATGGCCCACCCGAGCGCAAGATAGATCACGGCGGAAATCCAACGGGGGCGGAACACCCAGAACGCCTCGAACGCCACGCCGGCGATGGCGAGCACCCACACGAACACGCACAGGGGGATACCGCCGTAATCGGCCAAGGTGATCAGGCAGAACGGCGTGTATGTTCCCGCGATGAACAGATAGATGCAGCTGTGGTCGAGCACTTTGAAGACGCGCTTGGCGCGGTCAGCCGCGATGGCATGGTACAGCGTGGACATCAGGTATTCGAGCAGCATGGTAAGCGCATAGACCAGCGCCGCGAACAGGCGCACGCCGCCGCCCGAACGCACCGCGGCCACGACGAGGATGGGGATTGCGGCGATCGCCAGCAGCGCGCCGATGCCGTGCGTCACCGAGTTGGCAATCTCCTCGCCCAGCGTGTACTCGCGCACGCAGCGCATCTTGTTCTGCTCGTTCGCCGTGGTCGGCGCAACGTCGTTGCGATGCCCGCGCGCCTCTTTGAGCGTACGCGGCTTGAGCTGCGATGGCGTCCATGCGCGCCCCGACGCCTGCGCGCCCGCAGGTCGCGAAGCGTCCCGCGCACCCGCAGCGTCCCGGGCGTCAGAGATGGGACGGGTGCCGCCGCCCGCTCGCATCCTTTGGTCGCAAACCTTCTCTTCCATCCGGCCCCCATCGGTCAATGCAGCCTTCATCCGTTCAATCTTGCGGTCACGATACCATAGCTTGCCGCCTAGACCCCAAGCCGTGCGCCAAACGTAACCGGAGCGGCCCTCACAGGGGTATACTGGGGCACCGGAACCTAGAAGAAGGAGCGGATATGCAGTACGACGAGCTGAAGGAACTGATCAAGCAGGCCATGAAGGCGCACGACAAGACGCGCCTTGCCATCCTGCGCCAAGTACATGGCGAAATAAAGAACATCGAGGTCAACGAGCGTCGCGACATCACCGAAAAGGACGTCGACGACATGACGAAGCGCGTCATCAAGCAGACGCGCGAGACCCTCGACGGTTCCATCAAGGCGAACAACAACCAGGAACGCACCGACATGCTCGCCGAGCAGGTGAAGATCCTCGAAGAGCTGCTTCCCAAGCAAATCGAGGGCGCCGAGCTTTCCGCGCTCATCGACACCGTGCTGTCCGAGACCGGCGCATCCTCCAAGAAGGAGATGGGGCGCGTCATGGGCGAGCTGACGAAGCGCACCGGCGGCAACTTCGACAAGGCCGCAGCCGCCAAGGAGCTGCAGGGCAAGCTCGCGTAAACCGCCGACGGCGATTCGCGCCATATACGAGGCGGCCCCCGAAAGAGTTCGGAGGCCGCCTCACTTGTTTCACGGAGTGCCGTCAGGCGCACCCGCCCAACCTATTCGAAATGCTCCGCCGCCTTTTCCAGCTGATCGATGATGTCGATGCTCTGCGGGCACATCGCCTCGCAGGCTCCGCACTGGATGCAGTCGCTCGCCTTGCCGGGGACCGCCTGCCACGAATACTGCTGCTTCGCGAATTCGCGATCCTCGGTCTGAAGCTCAAGGTTTAGCAGGCTCATAATCTCGGGGATGGCGACGTTTTGCGGGCAGTCCTTCACGCAGTACCGGCAATTGGTGCAGGGAACGACGGGCATGGAGGCCAGCACGCCGCGGGCTTCGTCGAGCGCCTTCTGCTCCGCCTCGGTAAACGCCCCGCCGCTCTCGCGCCACTCATCGACGTTCTGTCGAACCTGATCAGGAGTCGACATGCCCGAAAGCACCGTCAGCACGCCCGGCTGGTTGTAGCAGAAGCGATACGCCCACGAAGCTTGGCTCAAGTCCGGGCGCGCGGCGAGCAAGGGCGCCGCCACCGCTTCCGGCATGTCGGCCAGCCGCCCGCCGCGGCACGGCTCCATGACGATGACCGGCTTGCCGTGCGCTCGCGCGACCTCGAGGTTGCGGCGCGACTGCACAACCGGGCTTTCCCAATCCAGGTAGTTGATCTGCAGCTGCACGAAATCAACCTCGGGGTGCGCCTGCAGCAGCTCTTCGAGCGTCTCCGCTCCGTCGTGCATGCTGAAGCCGACGTGGCGGATCTTCCCCGCGGCCTTCATTTCCTGCGCCCATTCCCACAGACCGAAATCGTCAAACTTCTTGGTGCGATCCCCGCCAACGTTGTGAAGAAGGTAATAGTCGACGTAATCGGTGCCCAAGCGCTCAAGCGACGTGTCCAAGCACGCCTTCGCGGCTTCGGCATCCGGAAGCGCCCACGCCAGGCACTTCGTGGCAATAGTGAAACTCTCGCGCGGATAGCGCTTCACCAGCGCCTCGCGCAAGGCGACCTCGGAGGCGCCGTTGTGATACACGAACGCCGTGTCGAAGTACGTGCATCCGGCCTCCATGAACATATCGACCATCTGCTTGAACTGCTCGATATCGATGGCCGTTTGATCGTTCGCGTCCGTCAAGGGAAGACGCATGCAGCCGAACCCCAATTTCGGCGTTGCTGACATATCCTGGCTCATACAGTTTGCTCCTCTCGATCTGAGAAGATGATAAAGGCTGGAGTCAGCTTCAAGTCAAGGCATTTCGGGGCGAAAATCAAAAGCGCCCGAAGGCAGTTCGCCTCCGGGCGCCGATGGCCCTTCCGCCGTTTGGTTCCACGCGCGCCGGGCCGGCTATTCCTCCGGCTCCAACGCGCCGGCCAACACCTGCATGCGCGCCTCAACTTCCTCGATGATACGGCTGCAATCCTTCAACTCCGCGCTGGCGTCAAGACCGGCCACCTCGCTCACGGCCTTGTACTTCAAGTCATGCTCCAAACTGGCCCAAAAGTCCATGGCAAGGGTGCGCAGCTGAATTTCAACCGGGATGGTTTCCTTCTTGTCCATGAAGAACACGGGAATGCGCACCACCACATGCAAACTGCGGTACCCATTGGGCTTCGGTGCCGCGATGTAGTCCTTCACCTTCACGATCTCCAGGTCGTCCTGCCGGCTGATCAGGCTGAACAAGCTGTACACGTCCTGGATGTACGGGCAGATGACGCGAATGCCGGCTATATCGAGGATGTAGCGCTCCATATTCTCGAGCGTCGGCTCATAGCCGTAGCGGCCGATTTTCTCGTAGATGCTTGCCGGCGACTTGATGCGCGACTCGATATGATGGATGGGGTTGCGATGCTTCTTCAGGTTCAAATCCTGGTCGAGTATCTCCAGGCGCACCTTCATCTCGCGCATGGCGGCCTTGTACTTCTGCATGATCTCGCGCGTTTCGATGCCCGCCTGGTGCAGCGTCGCCAAACTCTCGCCGTTCATGCGAAAATCGCCGCTCATGTTGAATGCGTTCAGATCGGGCACGTTCGGCACGGGCAGGCCCCTGCGCGCGCCTTCGTCGAGCGTACGACCCGTCAATTTACCCGTGCCAAGAGGCTCGCTCATGGCGTTCATGAATCGTCTCCTCAGTATGTATTGGTTCCATTGCGCGCAAGCCGCGCCGCGTAACGTTTCCGCCGAGGCGCAACCGCCCGGCAACGTCGTGTAGTTCGCGCCTATGATAGCGCAGGGATACCGCACCCACCCCGACGCAATGCGCGTTTAAACCATCCTGTTACCGAACGCTTGCAAGGGCTTGCAATCTCCCGTGCACAGCGAAAACAGCCGGTGCATCGGCTCGTCCCGTCAACGAGACTCTCTTGCCCCCGCACTCCGCTAATCGCAGCTCAGAGCCGCCTTCGCCGCGCGCCAGAGCTCTTCCCGCTCTTCCGGGCTGGCCTTGGCCATAAAGTCCTCCAGCTGCTCACCGCGTGCCGCCGCTTCCCGCTCCATCCATTCCCAGCGATTGCGGAATTTACGGCAGCTCGCGCGCAACGCGTTCTCGGAATCCACGCCCATGCGCCGCGCAACGTTCGTCAGGCTGAACAAGACGTCGCCCAGCTCCTCCTCGACATGAACCGACAGCTCGTTGTCGCCCTCGACCTTCCCGTTTGCGGTCTTCGGTGCCTGTTCATACGCCTCATCGAGTTCGGCGATCTCACTGCGAACCTGGTCCCACACATCCTCGAGCGTATCCCACTCGAACCCGGCAGCCGCAGCCTTGCGGGAGATCTTCTGCGCCTGCATCAGCGCGGGGAAACTCACCGGCACGCCGTCGAGCAGCCCCGGCGCGCCTACGGCCTCCGAAGCTCCCCCACTGGCATTTCCGTCGTCGGCACTTCCGCCTGCAGCAGCCTCTCCCGATCCGGAATCCCCGGAAGGCGAGGAAGTCTTCCGTTCCGCCATCTTCACCTTATCCCACAGAGCCAGCACCTCGCCCGCATCCTCAGCCGAAGCGTCCCCGAAAATATGCGGATGACGACGCACCATCTTCTCGTTCACGTCAGCCGCAACATCATCGATGGTAAACAGGCCCGCGTCAGCGGCAATCTGGCTCTGCAGAACAACCTGAAGCAGAACATCGCCCAGCTCCTCCCGCAGGTGAACCATATCGCCGGATTCGATGGCGTCGACGGCCTCGTAGGCCTCTTCAATCATGTTGTGCGCGATGGAAGCGTGCGTCTGCTCGCGGTCCCACGGGCATCCGTCAGGCGCGCGCAATGCCGCAATCGTGGCCACAAACTGATTGAACGATGCATGATCGACGGGATTACCCGCCCGTCGAAGCGCTTCAGACTCTTCCCTGTTTTCCATATACGTCTCCTTGCCAAATTGCGAAGGCCACCTATCTACGACCCGCACAACATCATCCACAAAAGCCGCCCGAACCCGTCTTCCTGCGCCGCAAGAGGCGCGCAACTCATGCCAGTAGTCGAAAGCGACACCCTCGACGACAGCTTCGCTGTCTTGATGCCCATAATACGAGCCACCCAGTGCCGCCCAATCGGCTATCATGAAAACTTCGGTAACCGCAAACAGGAAAGCGTACGCATCATGATCATCGAAATCGAAACCATTGACGACCCGAGGCTTGACGCCTACGCGCGCTTAACCGAGGTGCAGCTCCGCAACAAACTCGAGCCGGAGAAAGGCATCTTCATTGCCGAATCGGAAAAAGTCATTGAGCGCGCCGTCCAAGGCGGCATGGAGCCGATTTCATTCCTCATGGAGGAAAAGTTCCTCTCGGGGATGCAGCACGTTATCGACCAAGCCGCAAAACGCTTCCCGAACTGCGACTTCCCCGTATTCGTCCTCCCCCATGGTGAGCTCAAGCGCCTGACCGGGTTCGAACTCACCCGCGGAGCCCTCGCCGCTTTCCGCAGGCCAAAGCAGAAAAGCGTCGAAGAAGTCTGCAAGGGTGCGCGCAGAATTGCCGTACTCGAAGACATCACGAACCATACCAACGTCGGCGCCATCTTCCGAAGCGCCGCCGCTCTCGGCATGGATGCCGTGCTCGTGACGCAGGCTTGCTACGATCCGCTCTACAGGCGGGCAATTCGCGTTTCCATGGGAACGGTGTTTCAAGTGCCCTGGGCGCGCATCGGCAGCCAGTCGGGTGCGACCGGCGAGGGATCATGGGCCGAAGACGGCATTCCTCAGCTGAAGCAGCTTGGATTCAAGACAGCAGCAATGGCGCTGTCGAACGATTCGGTGACCCTCGACGACCCTGCACTCGCTGCCGAAGACAAGCTCGCGATAATTCTAGGAACCGAAGGCGATGGCCTGGCGACAAGCACAATAGCCGAGTGCGATTACACCGTGCGCATCCCCATGTCGCACAGCGTTGATAGCCTCAACGTGGCCGCGGCGAGCGCCGTGGCGTTCTGGGAGCTGCGTGCCCGCTAACCAGCAACGCAAGCAGCCCCCTCAAGCAAAAATTCCAATCACAACGGTTATTTAACGATGAGAACAGGAATTTTAGAACCGGCAAGAACCTTATGACTCACGCTGCCAGTATATTCCTTCAGCCCCGAAAGCCCGCGATTACCAATGACAACCATATCGTAATCGCGCTGTTCGACTAGTTTCAGAATTTCGTTAGCCGGATTCGTTCCAGTCAAAAGTAGCGAGTCAACCCGCTCGGAAACGTCCTCGCCCATCGAGTCCATCGCTTCGCAAAGCAAATCCTCGCCATCGGACACCATCATGTCCAGAATGTCCTTGAAGCTTTCCATCTGGTTGTCATCAAGCAAGGGAATCGGAACGACATACACGATGTCCGCATGAGCATTCGCGTTAGCCGAAACCAGGTCGGCAGCAACCTTGAGTGCCCGTTTCGAACCCTCGGATTCATCAAACGCAACCAGCATCTTATCGGCAGCCATAATGCACCCCTTTCCGCGAAAACATACCAAGCTATACCCTCAGTATAGTCCGCAAGCAAAGCTGAGAGAACCCACCGAGCCAATGTTGCCCCAACGTAAAAAAGC
>CAVCPR010000016.1:0-35303 GCA_963604235.1 Anaerovoracaceae bacterium | reverse complement strand
CGTGCGGCGGATAGCGGCGATGGCGAGTGGGAGACGGGGGAGAAGTCGACCCCGACGGTTGATGGGCCTGAGGAGACTGTTGAGTTGAGCGCCTTGGCTGCTGAGGTGCTCGATGACGCCCGGAGATGTGGTTTGACCCTCGGTACTGCCGAAAGTCTTACCGGCGGTCTGATCTCCGCCTGCCTTACGTCTGTCCCCGGCTCCTCCGAGGTTGTTCGCGGGGGCGTCACGTCCTATATGGCCGAGGTGAAAGAGCACGCGCTCGGCGTGAGGGTCGGCGTTATCGCCGATGCCGGCGTGGTGAGCGAAGCCGTCGCATTGCAGATGGCGCAGGGCGCTGTTCGCGTGCTGCCGTGCGACGTTTCGGTGGCTGTTACGGGTATCGCGGGGCCGGGGGGAGCCGAGCCGGGCAAGCCGGTGGGTACCGTGTGCGCCGCATGCGTAGGCCCTTCCGGCAGCGTTGTTGAGACCTGGCATTTTGAAGGTGATCGCGACAGCGTGCGGGAGCAGACGGTTCGAGGAGCCCTGCTCCTTCTGCGCTCCGTGATTAACCGTTAGCGCGCTTGTTCGCTTTTTATCATCGTTCTGCGAGGTTTTCGCCGGCTTTCGGCATGCATGCCCATTCGGCGTGCGGCAAGGTTTTCGCAGGGCTTGCGCAGTTTCCGCGTAAGCCCTCCTGTCTACACTATTCGAAGGACGTTCTGCTTGACAGGCAAACAGACGTTCGTATAATAGACGGAAACGCACGAATAGGCAGGAAGAAAGGCAGCGCATGAACGACGAGAAATCCAAGATGCTCAAGGTTGCCACCGATCAGATCGAGTCCAAATTCGGCAAGGGCTCCATCATGAAGTACGGCGATGGCGGCCATGATTTAAGCGTGGGGGCCATTCCCACCGGGTCTTTGCCCCTCGACGCAGCTCTCGGCATCGGTGGCGTCCCTCGCGGGCGCATCATCGAGATTTACGGCCCCGAATCGAGCGGCAAGACCACGCTTGCGCTGCAAATTCTTGCCGAGGCGCAAGCACTCGGCGGTGTCGTCGCGTTCATCGATGCCGAACATGCTCTCGATCCCGTGTATGCTGCGCGGCTCGGGGTCGATGTCGACGATGTGCTTATCTCCCAGCCCGATTATGGCGAGCAGGCCCTGGAGATCTGCGATATGCTCGTGCGGTCTGGAGCAATCGACTGCGTTGTCATCGACTCGGTTGCAGCATTGGTGCCGCGCGCGGAAATCGAGGGCGAAATAGGCGATACCACCGTGGGTCTGCAAGCGCGCTTGATGTCGCAGGCGCTTCGCAAGCTTGCTGGATCCCTTTCCAAGTCGAACACCACCTGCATCTTCATCAATCAGCTTCGCGAGAAGATCGGTGTCATGTTCGGCAATCCCGAAACCACCACGGGCGGTCGCGCCTTGAAGTTCTTCGCCAGTGTGCGTATCGATATTCGTCGCATCGACTCCATCAAGCATGACGGCGAGGTCGTCGGCAACCGCGTTCGTGCCAAGGTCGTTAAGAATAAGGTCGCCCCTCCGTTTCGTCAGGCTGAATTCGACTTGATGTATGGCGAGGGCATTTCGCGCGAGGGCTGCATCGTCGATATGGCGGTGGAGGCCGGCGTCGCCAAGAAAAGCGGCGCCTGGTATACCTACGGCGAGGAGAGGCTCGGGCAGGGTCGCGAAGCCGCGAAGAAGCGCCTGCGGGAAAACCCCGATTTGCGCGACGAGCTTGAAACGAAGGTCCGCGAGGCTTACGAGATTCCCATCATCACGAGCGAACAGGAAGACTTCGAGGCGGTTACACCGGTCGCAAAGCCCAAAGGCAAGCGCTAGCATATGGCGAACAATAGCGCCGTTATCGCTGATTTGCGCAAGCGTATTTCAGCAGTTGAAGCCGGAGACCATTCCTCGGACTTTTGGTCAGATATTTTCAATTGGGGTGTAGCTGACAAGGCGTCTTCCCAAACGATGCTTAGCGAGGAAGCGCCATTTGCGCAGCGGGATCGGGGGAGCCGTACTAGACGAACGCCTTCCTCGAACTCGAATTCGGTCTTGCCTGAAGTCTCTGCAAAAGCGGATGCGGGTGCTTCGTCGGATGGCGAGAAATGTTACGAGCGGGTAGACGCTAACGCAGCGATGGGTGACGACGAATGCTTTGCGAAGATATGTCGCTTGCTCAATGTGCGTGATCGGTGCAGCAAGGAGTTGTTTGAACGGCTCGTCCGTGAAGGGTTTGACGAGGACGTTGCCCATGATGCTATCGAGCGTGCTGAGAGATGCGGCTTGGTCGATGACTCCCGCTTCGCTGAAACGCTCGTGCGATCGCGTCTTTCGCAGGGAAAGGGCATTGACGGCATCGGTCGGGAACTACGCGACTTCGGAATCGATGCCTGCGCCGTGGAGTCGTATGTTTCCCTTGTGGACGGCAGCATGCATGATAGGGAAGTTTCGCGAGCGGTGGAGCTTCTGCAGCGAAAACCGCCGAGGTCGAAGAATCCGCGAGCGTCGGCGTATCGTCGCCTTATGGTGAAAGGGTTCGGCTCAAACGTCGCCGCCGATGCTTCGCGCGTGTGGTGGGAGGAGCATTGCTCTCGGTTGCGTGAATTGGATGCTGAATAGGTCTTGCTGAGTTGCTTGGGTGTTGAGGGTAGGTACGCGTTTCCTGTTTTCAGGTTAGTTGTGTTGGCGGGTTCGGTACCCGGCCGCAGCTGAAAGCGGTGCGTTCGGTTATGTTGGCGAGCCTTCCGCCTTAAAGCCGGTTTCGGATGAAACCGGCTTTTTTGTCCATCTGGGCTTTTCGAAATCTTTTCGAACCATTATGATAGGAATGCTTGAGTGCACGTGCGCAGCTGCGCACTGTTTATATGCTACAAACGTATATGAATATCGCCATACTGCCCACGTATGCTCTTGCCCGGTTTTGCCGGGTTTCTTTTTGCCTATAAACATAAGAAACGTATGACCTGCATGAACGATTGAAAGGGGAGCTTATGGGCACTATCGTTTGGCTCATCATCGGCGCTGTCGTTGGCATTGCTCTTGGTTTCATCGTCACCAAGTACCTTGCAAACGCTTCCACGAAGCGAGCCGCCGAAGAGGCGAAAACTATGGTGGACGACGCCAAGCGCCAAGCTGAGACGCTTCGAAGGGAGGCCTCGGTCGAGGCGAAGGACGAGGCGCTGCGTCTTCGTCAGGAAGCCCAGGCCGAAAACAAGGAACGCCTGAAAGAGGTGCGCGCAGCGGAGCAGCGCGTTTCGCAGCGCGAGGAGTCGGTGGATCGCCGCATCGATTCCCTCGACTCCCGCGAGCAGTCGCTCGACGCCCGCGAACATCAGATTTCCTCTCTGCAGGGCCAGCTTGATCGCCGCAAGCTCGATCTTGACGAGGCCGAGCAGGAGGTAGGCCGCCGTTTGCAGCAGGTTGCCGGCATGTCTGCCGAGGAAGCGAAGTCCGAACTCCTCGACACGCTCAAGGACGAGGTTGCTCACGAGTCTGCCGCCATCATCAGGGACTCCGAGGCGCGCACCAAGGCCGAGGCCGACAAGAAGGCTCGTTCCATCTTGAGCCTTGCCATTCAGCGCGTTGCTGCCGACCATACGGCAGAAACAACTGTTTCCGCCATCCATATTCCCTCCGATGACCTGAAGGGCCGCATCATCGGCCGCGAGGGCCGCAACATCCGCTCCTTCGAGCAGCTGACGGGCACCAACCTCATCATCGACGACACGCCGGAGTGCGTGACCATCTCATGCTTCGATCCGGTGCGTCGCGAGATCGGCCGCGTCACGATGGAGAACCTCATTGCTGACGGTCGCATTCATCCGGCCCGTATCGAGGAGATGTTCGGCAAGGCTGAGAAGCTCGTCATGCAGCGCGTTCAGGAGGCTGGCGAACAGGCCACCTTCGACACCGGCATCCATGACCTGCACCCTGAGCTCGTTCGCACGCTTGGCCGCCTGCGCTATCGCACCTCATACGGTCAGAACGTGCTGAACCACTCCCTCGAGGTTGCCTACCTTGCAGGCGTTATGGCTTCCGAGCTTGGCCTCGACCCGGTGCAGGCGAAGCGCGCAGGTCTCTTGCACGACCTCGGCAAGGCTGTTGACCATGAAGTCGAGGGCAGCCATGCGGTTATCGGCGCGGATCTCGCCCGTCGTTTCGGCGAGCGTGCGGAAATCGTGCATGCCATCGAGGCGCATCACAACGATGTTGAACCGAACACGGTCCTCGACGTCCTTATCCAGGCTGCCGACGCCGTCTCAGCCGCACGCCCCGGCGCGCGCAAGGAAACCCTCGATGCGTACGTGAAGCGTCTCGAGAAGCTTGAGGAAATCGCGAATTCCTACAAGGGCGTTGAGCGCACCTACGCCATTCAGGCCGGCCGCGAAGTGCGCGTGATGGTCGAGCCCGATGTCGTCGATGAAGCTCAGACGACGGTACTCGCACACGACATTGCCCAGCGTATCGAAAACGAGCTGCAGTATCCCGGTCAGGTCAAGGTCGTGGTCATCCGCGAATCCCGTGCCGTGGGTATCGCAAAATAGCGAAACATAAAGGTTTTGCATGCCTGATTCTAGCCTGGAATCATTTGTTGAAACCGTATGCGGTGATAGCCATCTCCGAGTCGAAACCGACCTCGGGGATGGCTTCGTCCGTCTTCGGAGTTCCGAGGCGCAGCGGCGCCAAGCGGCTCAGGATATTCGCTGCAGCGAGGACATCGTGATTGAGATGCTGCGCAATGCTCGCGATGCGCATGCACGCAACATTTTCCTCGCTACCAGCAAATGCGCTGAGAAGCGCCGAATCGTCATGCTTGACGATGGCGACGGCGTTCCCGATCACCTTCGTCAAACCGTCTTCGAGCCGCGCGTCACGTCCAAGCTCGACACCTTCCATATGGACAAATGGGGAGTGCATGGCCGCGGCATGGCGCTGTACTCGATTTCAGAGAACGCCGAAAGCGCCTTCATTATCGCTTCCGGTCCTCAGCTCGGATCATCGTTTGTCGTTGAAACCGATACGCGCAAACTTACCGAGAAAACCGACCAATCATCCTTTCCGACGTTCACGCTCGCCGACGAAGGCAAGGTCAATGTCCGCGGCCCGAAGAATATCCTGCGTACCAGCTGTGAGTTTGCCATCGAATCGCGCTCGTCTTGCTCGGTGTTCATAGGGTCGGCGACTGATGTTGCGGCAACGCTGTATCAGTACGCCCTTTCAACCATGACGCCTATCGAGCGGATTGGCGCTGGCAATCTGGAGAGTCTTCCTATATGCAAACGCCTCGGCGTTTCCCGAACGCCGGCAAACTTTGCCGAGATTTCCGCATCCTTGGGGCTAGAGATGTCCGAGCGTTCCGCTCGGCGCATCATGGATGGCCAAATCAAGCCGCTCGACCCGCTGCTTTCCTTGATTAGCATCGACGGGATGCAGCCCATAGATTCCACGGAAGCTTCCCCAAGCAAGAAGTCCTCGGCGCGATCCGCCACCGATGCGCGTGGACTGCGGATTTCGCCTGACGCCGTCGAAGAACTTGAGCGCGCGGTCAAGCAAGCGTTCAGGCCTTTGGCGCAAGCCCATTTCCTCGATGAGGGAGTCGATCCGCTCATTAGCGTTTCAAAGGATCGGATTCGAATAGACATACCCGTCATCAAGCTGCGCTAAGGCTATGGAATTCCCGGCATTTCCCCACGTTGCCCTGTGATACCCCTCACTTGCGCACTACAATGAAGTGCACTTAAATGCACTTGAAACGAATTACGAAAAGGGCAGTTCATGAGCGAACACGTTCAATCGAGCGAAACCGGTTGCTTGAAGGTTTCCAGCAAGTCGTCTCCCGCATCCGTTGCCGGCGCAATAGCCGGAATGGTCAAGGACGGCGTGAAGGTTGAGATTCAGGCAGTTGGAGCCGGTGCCGTGAACCAAGCCGTCAAGGCTGTTGCCATCTCGCGCGGTTTCCTTTCGCCCATCGGCATCGAGGTCTCCTGCATTCCCTCTTTTGCGGACATCGTCATCGATGGCGAATACCGCACCGCTATTCGTTTCGCAATCAAACCCGAGGTTATCAGCGGCGACGTCGTGCAGGTTCCCCTCGAAAGCTAATCCTTGTAGCGCCTTGCATTGCGCCATTCGCCTCATTAGAAATTTTTAGTAGGAAGTAGTAGCTTGCATCATGCAAACTCCCTTTACTGATATCACCTTTTGCATCCATACCTTCGGCTGCCAAATGAACAAGCACGATTCCGAGCGCATCGCCGGTATGCTGGAGGGCCTTGGCGGCCTTATGGTCGAGGCGGTCGAGGAGGCCGACGTCGTCGTCTTCATGACGTGTTGCGTGCGCGAAGCGGCCGATACGCGCCTATATGGCCAGGTCGCCTCGATGAAGAACGTCCCCTTGCGTGAGGGCTCCCCGGTCAAGAAACGCATTATTGCGGTTGGCGGATGTATCGGTCAGCGCGATGGGGAAGAGTTGACGCGCAAGCTCCCGCATCTCGACATCGTGTTCGGCACCCACAACCTTGCAAGCCTGCCGCGTTTGCTGGAAGGCGTGCTCGACGACGGCAAGCATCACGTCGAAGTGCTTGACGCTTCCTCGTCGTTCGCCACTGAGCTTCCGACCTCGCGCGAGCATTCCTGGGCTGCGTGGCTGCCCATCACCATCGGCTGCAACAACTTCTGCTCGTACTGCATCGTTCCCTATGTGCGCGGGCGTGAGAAATCCCGTCCCTTAGAGGACATCGTGGCGGAAGCCGAACGCTATGTCGCGGCAGGCGTGAAGGAAATCACGCTGCTGGGTCAAAACGTCAACTCGTACGGCCGAGACCTGTACGGATCCCCACGCTTTGCCGACATTCTGGAAGCTATCGACGCAACCGGAATCGAGCGCCTTCGCTTTGCGACGAGCCATCCGAAAGACCTCTCCGATGAGGTCATCGAGAAATTCGGCACCCTGCGCTCATTGATGCCGGCGCTCCATCTTCCCGTGCAGTCCGGTTCCGACGCCGTGCTGAAAGCTATGAACAGGCGCTATACCGTGGATCATTATCGCGAGCTCGTTCGCAAGCTGCGCGCCGTGCGCCCGGATATCGCCCTGTCCACTGATATCATCGTTGGATTCCCGGGTGAGACGCAAGAAGATTTCGAGGGCACGGCACAGCTTGTGGACGAGATTGGCTACCACCAGGTGTTCACCTTCATTTATTCGAAGCGCGAAGGCACCCCGGCAGCTCGCATGGTTGACGATACGCCGCGCGAGGTTATCCAGCAGCGCTTTGACTCGCTCGTTCAAATCGTTCAGGACAATGCATTTGCCTGCAATCAGGCGGATTTGAATTCTGTGGTTCCTGTACTCGTGGAAGGTTCTTCCAAGCGCGACGCGTCCCTGCTTTCGGGAAAGAGCCCGAAGAATCAGACGGTGCATGCCCCCATTCCGGCAGGCAAGAGCATCGAGGAACTCGCGGGGACTATCGTCAACGTACAGGTGAACGAGGCGAAAACCTGGTATCTGGCCGGTGACGTCATTGCGTAATGCGCCGGCCGACTTGTCGGATGCTGCTTCGGTATCCCTGAAGCGTCCAGTTATCTGCGTTGTCGGCCCGACAGCTTCCGGCAAGACCGATCTTGCCCAGGAGATCGCCCTTGCCGTAGGGGCAGACGTGGTAAGCGCCGACTCCATGCAGGTGTATCGGGGAATGGATATCGGGACGGGCAAGCTGCCGGTATCCGAGCGCAAGGTTGCCCACTACGGTTTCGATTTAGTTGATCCGGGTCAGCCTTATTCGGCTGCCTTGTTCCAAACCTATGCGCGGAATACGTTTGCGCGCATCGATGAGGCTGATCGACGCTGCGTCCTGGCCGGCGGGACGGGCTTTTATGTTCGGGCCGCTATCGATGACTACCAATTTCCCGAGGGCGAGCAGGTTGATAATCCTGTTCGCGAGCGCTGGAATCGTTTTGCCGAACAATGCGGCGCTCAGAAGCTTTGGGAAGAGCTACGTGCGGTTGACGCTGAAAGTGCCGCCGTCATCCCCGTCAACGATGTGAAACGGCTCGTTCGCGCGTTCGAATTGCTTGAGGACGGAACTTCGTATGCGGAGCAGAAGCGCAAGCTTGCCGATATTCGCCAATGCGTCCCCGCTGTCTTTATCGGCCTTGCCGTCGATCCGGACATCCTGCGAGCGCGCATTAACCGACGTGTCGACGGCATGGTTTCCGCAGGGCTTGTCGATGAGGTGCGCGGACTTTTGGCGCAAGGACTGCGCGAGGGCATTACCGCGCCCCAGGCTATCGGTTACAAGGAAATCGTCGCCGCGCTCGACGGCGAGTGTTCCTTAGATGAGGCTATTGCATCGATTAAAGTTTCGACCTGTCGCTACGCAAAACGTCAGCGGACATGGTTTCGAAAAGATTCGCGAATACACTGGCTTTGCGCAGATTCGGGGGATACCAAGGCCTTGCTTGAGTCGTCCCTTGAGCTGCTTGATAGAATCAACGCACTGTAAACGTCTAGAGGAGCGTGTCTTTCCTGATGGAGTTAGATTTCGTTAAGTTGCATGGTCTTGGCAACGATTTCGTATTCGTTGACGATTTTTCTCGTGATATTGAGCTTTCGGCGGAGCAGGTATCGCTGCTGTGCGATCGCCACTTCGGCATCGGCGCCGACGGCGTGATCCTCGTGCGTCCTTCCGAGCGTTCGGAGTGCGCCGCGTATATGCACTACATCAATTCCGACGGCACGCTTGCGCAGATGTGCGGCAACGGTGTTCGCTGCTTTGCGAAGTATCTGGTCGACCGTGGGTTCGTGCAGGCAAGTGACGGTCAGTTCACTGCCGATACGCTGGCCGGCCCCAAGCCCATTCGATTTGCTATTGACGACAACGAGAAGATGACGACCGCAACGGTCGATATGGGTCACCCCATCCTCGAGCCCGCCGAGGTCCCCGTGAACGCGCCGGCCAACGGGGCCACGGATGACGGCCGCGGCTTTGCGCAGGATTTCGCGATCGATTCCCCGTGGGGCGCCTTCTCCTTTACGTGCGTTTCCATGGGCAACCCGCATGCAATCAGCTTTATTGACGATTTCGAGGCTTTGCCCGACGAGCTGTTCGTTGACGCATCGGCAAAACAGCTCTCCACGCTTGACCTTTCCAAAGTTGGCGCGTTCTACGAATCGCATGAAGCGTTCCCCGAGAAGACGAACGTCGAGTTTGCTCATGTGGCAGCTCCCGGCGTTATCGAGATGCGCGTTTTCGAGCGCGGTTGCGGCGAAACGCTTGCTTGCGGCACGGGCGCGTGCGCCACGAATGTGGCGGCAGCCCTCACCGGGCGCAGCGGTCGCGAAAACGACCTGCGCCTGCGCGGCGGCGTCCTGCATATCGAATGGGACGAGAACGACCATGTGATGATGACCGGTCCCGCGGTTGAATCATTCCAGGGTACGGTTGAAGTGTAGCAAGCGCTTTCGATTCGCGTATACTTGCAAGGGCATGATCTTCATTGATCATGCCCTTTTTCTGTCAGCTGGAATTAGCCAATAGCTTTGCTTGAGAGGGTCTACTGCATGTCCGAGTATTCATCGTCGGTTATCACCAAGGGCGCGAAAACGTCGCTCGAGCAAAGGCGCGAGCGTGCGGTTCTTGTCGGAGTTGACCGTCCGGGGCAGTCCTGGCCGGTGGCTACTTCCTTGGCCGAGCTCGAGCGATTGGCCGATACGGCAGGGGCTGATACCGTGGCGATTACCACGCAGAAGCTCGATGCCCCCAATCCGAAAACGTTTGTCGGGAGCGGTAAGGTTCAGGAGATTGCGTCCCTATGCAGGGCCCACTCGGCTGACGTAGTGATTTTCGACGACGAGCTGACTCCCTCGCAGCAGTCGAATTTAGAGAAGGCCGTTGATCGCGACTTGAAGGTCATCGACCGCACGGCGCTAATTCTCGATATTTTCGCTCTGCATGCGACAAGTAAGGAGGGTCGTTTGCAGGTGCGCCTTGCGCAAAACCAGTACTTGCTGCCTCGCTTGCGCGGCATGTGGGCGCACCTGGCGTCAAACCGTATGGGCGGCGGTGTCGGGTCGCGTTTCGGCGAAGGCGAGAGTCAGCTTGAGGTTGACCGACGACTCGTGCGCAAGCGTATCACCTCCATCAAGCGCGAACTCGAGCATCTCTCTCAGGTACGATCCGTGCAGCGCGAAAGCCGCTATGAAAGCGGCATGTTCAAGGTCGCACTTGCCGGGTACACCAATGCCGGCAAGTCAAGCCTTTTGAACAGGCTCACCGGCGCGGACGTTCTTGCTTACGATAAGCTTTTTGCCACACTCGATTCCACTACTCGCAAGCTGGAGCTTCCCGAAGGTCGTGAGATCACGCTCACCGACACGGTCGGTTTTATTCAGAAGCTGCCCACGACCCTTGTGGAAGCGTTTAAGTCCACCCTCGACGAGATTACCGGCGCCGACTGTATTCTGCATGTCGTCGATGCGTCCTCTGAGGAGTTCGAGGCGCAAATCGCTTCAGTTCAGACGGTGTTCGACCAGATACATGCGCAATCATTGCCGCGCCTTCTAGTGTTCAACAAGTGTGATTTGCTTCCGGAGGAACAGGTTGTCGCGTTGCGGAACCGCTTCGACGACGCTTTGTTCGTCTCCGCGGCAACAGGGGAGGGCATCGACGAGCTCATCGAGCGCATAGCGACCGTCGCGTCAGCCCGTGACGTGCATTTGGAAGTGGTGATTCCGTATCAACGAGGCGACTTGGTCGCAAAAGCCCATGAACGGTGCCGGATTATCAGTGAGGATCACGAAGAGGCGGGTACTCATCTTCGATTGTTGGTGGGTCCTGCTTTCGCCCATGAGTTCGACGCGTACGTCGTTAGTGGATAATTGGCGTACGCGTCGAATGGGGCTGCCGTAAGGAAAAAGCCTACAGTCGACGGAATACCGCAACGACCTTCCCGGCAATGGAGCAATCATTGACGATGATGGGATCCATGCTGGAATTTTCCGGCTGAAGCCGGATGTAATTGCTCTCCTTATAGAAACGTTTCACCGTTGCGCCGTCATCGACGATTGCAACCACGATGTCTCCGTTGTTTGCAACGGGCTGTTCTTTCACGACAACGTAGTCGCCGTCGTTAATGCCCGCCTCGACCATGCTGTCGCCATGGACTGAAAGCATGAAAGACGGCGAATCCCCAACGATTTCCGTCGGCAAGGTCATACGCTCGGTGATGTTCTGCTCCGCCAGAATGGGAATTCCCGCAGCAACATCGCCCACGAGCGGGACTGAGACGACATTGTCATACCCCGTGCTTGCAACGCCTTCGCTTTCGGGCTCGTTATCGAGCGGATGCGCGAGCGCGATGGAGCGAGACTTCAGTGCGTCTCGTTTAATGAGTCCCTTGTCCTCCAAGGCCTTGAGGTGCACATGAACGGTGGAGGGGGAGGAGAGGTCGAGCGCCTCGCAGATCTCCCGCACCGTAGGGCCGTAACCTTTCTCTTTAATGCATTGCTCGATAACGTGAAGAACTGCTTCCTGGCGTTTCGTGATCTTGTCGGTCATCAGAAGTCCTTTCCTTTGCATCGAACAAATGTTTGAGATTTCGTTGACATGAACCTTTGTTCGCCTTATTATATATGCGAACAAAGGTTCTATGCAATAGGTTGGAGGAAGAAAATGAATTCGCGGCAGCACTTCGAAACGGTTGGCACGGCAGCTTTGAAACACCAGGCCATTGAAGAGCAGGCGGTGTTCATTGCCTTTCCCGGTATCGAACAGGTGGCGGATGAAGGGGAGGAACCGAAAGAGACGAGCGGCATGAACGTCACGCCCTTGCAGTCCGGGGCCGTAATCGCCTTGTGCACGTTTGTGTTCTATCTGATCGCGTTCATTTAGATAGCACCGGTTTCTTGGTGCAGATACGTGCTACCGCCAGCGTCTGCTCGTACGCTTCGGCGAGCCATAGATGCAGGGTATTGCCTGCGTTTTACGAAACGTAACAGATTCATTACCGCAATATATTGTATGGTAGGCTGTGTCACGTCAGTCCTAAGGAGTGCGATGCCATGAAGTGTCCTGCCTGCGGTCATATCGAATCCAAGGTGGTAGATTCCCGTCCAGCGGATGAAGGTTCAGCGATTCGGCGCCGTCGTGAATGCCTTTCATGCGGTCGTCGTTTCACCACATACGAACGCCTTGGCGATAATCCCCTCATCATCATCAAATCCGACGGCTCTTCGGAAGCATATGATCGCCAGAAGCTCATGCGCGGACTTCTCATCGCCTGCGCGAAGCGTCCCATTTCACCTGAGCAGATAGGCGCTCTTATCGACAGCATAGAATCAGAGTTGCGCAATGCTTCCCGTAATGAAATTCGTTCAAAAGATCTTGGCGACATGACGCTCGTTCGCCTTGCTAAGCTTGATGACGTTGCGTATGTTCGATTCGCAAGCGTCTATAAAGACTTCCAGAATGTCGAGGAATTCGCTGCTGCACTGGAGGGCTTGAAATAATGGGTGAGCGTATCTGCATACCACTCAAGAAACTGACGGAAAACGCCATTGTTCCTAAATATGCCTATACAGGAGACGCGGGAGTCGATCTTTGCGCGACAGAGCCGCGGGTGCTTCAGCCGTTTGAGCGCGCGCTTATCGCAACCGGCATCGCTATAGAGCTTCCTGAGGGGTTTGCGGGATTCGTTCTTCCGCGCAGTGGCCTGGCGGTTAAGCATGGCATCTCCATCGTCAATGCACCAGGTTTGATTGATAGCAATTATCGAGGCGAGCTCAAGGTTTGTCTCGTGAATCTTGATCCTCGCAACGAATTCGTTATTGAAGCAGGGGATCGGATTGCCCAGCTTGTTGTAATGCCGCATCCCATTGTTTCGTTTACCGAGGTTGATGAATTGGGCTCAAGCGAGCGCGGTGCGGGTGGATTTGGTAGTAGCGGAGTCAAAGCGTAGATAGGTTAGTTCGATGTCGTCCCCGGAAGAAAACAACAGCACGTCAAGCCATACGGATACAGATTCCGACGCTTCTAAGTCCACGTATTCCGAAGAAGGTGCCTCGCGCTCGTATTCCCCAAACGGTGATGACGAGAAGCGCCTGCGCTCTGTTCGCACGAAAATTACCATTGCGTATGTCGCCGGTCCCGTTTCCTTGCTTGTCGGTGGCATCCTTTTGGGTTCCATAGGCTTGATCTGCGGCATCGTTGCCCTGTGTTCGATCTCGAAGCTGCAATCGAAGTCAACCGAGGTGGCCAAGGCGGCTCTTTCCATGAGGAAATCTGCCATAACGGGAATTGTTATCAGTGCTATTGCGGTCGCTCTCAATGCGATTTCCGCCATTGCGCTCTATCCCGTTTTGTATGACATGGTTGAGTCCGGTACGTTGAGCTTTTCCGGATCGGGAGATGCTGGAGTGTCTTCTGGCGCCTCATCGGTCTGGGGATAGCATAAATTCGGAGCTGTGTACTTAGGAAGTTTGAGGTGACCAGTATGCGTACTTCGGATCATCTGAATGATGGCTTTGCAGTCATGTGGGGAGAACTGCTGTCAGTACTTCGCGCAGCGACGGAGCGTGCAAGCTTGCAAGATCTTCTTGACGAGGAGTCATTTTGCTTGCATCCGAGAGAGGATGCACCATTGCTTATCGACGCTTTGAGCGCTAAGGGCGCATTAAGCGACGATGACTTGTTCCTCGTGCGCGCCTTGATGGATTCCGCCGAACCTGGTGAGGATTACGGAAGTCGCTACGAACCGCTCAGTGAAGCCGATCAGGAAACTGCGAGACGAATTTCGTATCGCTTTGACGCTCGACTTTTGAGCTTGCAGCACGCTGCTCAGCTGCTCGGTGTATCCGAGCCGCGGGCGCTTCAGTATGTGCACGAAGGCTCTATCGAGTCGTTTAGCTACAGCGGCGAGGTGCGGGTGTTGGAGCGTTCCGTGCGTGCGTTTTTGCAGCAGCAGTCTCATGCAACGGGCCGTTCCTTTTCGCGATTCCCGAGTCGTTATAACTAATTGATAACGTATGTTATGTTAAGTTAAATAGAATTCTCAGCATGCTGGCACTACCGATTGCTTTTGTGAACCGAGAATTGTGAGTTCTGCGTTCGGCTCGCGGCCTTTCTACCGCTCACAAACCTGCTCGTAGAGTTCATACAGCTTTGGGGTTGCCCGCTTGATGCTCACCGGCTTGAAGGTTTCTTCCTCCACCAGGCAGTGCGTGCTTTGCGCCGTGCAATACGGCTTATCGTGTTCGATGTCCTGACCCTCTACGAACACCTCATACGAGTACGTTGTCTTCATCGGAGTCGATTTGCTAATCCAGGTGCGAACGATGACGGTATCGCCGTAACGCAAGGGCTTTCCGTAATTAACGGTGAAGCTCAACACTGGAGAGATGTAGCCTGCATCCTCGATGAGTTTGTATGGATAGCCGAGCTTTTCGAGAAAATCGGTGCGCGCATCCTCGAAGTACAGCAGATAGTTAGCGTGATACACGACGGCCATTTTATCGGTTTCGGCATAGCGAACCGTAATCGGTGTGCAGACTCTCATAGGTGAACCTCTTTGACGAATATGAACTACAATGGATGCATGGACTCAATCGTAACCTACATCGAACGCGAGCAGCGCACCTTTGCCGAAACATCCTTCAATCCGGTTGATTCGCTTGTGCTCAGCTCGCTGTGCTATCTGAATTTCGAGGCTATCTCGGTCGATTCGTTGCAAGGTTGTTCGATAAACCTCGATGTTCACACCTCGCGGCAGGTATTGCTCGCAGACATTCTCTCGCTTATCCCGGCAAAGCAGCTAGCGCTCGGAAGTTGGCTTGAGGATGCCGAAGATACCGCGCGATTCTTCCTGGCGGTTCGCGCGAGCCGCCGTTATCGCACCGTCACGGTTTCACTGTATGCAAATGAATACGCCAAAGCGGTGGATAAGCAGTTTTCTGCCTGCACCTTTTCTTTTGAAGATGCGGAGGGCTCCTGCTCCTACATCGCTTTTCGCGGCACAGACGGATCGTTCACGGGTTGGAAGGAGGACTTCAACCTCGCCTTCCAACCCGTGATCTCCTCGCAGCGTACGGCACTCTCCTATCTATCGGGCGTTGCATCGGCTCGGTGCGGGAGGCTTCTGCTCGGCGGCCACTCCAAGGGCGGAAACCTTGCCGAATACGCAGCTCTCTGCACTGATGAAGCCACGTACACTCGCATCGCCGCCGTCTTCAACCACGATGGCCCCTCGTTTCTCACCGACCCCTCCCCTCGCAGGGATACCGAGGAATACAAGCGCAAGCTCTGCAAATTGGTACCGGAATCCTCGGCCTTCGGCATGATTCTGGAACGCCGAGCCGACTATCGAGTGGTTCAGTCGAGCGCATTCGCGGTGTTTCAGCATCATCCGTTCTCCTGGCTGGTGGAAGGCGACGATTTTCTCTATCAAGAGGAAATCAACTCGTCGGCGCAGTTCTTCGACGAGGCGCTCGATGCGTGGCTGCGCAGCAAAACCCCAGCAGAACGCGAACGTTTCATTCAGACGGTATTCGATTTGTTCGTGGAAACGGACGCGGAATCATGGGCGGAATTCCAGGAGAATCTCGGTTCGAACGTTGCTTCCATGATCGGTGCCGGTTCGAAGCTCGACCCCGACACGAAACGCTTCCTGGGCTCCACGATCGCAGGCCTCGCCTCTACATTGCGCAACCAAACGTTGGAGCGTTTGCGCAACTTTGGGTCGAGGAAATGGAAGAAAGAAATCGGCGAAAACCGCACCTACCATATAGACTCGCAGGAACAAGGGTAAGGAACAGCTCCCATGTCTAACACATCAACGAATCGGGCAGACAAACCTACCACGGAATACGGTCCGTTTACCCCGCAAATGGCCTGGAATCTTTCCGCTCCGCACACGTGGCCTGCGGCGATTATCCCTGTCGCCGTTTCGGTGGCCGCGGCGAGCGTGACGCACGGCGGCGTTTCGGTGAGTCTTTCCGTTGTGCTGCTGTGCATCTGCATTCTCATGCAGGCTTCCGTCAACACCTTTAACGACTACTACGACTATGTAAAAGGCCTTGATAGTGCCGAGGATAACCTTGACCCCACCGATGCCGTTCTCGTCTACAACAATGTCAACCCCAAAAGCGCCCTGATGTTTGCGGTTGGCTTATTGGTTGCGGCGTTTGTGCTCGGGGCGTATGCGATTTACTGCGCTGGACCTATCCCCCTTATTATTGGAGTCATCGGCGCCTTGTTCGTAGTTATCTACTCTGCAGGCAAAACGCCCATCTCCTCCTTGCCGCTCGGTGAAGTGGTCAGCGGTTTTGTGATGGGCGGCTTAATCCCGCTGGCCTGCTACCAGGTGCTTACCGGCGAGCTTGCCCCCCTCATGCTGCTCTGGGCGCTCCCCGTGATGCTCGGCATCGGCCTCATTATGATGACGAACAACACCTGCGACCTTGAAAAGGACATCCCGGCCGAGCGCAAAACCCTACCCGTGCTGCTCGGGCGCGTGCGGGCGCGGGCGCTCTACCACACCATCGTCTATATTTGGGTCGCATTGATCGTCTTGATCGTTGCGCTGTTCTTTCCGGCGGGACTCATCGTCATGCCCTTCATGCTTCTTTCCGCCTATCCCCTGCTAAAAGCCCTGCTGGCAAACCCGCTGGTGAATCAGTCGCGCATCGGTGCCATGGCGCAGATCTGCTCGGTGAATATCGCGCTGGGGGCCTGGTACGCGGCGGCGATGTTCGCAAGCTCCGTGACGTTGACGATGTAGGTAGTTCCAAAGGAGTTTGAGACATGGATATGGTGCGCATCTTCTTGGGCGTGTTTTTAGCTGCCGCTTCGTTGGTTGTCGGCATTCAGCTCGCGCGAGGCCAGTGGTCCTTTCTCGTCTTTTCTCGAAAGAATATCTCAGCTCAGGAGCTTGCGCAGGCAGATGTCGTTGAGCCTGCGCGCACCCGCGCCGCCTGTCCTGTCATATTATCGTTCTTCGCGGCTGACGTCACGTTACTGGTCTTCGAAATCTGCCGGCAGCTTGCGGCCTACCAGGTCGCATCGGTGTTCAGCATACTCTGCGACATCTCGATGGTTGCATTCGTGATCGCCATCGTAGCGTTTTATGTCAGAAGCGGGGCGCTTGAAGGCAAGCATGCGAAGTTTAGATCCTCGACGTTTCGTATGAACCTGTTCGTCCTGGTCAACGTTGTGCTTCTAACGCTGCTCGCGTTGCTGTTTTAAGCTAGCTGCTGCCGAATATCAGCGCATGCGACGGCGGCCGGTAGGATTTGGCTCACCTAGCTGCGCGACGCCCACTTACTTCCACGGGATTTCAATTAAATCTTTGCAGCCGCTTACGAAATCCTGCAGGTTAAAGCATTTCAACAACTCTTGCGTCGTAACAGGCTCGGTTGTACTGGCCAACCCGCAAATACCCGCAATGTGCCCAATAACGCCTTCCGGCGTCTTGTGGATGCGAAGCAGTTCATCCATAGATGCATCGTGGTCGCGCTTGGAGAGCCTTCGATGGGCTTCGGAAACCAGCAGCGGGATATGCGCATATTCGGGATGATCGTATTCGAGCAGATCTTGCAGATAGAGTTGCTGCGGCGTCGAACACAGCAAATCGACGCCGCGCGTGACGGACGTGATTCCCTGCTCGGCATCATCGACCACCACGGCAAGCTGATAGGCGAAGGCCCCGTCCGAGCGCTTGATGAGATAATCGCCGCACTCATGCAGCAGGTTCTGCTGATACGGGCCTTGGATGGCATCAATAAACTCATACGTGGAATCCGGCACGCAAAGACGGTATGCGGGCCGCCGAACCCGCTTCCTTTCCGCAATCTCATTACTCGAAAGATGCCTGCACGTGCCGGCATAGACGAGCTTCTCTCCCCTATGCGGCGCCGATGCCGCATGCAGGTCCGCGCGCGTGCAGAAGCAGGGATATACCAAGCCCTTGTTTGCCAGTCCCTCGAATGCCGCATGATACGCTTCATCGCGGTCGTGCTGGTAAAAAGGACCCTTGTCCCAGGTGAGACCCAAGCGTTCGAGATCGCGCTGCACCGCATCGATGAACTCGGGCTTCGAACGCTCCCGGTCAAGATCCTCGATGCGCAACACCATCGTCCCGCCGCTCGACTTTGCAATCAGCCAGGCCATCAAAGCCGAAAAGATGTTCCCCGCATGCATCCTTCCGGTCGGAGACGGCGCGAACCGCCCGACGAGCGGGCGGTTCGCGTTTGTTGCCATATGTGAAGCCTGCGCGCTCACGGCTACTTGCGCAAGTCCTCGACGTGCTTGGTTTTGCCCAGCGAGCGCTCAATGCCGCCCGGTTCCACCAGGCGCACCTTCGAAGCCACGAGCATGACGCTCTTCAGCTTCGCCTCGATATGCTTGCGGAAGCGGTCCATCTCCTCGAAGGAGTCGCTGAACGCCTCGGGCTTCAGCTCGACATGCACCGTCATCCGGTCGAGACCGGTCTCGTTGTCAACCACGATGCGATAGTGCGGCGTGACGCCGTCGATCGTGGAAAGCACATCCTCGACCTGGCTCGGGAACACGTTCGTGCCGCGGATGATGAGCATATCGTCGCAGCGGGAGCGCACCTTCTGCATGCGGGCGGTGGTCCTGCCGCAGGCGCAGCGATCCACGACGACGCGCGTCAGGTCGTGCGTGCGGTAGCGCAGCACGGGGATTGCCTGCTTGTCGAGCGGCGTGAGCACGAGTTCGCCCACTTCCCCGTCGCCTACCGGCTCGCCGGTCGTCGGGTCGACGACTTCCCACAGGAAATGGTCTTCGGCGATATGCTGCATGTCGCGCTCGGCGAGGCACTCGCCGGAAACGCCCGGGCCCATGACTTCGGTGAGTCCGTAGTTGTCGGTGCAGACGATGTGCATGCGTTTCTCGATTTCGGCCTTCAGGCCCGGCGGGCACGGTTCGCCGCCGAACAGGCCCACGCGCAGCGTCGAGGTCGCCCAGTCGTAGCCCATCTTTTCGCCGACTTCGCAGATATGCATCGCGTAGGAAGGCGTCGCGACGAGCACGGTGGTGCCGTAATCCTGAATCATCTGGATTTGGCGCTCGGTGTTGCCCGAACCGGCCGGGATCATCATGCAGCCGAGGCGTTGCAGGCCGTAATGCAGGCCGAAGCCGCCCGTGAACATGCCGTATCCGAAGGCCATTTGCACGCGGTCGGAGGGCACGACGCCCGCCATTTGCACGAGGCGCATGATGCATTCGTTCCACACGTCCATGTCATGGTCGTTGTATCCGACGACGATGGGCTTGCCCGTAGTGCCCGAGGATGCGTGCAGCTCGCGGACTTCGTCAAGCGGAACGGCGAACAGGCCGTAGGGGAAGGTGTCGCGCAGCGCGCTTTTGTCGGTGAAGGGCAGCTTGCGCACGTCGTCGAGCGACTTGATGTCGGCGGGCGTCACACCCATCTCGTTCATTTTGTCGCGGTACCACGCAACCCGGTTGTAGGTCCACTCGACCTGCGCGATGAGCTTTTCAAGCTGGATGGCGCGGATGCGCTCGCGGGAGGCGCACTCGATGTCCGCCTGCAGGATGGGCAGCTCCTCGAAGCGTCCCTCGGCGGCGGCCTTGAGCGCCGCACCCTTTTCTGTGATGTCGATCATTCGATGATGTCCTTGCGTCGTTGCGTCTTCAGGAAGCGCCTTGCGCTACTGAAGATCGCTCTGGGATATGAGCTCTACGGGTTTGCCGGCAAGCAGCTCCTCTGCCTGCGCGATGTCCTCTACGTACATGGCGATATAGGTATGCACGAGCGAATAGCTGTACTGCACGTTGATGTTGCAGGAGGACAGGATATTGATGACGCGCGCGAGTTCGCCCGGCGTGTCGTCGAGTTTCAGGCACAGCACGTCGGTGATCTTCGCCGCGCACCCCATGTCGCGGAGCACCTCGAGGGCGCGCTCGGGGTCATCGACCACGAAACGGACGATGCCGTAGTCGCCGGTGTCGGAAGCGCTGTAGCCTCGAACGCTGACGTTGGCCTCTTCGACGGCTTCAAGCACGCGCACGAGGTGCCCCGGCTTGCTTTCAACGAACACGCTGATCTGCTGAACGGACATGGTTACTCCTTCTTCGCGAAATCGAAGCCGGCGTCGAAGGCGCGCAGGTTCGCTTCGATGGTCTTAGGCGGTACGCGCTTGGAAATGACCTTCACCCAGGCGTCATGGGGGAAATCGAGGCGCGTGGCGAGGGCGCCGAGCAACACGACGTTGACCGATTTCGTGGTCGCGACGCTTGCGGCAAGGGAACCGGCCGGGATGACGGTCGCGCCCGCCTCGGCGAGTTTACCCTCGATATTATCGGGCATTGATGCCTTGCCCGTAAGCACGGGTAGCGGTTGGATGGACTCGTCGGCGACGAGCAGGTAGCCGTCCTCGGCGAGGTACGGCAGGTTGCGCAGCGCCTCGACGGTTTCGAAGGACACCACGCAGTCCGCGCATCCGAAGTCGGCGACCATGGTATGCACCGGCTCCTTGCCGAAACGCACGACGGTTGTGACCGCGCCGCCGCGTTGCGACATGCCGTGGATTTCGGACACCTTCACGTCGTAGCCGCATTCGAGCGCCGTTTTCGCGAGCAGATCGGCGGCGAGGATGGTTCCCTGCCCGCCGACGCCGCACAACAGGACGGTAGTTGCTTGGGACATGGGTTATTCCTCCTTTGCTGGGTTCTCGATGCAGCTAAACGCGCAGTACTGCGCACACTGGCCGCAGCCGATGCACTGCGCAGCGTCGATGGTCGCCTTGTCCTCGGCGTCCTTCGAGATGGCCGGGCAGCCGAGCGTCGTGCAGACGCCGCAGGCGGTGCAGGAGTCGTTGACGACGAAAGCAGGCTTGCGGATGCGGTCGATCAGCACGCAGGGGCTGCGAAATACGATGACGGAAAGCTCGTCGGAGCGGGTGGTTTCGCGCAGTGCGAGGCGCACCGCCTTCATGTCGTTGGGGTTGACGGTGCGAACGTCCGCGACGCCGATCGCCGCCAGCACGCCCTCGAGGTCGAGTTCGCGCGAGGGACGCTTCTGCAGCGTCTCGCCGTTGAAGGGGTTGCCCTGGCGGCCGGTCATCGCCGTGGTGCGGTTGTCGAGCACGCAAATGGTGCCCGCGCCCTTGTTGTACACGGTGCTGATGAGCGCCGAAAGGCCCGAATGCGCGAACGTGGAATCGCCGATAACGGCGACGACGGGCCGATGTTCGGTGCCTGCCCAGGCGAGTTCGAAGCCGTGGGACATCGACACGGAAGCGCCCATGTCGATGCAGGTGTCCATGGCCGAAAGCGGCGGCAGGGCGCCGAGCGTGTAGCAACCGATGTCGCCGGTGACGACGGCCTTGATGCGCGAGAGCTCCTTGAACACGAGCCGGTGCGGGCAGCCGGCGCATAGCGCCGGCGGGCGTCCGGGCAGGTCATCGGGTGCGTCGGCGTGAGCTGGCGCCTCGATTCCGAAGGCGGCGCGGATGAGCCCCGGGCTCAGCTCGCCGTCTTTCGGCAGGGGTCGGGGGAATTTCGACAAAGTAACGCCGAGGCTTGCCACCTGCTCGTGCAGGTAGGTCGAACCCTCTTCCACCACATACAGCGCGTCGACCTCGGAAGCGAAGTCGAGGATGGAGTTCACCGGTAGCGGATACGTGCAGCCGAGCTTGAACACCGATGCCTCGGGCAGCGCCTCGGTCACATGCTGGTAGGCGGCGCCGGCGCAGATGACGCCGATGGACGAGCCGCGGTACTCGACGCGGTTGAACTCGCAGCGCTCCGCCCAATGCGTGAGCTCCTCGATGCGCTTGAGCTGTTCCTTGCGACGGGGCTTGGCGAACGCGGGCATCATGACCCACTTCGCCGGGTTCGTCTCGTAGGGTTTGAGCGCCACCTCTTCGCGCCCCTCGCAGGCGACCGGCGTCTTCGTATGCGACACGCGCACGGAAGAGCGAATGAAGAACGGCACGTCGAAACGCTCGGACAGCTCGAAGGCGGCCTTGGTAAACGCGCGCGCCTCGGCCGAATCTGCCGGGTCGAGCATGGGGATGTGCGCCGCAGCGGCGTAGTAGTGGGAGTCCTGCTCGTTTTGGGAGGAATACATACCCGGGTCGTCGGCCGCGAGGATGACGAATCCCCCGCCGACGCCGGTGTAGGCGGCGGTGAACAGCGGGTCGGCCGCCACGTTCACGCCGACATGCTTCATGGTCGAAAGCACGCGTGCGCCGGCCGCCGAAGCGCCAACGCCGACTTCCACGGCAACCTTCTCGTTCACGCACCATTCGGCGTAGACGCCTTCCTTCTTGGCGAAGGTTTCAAGCGTCTCCGTCGAGGGGGTGCCGGGATAGGCGACGCCGATGCGGCATCCCGCCTCCCATGCGCCCTGCGCAATCGCCTCGTTTCCTGATAACAGCTCCATGTCTCTCCCGTCTCAATCGGCCCAACTTGGCCGAAACCCCTGTTGAATCAATTATTCTTCTTTGTAGACCAGACAAAATGCGCCGATTTGCACCACGTCGCCGTCGACGAGCAGGTAGCTATCGACACTGTTGTTGTTCACCCAGACGCCGTTGAACGAGTTCTCGTCGGTGATCTCCCAAGCGCAACCCTTCGGCTCCACGGACGCATGGATGCGCGAAACGGTCATGTCGTTGAGGAAGATGTCGCAGTTCGGGCTGCGGCCGATGCTGAGCTTCTTCTCGCCGAGCTTGAACGCGACGCCGGTCTGCGGCCCGCGCACGACGTGCAGCACGCCGTTGGTTTTCTGCTTTGCGGGCGCAGCGATGGCCTCGTCGCCGAGCGCGAGCGGCGCGAAGCGCTGGGTGGAGCCCTGCAGCTTAAAGCCGCAATGCGGGCAGCTTGCATCCTGATCGGCAACGGCATTGCCGCATACCGGGCATTGATTGGTCATGATGCTCCTTTCCGTCCCCACTTGATGCCTACAGCGAGGACGTCTTGTCGACGACGAGCGGTGTTTCGTTGATGAGCGACGATTGCGCGACGCTGGCCTGGCCCGAGAAGCCCCGGAAGAAGCGATCGAAGGCGATGCCGATGCCCTCGAGGAAGCTCGGCGCGGCAACGTCTTTGCAGGCCACGAGGTCAAGCGTGGCGATGACCTGGTTGCGCTGCTTGAAGGTGATGGTGCCTACCTTCTGGCCCGCCTTCACGTCGCCGGTGATCTGCTCGTATTCGACCGACTGGGACACGTTGCCGTTGAGGTCGAAGATCTGCACGGCGGCCTGCGGGTCGGAAAGCGTCGCCTCGACGGTGCGGTCGATCCAGTCGAGATGCGCCACGTTGGCGATAACCGGCACGCTCTGCCCCGCCATCTGCGTGGTTTTCGAGCTATGGGCGAGCGTGTAGCTCGTCTGATGATCGAAAACCCAGTTGACCAGCGTATCGGCATCCTCGAAGCGCTGCGCCTCGGAGGTTGAGTCGAGCACGATGGCGTAGAGCTCCTGCCCGTCTTTGTTCACCGCGCCCGCGAACGACTCGCCTGCAAGTTCCGTATAGCCCGTCTTCACACCGATTGCGTTGTCGTTGATATCGAAGAAGCCGTCGGTGGTTTCAAGTGCCACGGCCGCGGAAGCGCCGTCGCGCGTCACCGTGATAGTGCAGCTTCCGCCGCCGACGATGTCGCGGAACGTCTGGTTGTTCATGGCATAGGCAACGACCTTCGCCTGGTCGCGCGCGGTGCTGTGCAACTCACCCGCATACTCGTCGAAGTCGAGGCCGTGCGGGTTTTCGTACACGGTGTTCGTGCAGCCCACCTTCTGTGCCGTGGCGTTCATCTGCGCCACGAATGCCTCGACGGCTGCCGCGGCGCTCGACTGTCCGGAAAGCGCCGCCCCCACCGTTTGCGCGATGGCGATGGCCGCGTCATTGCCGGAAGGGACGAGCAGCGCCTTGAGGGCGGTTTCGAGCGTCATGGTGTCGCCTTGCTGCAGACCTGCCGAAGACTCGCCCACTTCCGCGGCTTCCTGCGACACCGTCACGGTGGTGTCAAGGGAAACCGTGCCGGCGGCAACGGCGTCGAGCGCGACCACGCCCGTCATGATCTTGGTGATGGACGCGATCTGCGCGGACTCGTCGGCATTGCGCTCGAAGTACACCGTGCCGTCCTTGCCGACGACGATGGCGCGCTCGGCGTCAATGGTCGGGCATTGCGATACCGCAAGCCCGCGGATATCGACCGTCTCGCCGTAGACGATGTCGGCCTTGCGCACATCGGCGAAGGCCTGCTCGGGTAGGGCCGGGGCGCAGGAAAAGGCAAGCGCGAACGCGAGCACGCACGCCGTGAAGCGTGCGTGCATCGAGTTGGCGTTGCAGGCTGTGAACCTAGTCGACAACGTAGAGATCCTCCGGTTTCACGGCATCGAAGCCGGCGTTCGCGAGCTTTTCCTCGATTTGCTCATCCGAGGAGATTTTCAGCACATCGATGGCGCTCTGCCCCTCGACGGAGATGCAGTAGCCGTATTCGACGTTGACATCGTTTTCGTCGAGGAATTCCAGCAGCTTGGCAAGCCCGCCGGGAACGTCGGGCACGCGCACGCCGAGCACCGGCGTCACCGCGGCACGCCAACCGGCGGCCTTAAGCGCCTCTGCGGCGGCTTCGGGTGTGTCGCACAGCATGCGTGCCACGCCGAAATCCTCGGTGTCGGCCAGGTAGAGGGCATGCAGGTTGATGCCCGCATCGGCGATGGCGCGGGTTGCCGCGGCAAGCCTGCCCTTTTCGTTCTCCAGGAAAACAGTCAATTGGGAAATCATTGCTTAGCTCTCCTTTCGCAGGTCGATGATGCGCTTTGCCTTGCCCTCGCTGCGCTCGATCGTCTTCGGCTCCACGAGCTTGATGTCGACGGCGATCTGCAGGTTGCTCTTCAGCTCGGCGCCGAGGCGACGCTTGAGGTCCTCGAGCTTGCGAATCTCGTCGAAGGGGAACTCCGGCACCGTTTCGACGCGCAGCTCGACATGGTCGAGCGGCCCGCGCATGGTGAGGATGATCTGGTACTGCGTGGCGATCTCCGGGAAGGAGGTGAGCACCTGCTCGATTTGCGACGGGAACACGTTGACGCCGCGCAGGATGAGCATATCGTCGGAACGACCGATGATGCGGTCGATTTTGCGGTGCGTACGCCCGCAGGCGCAGGGCTCGGAGATGATGCGCGTGATGTCGCGCGTACGATAGCGCACGAGCGGGCAGCACTCGCGGTCGAGCGTGGTGAAGACAAGCTCGCCGTACTCGCCGTCGGCAACCGGCTCGAGCGTCTCGGGATCGATGATCTCGGCGAAGAAGTGGTCCTCGGCGAGGTGCAGGCCGCTCATCTGGTCGCACTCGAATGCCACGCCCGGGCCCATGACCTCGGACAGGCCGTACACGTCGCAGTACTGGATGCCGAGCTTCTCGGCGATCTCGTCGCGCATGCCCTGGCTGCAGGGTTCCGCGCCGAAGATGCCGGCGGAAAGCTTCAGGTCCTTCTTCGGGTCGAGACCCATCTCAAGCGCCGTGTCGGCGATGAGCAGCGCATAGGAAGGCGTGCAGCACAGGATGTCCGTGCCGAGGTCGCGCATCATCTGGATTTGACGCTTGGTGTTGCCCGAGGACGTCGGGATGACGGCGCAGCCGGCCGTCTCGCCGCCGTAGTGCGCGCCGAGGCCGCCCGTGAACAGGCCGTAGCCATACGATACCTGGATGGTGGAGTTTTCATTGCCGCCGCACATGGCGATGCCGCGGGCGAAGCACTCGCCCCAGCGCTTGAGGTCGCCTGCGGTGGAGCCGACTACGGTCGCCTGACCGGTCGTGCCCGAGGAGGCGTGGATGCGCGCCACCTTGCTGCGCGGGACGGCGAACAGGCCGTCGGGGTAGTTGTCGCGCATGTCCTGCTTAAGGACGAAGGGGAATTTGCGGATATCCTCCAAAGAAGCGATATCGCCCGGCTCGACGCCGGCCTCCTTGAACGAGTTCTTGTAGAACGGCACGTTGTCGTACGCGTACTGCACGCACCATTTCATCTTCTCGAGCTGCAGCTTTCGCAGCTCCTCGCGTGGCATCGTCTCGATTTCCGGCTGGTAGTACACCTTTCTCCTGCTTTCTGGCGTGCGGCGCCTCGCATGCGGGTGCTTGCGTCGCTTATGTAGAACTTGACCCCGCTGCCGATTCCGGTCCGGTAACGATCACCTCGTTGATCGGGTCGTAGACCGACGCGAAACGGTCGCGCCTGACGATGGATCCATCGCTTGCGCTGACGGTGCGGATGACGTCGATGGTGCTGCCGTCGCTTCCGCGCGTCTTGACGTATTTCGTGCCCGGCGCCAGGCTCTCGTCCACCGTGGTGGTGGTCTTGTAGCTGGCCCCCTCTTCCCACTCGCCGGTTTGCGTAGTGACCGTATAGCCGGGATCGACTCCGTACAGTGTAGCGGTTACCCGCCCGCTTTCGGTCGAGACTCTCAGCAAAACATCGCTGGCGGTATCGTTTTGCCATCGTAAGTCCATTTCGGGGTACGTGACGGCGGCGTCGCGGCCCTGCGGGTAGCTGGCGATGTAGAGCGAATGGTTGTGACGCTCGGTGATGGGAAGGCCCGATTCGTACACGGCATTGAACACCGTCGTGGCCACTTGGCAGATGCCGCCGCCGACCGAGTCGGTGTATTCGCCGGCTACGATGGCGCCCGCGCCGAGGAAGCCCTTCGACTCGTCGCAGTCGCCCGTCGTGTCATTGTAGGACCACTCCTGGCCCCGCCCGATGATGGAGCGGTCAAGCAGGTGCGACACCAGCTCGATGTTGTGGTTGCGGTTCTCGGTGCCCGATCCGGTGGTGAAACGAGTCGTATAAGAGGCGATCTCGCCGATGACGCCGAGCGAAACGGCCTCGTCAAAGGACAGCTCCTCGGGAAGGGTCTTGCTTTCGAGGTTTACGGAAGGGGTTTGCTCGGGGGCCGCGGGCATGCCGTCTGTGCCACCGTCGCCGAACAACGTGCGGGAAAGCTCGTCGGCTACCCCGTCAAGGTTCGGAACCTTCGTGTCATTCGCGAGCTTCACCACGATATCGTCGCCTGAACGCTCAAAGGCAACGTTCTCGATGGGCGCGTCGCTTTGCGCGTCAATGTTGCAGGTGATGTCCTGCGTCGCCGCAGCGGAGTCGATGGCGACCCGAAGCTGGCACCCGTCCTGCTCGACGACGCTCGCGGTGATCCACTTCCCCACTTGCGAGGCATCCGCGTTCCAAGTAACGCCGTCGCAGGTAAAGTCGATGCCCTTGGCGATAATCGAGGTGACATTGCTTGCGCAACGTTTCGCCGTCTGCTCGTCTATGCGCACCGGCGCATATTCGGCATGGGCCACGATGCTGCTCGTCGAGCTCGATTGATCCGTCAGGCGCGCGAGCAGCTCGCCGGCGAGGGTGCCGCGATTGACCATGTAGCCGTCCGCGCCCTGCGTGACGTAGGCGATGCCGTCGTTGAGCGCAATGCCGTAGTCGATGCGTTCCTCGCCGATGGCTCCGTCGATTTCGCTCGCGAGGTTTTCGACAAGCGCATTGTCAAGCGCGGCCTCGATATCAACGGTTGACCCGAACAGCAAGCTGGACAAGCGCTTGCCCGCGCCGCCGTCCGAGCGCCCGATGGCAAGCGCCCGAGAGATGGCGTCCTCGATGTCATAGGATCCGCCGAGCGAGGACGCCGTCACCTGCCAAGCTTCCTTGTTTGCGCGCGCCTCGTCGACGGCCATCTGCTCGGCGAGCGCGCTGTCCTGCATGTTCTTGTTCTGAATAGCCTCCTCGGTGCGCGCCGCCGCCTCTTCCGAGGCGAAAATTGCAACCGAAGAGGCGTTGAACGGTTCCGTGTAGGCGCTGTTCAGCGCCGCAGCCATTTCCTCGGCATTCATGCCGGAAACATCCACGGTGCCGATACGTACGCCCGAATAGGCACGACCCGCCGTTGAGACGGCATCGACGACCCAAACGATGCTGAAGGTGACGAGCAGTGCCAAGGACCCCGCGATGATGCGGTTGCGTACTATTGTTTTCCGGGAATATATCGGCGTTTTAGGAGTGGCCTGTGGCGAGATCGGCTCTGACGCAGGCCATGCACGGTTGCTTTGCTGACTGCGCGCGAACTGATGCGAAGCGGAAGAGGGCTGGGTTCGGACGCGGCCCGCGACCTGCTTTCGCGAGGTTGGCATCGGCGCGGAATGCGTTTCCCTCGGCTCGTTGCCCCGACCGGCAGATTGCCCTGCCCTGCTTGGGCGGTTTGTTTGATTGATGCGTCGTGTGGGCTGGCGCCTCGACGCGGCCCTTCGACGTTCGTCCATTAACGCAGCGCCTTCGCTTCCCTACGCTTGGCGCGCTGCATCACGCGGTAGCCCATGAGCACGTAGTACAAGGTGGTGAAGACGGAGAGCAGCAAGCCCGCGTAGACGAACCAAATGCCCCAGGAAACGGGATCGGCGTTGAAGCCCGGCAGCCAGCCCACACCCGTAATGCCAAGCGATCCGATAAGCGGGTAGTTGAGCAGAAGACCGGCGAAACCGATGAACAGGAGCGTGGTGGCGACCTTGCCGGGGTAGATGACGGCGACGCGCGCCTTCCAGCGCTTCATGAGATAGAGCCCCCCGAAGAGCAGCAGCAGATCGCGGCACAGCACGACCACGACGATCCACAGGGGCAGGCGCCCCACGAGCAGCAACCCAATGACGCCGCAGATCATGAGGATGCGGTCGACGGCGGGATCGAGCAGCTGGCCGAGCTTCGAGACGCAATGCGTGCGCCGCGCCACCTGCCCGTCAATCCAATCGGTACCGGCCGCCAAGGCAAACACGACCGTAGCCGCGATATTCTGCCCATTCAAAAGCAGCACGAGGAAGATCGGCACCATGCACAGCCGAATGGTTGAAATGACGTTGGGTACCGTTAAGATCTTGTCGGTTACCTCTTCGTTGTTCTGAGACGTCATGAAATTGCTTCCCACCTCGTGCGTAAACAAAGCGGGACGCTTCGAGCGCCCCGCTTAACTCCTTGCTTAAGACTAATATACTAACCCAGAAGCTAACCAAATGTTACGGTTAGCCCGCCGCGTTAACGGCATCTTCACGTTTCGGCGCGGGCTTCGGCTGCTCGGGCACCTCGACGACATCGACGCTCTTGCTGCGCGCCACGGCGGCGTACGTCGGCTCCATGGCAAGCGCCCCCTTCGGGCACTCGAGCGCGCAACTTCCGCATTGCACGCAGCGGAAATGGTCGATAGCCCACGTGCGGCCCTTCTTGTCAACCTCGATGGCCCCGCAGGGGCAGCGCTTCTGGCAGATGCTGCACAGGATGCACTTCGCGGCTTCGACTTCGATATGGCCCTTAAGGCCTGCCGGCGGCTGCTTCGTCTCAAAGGGGTACAGCACGGTCTCGGGCTTTTTGAACAGCGACCCGAAGGTCATCTTGCCCAGTTTGAATCCACCCATGTTCCTACCTTTCCGTGCAGCTGATGCAGGGGTCGATCGTCAAGATGATGTTGTTGACGTCGGCGAGGTCGCATCCCTTGAGCGCGATGGTCATGCCCGCGAGGTTTTGCGAGGTTGGCGTGCGCATACGCATGCGCTCGAGGTACTTCGAGCCGTTGCCGCGCGCGTAGTAGTAGCACTCGCCGCGAGGCTGCTCAAGCACGTTGCAAGCCTCCTTGCCGGCTGCGGGGTTGCCCTTGACCTTCACGGCAATCTCGCCATCGGGGATTTTCGCGATCATCTCATTGATGATGTCGATGGACTGCAGGACCTCGTTGCAGCGCACCTTCACGCGCGCGTAACAGTCTCCCCCGCCGTCGAGAATGGGCGTAAAGTCGGAAAGGTCGCCGTAGGCGCCGTTGCCGAGCATGCGCACGTCGTAGTTCACGTTGCTTGCGCGTGCGAAGGGGCCGACGATGCTTTGCGCGAGCGCATCGGCGTGGCTGATGTAGCCCACACCGACGAGACGGTTCTTCACCGAGCTGTCGGTGAGCAGGGTTGCCACGATCTGCGCGTAGTCGCCGCGAATGCCCTCGAGCACGTCTTGCATATGGCGCAGCATGTCGGGCTCGATGTCGCGCGTCACGCCGCCGACTTTCGTGACGGAGAAGATGACGCGTCCGCCGGTGGTTTTCTCGAAGATGTCGAGCACGCGCTCGCGCAGACGCCAACAGTGCATGAAGAGGCTTTCGAAGCCGAAGGCGTCGGCGGCAAGGCCGAGCCACAGCACATGGGAGTGAATACGCGAAAGCTCATGCCAAATGACGCGCAAATATTCGGCGCGCTTGGGGATTTCGACGTCCATGAGGTTTTCGATGGTCTCGGCGTATCCCATGGAATGGCCGAACGCGCAGATGCCGCAAATGCGCTCGGCGACGTAGATGAACTGGTTGTAATCGCGCGTCTCCACGAGCTTTTCCAGCCCACGGTGCACGAAGCCGATCTGCGGGATGGCCTCGATAACCTTCTCGTCCTCGACGACCAGGTCGAGATGAAGCGGCTCGGGAAGCACGGGGTGCTGCGGGCCGAAGGGGATGACGGTTGCCTTGCCCATGCTTATTCACCATCCTTTTCGGAAGTTGCGGCGGGCGCATCCTCGGTGCCCTCGGCCGCCTTTGCTTGCTTTGCCAGAAATGCCGCGCGAACCTTCGCCGCGCGCTCGGGATCCATGTTCTTCAGGCGCTCCTCAAGCACGGCGACCTTCTCGTCGTGCTCGGCCTGCGCGGTGTCGCGGCGCGCCTTCGCATCGAGGGCCGCGCGCACCTTCGCCGCGCGCTCGGGATCGAGCTGGGAGAGCTTCGCTTCGAGCTCGGCCTGCTTTTCGCTCGTCTGCTGGCCGCTGGCGCGCTGGCTTTCGAGCTTCGCCTTGTTGGCAAGCGCCCCGCGCACCTGTTCGGCCTTTTCGGGCTGCATGTCGGAAAGCTTCGCCTTGCGCGCCATGGCCGCGCGCACCTTTGCCGCCTTCTCGGGATCCATCGCAGCCAGCTTCGCCTCGAGTTCCTCGTCATAGACCTGCGACTGCGCGGCGCTCGCCTCCTCGGCCGCGAGCTTGGACTTGCGCGCCATCGCCGCGCGGACGCGGGCGATCTTCTCGGGATCGGCGCCCGCCATGCGCAGCTCGATATCCTCCTCGGTATCGGAGGGGGCAACGCCGGTCACTTTATGCTTCGCATCCGGATGGGTCGCGTAGAAGCTCGCGTTGGCGGCAGCGGCCTGCTTCGCGCGGGCAGCCTTTGCCGCGGCGGCCTTTGCAGCCTTCTCGCGGGCGGCCTTCTGCTCCGGGGAGATGACGGTCATCGGCTCTTTGACTGCCGTGGCGTAGAAGTGCCCCTTGAAGTCGATGGCGATGTTGCGGATATCGAGCCCGAACAGGTCGTGGATCTCGTTTTCGAAGACGAATGCCGCGATGAAGCGGTTCGTGATCGAGGGGATGGGCATTTCCTTGCGGACGCCCTTGATCGTGAAATTGTTCAGGCAGCCGTTTAGCATGAACGTGTACTGCACGTCGATGCCCGCCTCGGTGTTGACGGCGAGGACCTGCACGAAGCGCGCGCCCTCGTTTTGCATGCGCTCGGCAAGTGCGGAAAGCCCCTCGATGGAGACTTCGGTGTATGTAGCTGGAATTGCCATGATGTACCCTTACGCTCCCTTCGCTTCCCGCTTCATGGCGGCGCGCTTCTCCTCGAGAATACCCACCGCCTCGACCACGGCGTCGATGATGGCCTCGGGGCGCACCGCGCATCCAGGCGCGTACACGTCGACCGGGATGGCCTTGTCAACGCCGCCGAGGACGTTGTAGCAGTCGTGGAACACGCCGCCGGAACAGGCGCAGATGCCGCACGCCACGACGACCTTCGGCTCCACCATCTGCTCGTAGATTTCCTGCACGACCTTGATGTTCTGCTCGTTAACGCTGCCCGTCACCAGGAAGATGTCGGCATGCTTGGGATTGCCGGTGTTCACCACGCCGAAGCGCTCGGCGTCAAAGCCGGGGCACAGCGCCGCAAGAACCTCGATGTCGCAGCCGTTGCAGCTCGACGCGTCATAGTGGATGACCCACGGAGATTTCGATAAGTAGCTCATGCTCTCTCCTTACAGGTACGCCAGCACGGCGAGGTTCACGCCGCCGCACACCAGTGCAACGACCCAGGCGCTGCGAAGCATGGCCTGCCACTTTACACGGGCGAAGTTGTTATCGATGAAGATTTCCAGCAAAAACGCCACCACGACGGCGACGGCGGCCCACACGATGGAGATCGGGTTGGCGCAGAGGAAGAACAGGCCAACCCAGCCGAGTGCGAGCACGTTCTCGAGCCAGTGCATGACTTCGACCTTGGCGAGCGTCTTGCCGCTCATCTCGGTGGTGGTGCCACGCACCAGCTCCTGATGGGCATGCTGCGCCGTGGAAATATCGAAGGGGCTTTTGCGCATCTTGATGGTGAGGATGAACAGGAAGCCCAAGAAGGCGAGCACGGTCACGGTAATGGCGGGTGCATCGAGATACAACACCGTCTCCGCATCGAAAGAGCCTGTGGCGAAGAAGAACGCCACGGCGACAAACAGGCTCATCGGCTCCTCGCACATGATCTGCAACGCCTCGCGCGCCGCGCCGACCTCGGCATAGGGGCTGCGCGTGCAGTAGGCCGCAAGGATGAAGAACAGGCTCGACAGCGTCAGCACGAACACCGACAACAGCAGGTTTCCGCCGGAGAAGAAGATGCCGCCGGCGATGGCCGCGAACACGAGCGCGCAGGTGACGTAGGTGCCCTCCACGCTGTTCACCGAGACGGTGTCCTTTTCCAGCAGCTTACGCACGTCGTAATAGGGCTGTAGGATGGAAGGTCCCACGCGGCCCTGCAGACGCGCCGAAAGCTTGCGGTCGATGCCGGCGAGCAGGCAGCCGACGACGGTGCCGATAACGGCGAACAGGAGCGTGCCGATCACGATTTCAAGAATGAACATACGACCACTCCCCCTTTACAGGATCACGGGCATCGCGAAATACGATGCAACGAAGGCGACCACGATGATGAGCGTGCACGCGATTTCGCCGACTTTCTTGAGCTGCTTCTCACCGAAGTAGCCGTCCAGATACCAGTTGCGTGCCGTCGCCATGGTCTCGCCGGACAGCGAGTTGCGGAACGTACGGTTGTCGTTGTTGGCGCTCACGCCCGACAGGTACACGGTGGTCTTCTTCGTGTCCTTCGCGCCAAGGCCGGCGAACAGCACGATGAATACCGCGATGGACAGAAGCGCCGCGACCCACAGGTTCGCCTCGCCGATGGCGTCGGTGGCGAAGCCGTAGACGCTGGCGATGTAGGGTTCGACGACGAGCTGGCTTACGATCGGCAGGCCCGCGCAGCACAGGATGCACAGCACCGCCATGATCATGAGTGCGGTCCACTCCGTGCGATGCACCGAGGTTTCCACGTTAAGCGGGCGCGCGGCGATGCCGGAAAGCTTGCCGAGCCACTTGGCCCAGAAGAGAAACGTGGCGGCCGAACCGAAGCCGAGAATGATGATGAGGCCGATATTGCCCGTGTCGGCGAAGGTGGACAGCGTTGCCCATTTCGCGATGAGCATGCCGAAGGGCGCCACGAACATGACCATGATGCCGGCCATCATGAAGCGCGCAAGGCGCGGCATGCGCTCGAAGAGCAGGTCCATGTCCTCGATGTCGCGGCTGCCGATGTGATGCTCGGCCGTGCCGACGCACAAAAACAGCAGCGACTTCGCAACGGCATGGAACAGCACGAGGAAGCAGGCGGCCCAGATGGCCTCCGGGGTGCCGACGCCGGCGCAGGCAACGATGAGGCCGAGGTTGGCGATCGTGGAATACGCGAGCACGCGCTTGGCGTTGGACTGCGAGATGGCCATGAACGAGCAGAGCATGAACGTCACGCCGCCGATAAGCACGCACATGGCGGCGGGCAGCGGGCAGACCACGAAGATGGGCGCGAGCTTGATGAGCAGAAACACGCCAGCCTTCACCATCGTGGAGGAGTGCAGAAGGGCGCTCGTGGGCGTGGGAGCCACCATGGCGCCGAGCAACCACGTATGGAACGGCATTTGCGCGGCCTTCGTGAGGCCGGCGAATGCCAGCGCGCATGCGGGAAGCGCGACGAGCGCGGGAGCGGCGCTGCCAATCTGCAAAAACTCGAGGAAAGACAGCGTGTCCATCTCAAGCGCGATAAGGTAGAGCGCGGCCAAAAAGCCGATGCCGCCCGCCAGGTTCATGACGATCTGACGGAATGCATTGTTGATGGCTTCCTCGGTGCGCGTGTAGCCGATGAGCAGGAAGGAGCACACCGTGGTGACTTCCCAACCCGTGAACATCCACAGCAGGTTGTTCGAGAACACGATGACGAACATCGCCGAGAGGAACAGGAACATGAGCGCGAAAAACGTCGGGCGGCGATCCTTCGCCCCCGCGGGCTCGTGGGCCTGGAAGTCCTCCATGTAGCCGAGCGCATAGATGCAGATGCCGCTGCCGACGACGCCGATGATGAAAGCCATGAGCAGGGAAAGCGAGTCGAGGTACAGGCCGTATTCCACTTCGATGCCATGCGCGATGACGGTGTCGAAGACAAGCGAGCCGACCACCTGTACGATGGCGAGCACCGCGGCGAGCGCGTTTCTGTACTTCACGGCGAAGTATAGAATGACGGCCGCAATGAGCACGCCGATCACGGTGCATACGATATCCGCGACCCCCGAAGAGAATTGGATTTGCAGCCAAGGCGATCCGAGGTTTGCCAAAACCAGCCAGACCGAGCCGATCCCGATGATGACGCCTGCCGCGCAAACGATTACGCGACGCGCCACTTCTCCGCGCACCGCGAGCAGGATTGCCGCGACAAGTGCCGGGAACAGGATAAGGAACCCGATGAGTGCCACGCTGCTTCCCCCTTTCTGTTGTCAGTTTCGTCTTATGTCCGCGCGAGCGCGAACCCTGCGCCGTAAGGCTCGTGCGCACGGTGAGCTTTACGGGTGAAAGAGACTCTACCATGTACGAGGGTAAATCCCCCCACGTTGCGCGCGTCGGGCGGTATCCTCGGTAAATGGGGTTCGTTTGGGGTCATTAACGCGGCATCTGCGCGGCATAAACCGGACATATTCAAAAACATGTCCAAACGAGCGATCTCTCTCCGTGGGATACTATAAATGATACTGGAGCAGAAACACTTTTGAATTACTAGATTAGTGGAAGATTGCGGAGTAAGCGGCTTCGCAATCTTCGATGAACGTCGGTGAGACATCGCGAGTATAACCCTCGACTGGTACGCGCACGCCGTGCCGGGCAAGGACGCTGAAGCAGCCG
>CAVCPR010000015.1:0-35486 GCA_963604235.1 Anaerovoracaceae bacterium | reverse complement strand
AGGCGGCTTGCTTGCCGCCGCCCTGCTTGCCGGTGGCCTTGGCCTTCTGCTTGGCCGGCGCTGCGCCCTGCGCGCCGCCGCGCTTGCCCTGAGCGCCTCCTGCGCGCTTGCGGGTGCCGCGTGCCTCGTCGGCATGCTCCGCCGAGCGCGCCTTGGCCTTCTTGCGCTTGCGTGCGGCCTCTTCCTTTTTCGCCTGCTGGATTTCCGGGTCATGGCGCGCTTCGGCGCGCTGGGCCTTCGCCGCCGCTTCCGCCTCGGCTTCCTTCATGTCGAAGTTCTCAAGTTTGAGCTTGGGAATTGAACGCTTGAGCAGCTTCTCGATGTTGCGCAGCGAGTCGGTGGTCTCGGGGCTTGCGAACGACACCGCCCAGCCCGTCGCCCCGGCGCGGCCCGTGCGCCCGATGCGGTGCACGTAGTCCTCGGGCTGCATGGGCAGATCGTAGTTCACCACGTAGTCGACGCCCTCGACGTCGATGCCGCGCGCGAGCACGTCGGTGGCCACGAGGATGTCGGTCTGCCCGCTAGCGAAGTTGTCGAGCGCGCGCCTGCGCTGGTTCTGGCTGCGGCTGGAATGGATGGCCTCGACCGTGTAGCCGACCTTCTTCAAGCGCCGGCAGGTGGCGTCAGCGCGGCTGCGCGTGCGGGTGAACACGATGACGCGCTTATGGCCGCGCTCGGCGAGCACGCCTTTGAGCAGGGCCGGCTTGACCGCCTGCTGCACGTTGATGACGTACTGCTCGACGGTGTCGGCCGTCTCGCCGCGCCGGGCGATCTCCACCGTCGCCGGGTCGTTGAGCAGCTTGCCGACGTTTTTGGTGATGGAGTGGTCGATCGTGGCGCTGAACAGCAGTGTTTGGCGGCTTTTGGGCGTCTGGCCGATGATCTTCTTCATGGCGGGCCAAAAACCCATGTCGAGCATGCGGTCGGCTTCGTCAAGCACCAGCACCTCAACTGCGCCTAGGTGCGCCGCTCCCTGGTCCATGAGGTCGACGAGGCGCCCGGGGGTGGCGATGAGCACGTCGACGCCACGGTTGAGCTCGCGGATCTGCGGCTCGTAGGAAAGGCCGCCGACGACGGTCAGGATGCGGTGGTGCGTATGGTTGGCGATGGTCGTGCACACCTCGCCGATCTGCTGGGCAAGTTCGCGCGTGGGGGTGACCACGAGCATGAGCGGCCCGTGGGTTCCCTTCGCATGCCCGAGCTTGTCCATCGAGGGAAGCGAGAAGGCCGCCGTCTTGCCGGTGCCCGTCTTTGCGGCGGCGATGAGATCGCGTCCCTCAAGCACGATCGGAATGGACTGTTCCTGCACGGGGGTGGGGCTGTCGTAACCGAGCTCGGAGATTGCCCCGAGGGTTTTGTCGGACAGTCCCAAATCCTCGAATTTGGTCATAACGGTGAAATCCTTTCTAGCGCACGACTAACGCACGTGCGCGGGTTTTCCTCCCCAGTAGAACTGGAGGAAATGCTTTTTGTAGAGCGGGTTTGCAGGGTCTTTGTCCGCCTGCGCGAGCGCGAGCGTTTGCGCAGCGATATCGCGCGCCGCGCCGGGGCGGCGCAGGAAGTTGCCGTTGACGAGCATCGCGCGGGTGCTGTCGGGGTTTTCGGAAACGTGGCGCAGCGCGTCGAGTAGTTCGCGCCACGTGGTCACATGCATCGCCGCCCCGAGGGACGTGAGCATGCGCACGTTCGCCTTTTCCTGGCCGTAGGCCTTGCCGAGCAGAACCATCGGAACCTGAGAGCACAGGCACTCCGTCACCGTCAGGCCGCCGGACTTGCAGATGACCAAATCGGATGCCGCCATGAGCGCCGCCATGTCGTCGACGTAGTCGAGCACGGTTGCATTGGTGAGCTTAAGCTCTTTGCAGGCCTGCCGCAGGTGCTTGGCGTACGCCTGGTCATTTCCGGCGACGAACACGAAGTGCATCGAGGCGTCGAGCGTGTGCAGGAAGGGCAGGAGATAGTCGAGCGCCGTGCGGAAGTGCGCGTAGGGGCGCGGCAGGTAGGCGCCTGCAAGCGCCAAGACGACGGTCTTGTCCTGGGGAAGGCCAAGCGCCTCGCGCGTGAGGGCGCGGTCGTGGGGCAGGCGGAAGTCCTCGCGCGTGGGGATGCCGGTGATGCTGATGCGCTCTTCGGGCACGTGGCGGGGCCGAAGCGTTTCGGCCATGCTCTCTGTGGCAACGTAGAACGCGTCGACCGACTGGTGGGGCCACAGCCCTTCGATCTCGTAGTCGGTGGGGATGCAGGTGATGGGGAAGTGCTGACCGGTGAGCATGCGTGCGGCGACGGCGACGTTGGCCGCCGTGATGTGCGTGCATACGATGGCGATCGGCTTGCGCGCGCGCACGTATTCGGTGAATTTCGAGTACATGAGGTGCGACCAGATGGTGCCGCCGCCCCACAGCACGTGCCCGGTGAGCGTATAGCGCCACGTCCAGTCGTAGATGGGGCGGGAGGGGCCCACGAACATGCTGGCGGCCTTGTCGCCATCGAACACGACGTGCCCGAAATCGAGCACGTCGAGCACCTCGACCTCGAGGTTGTCGGGAATGCAATCGTCTGCGCTCGCAGGCGTATCGCCGAGGGCTTCCCCGGCGGCATCATGAGCGTGCCGCTCGGCATGCTCTGCCGCCATGAGCCGCATGGCCTGCGCGACGGCGTTCGCGGCGCTGCGATGTCCAGAACCGACCGATGCGTGCATGACGATGACGAGCGGCTTTTCGTCGCAGGGCTCGGCGTCGTTGCGGCCTGCGCTGGCGCCTTCGCGCCCCGCACCTTCGGACGCCGGCAGCCTCGAAGCCTTTATGCCCCCGGGAGCCTCATCCATGGCGGGTTCGGTATCTGCGTGCTCGGTGGCGATGACGCCTCATCCCTTCGGTTGGAGAATCGTGGATATAAAAGAAAAGGGCCGGTGCTTCACCGACCCTTGCATTTCAAATGGTGCCCCCAACGAGAATCGAACTCGTGTCTCAGCCTTGAAAGGGCCGCGTCCTAACCTCTAGACTATGGGGACGTTTGCGCTTCCGCGTGAAAAGCAGCCTGGTTAGTATCCCAAAAGCTTTCGCGTTATGCAAGAACTATTTTGGATACCGGTCACATTTCTTACACAACGCAGGCTGGTTCACGAATTGCCGCAGGGATCCGTGCGGCAATTCGTTCTACACTGGCTCTAGCGAAGGACCCATACAGATGACGGGAGCTATGCATGGCCTGCTAGCGCCACGGTCCTTCGGGGAAGGGAAAGGCGGCCGGAGGCGTTGCTTACGCGTTCCGGTCGCTGCGCCCATAGCGCTCGTAGGCCTCGGTCACCGTCAGCTCGTACTGCTTGCGGCTGCCTTTTACCTGGGTGTCGAGGATAAGGCCGCAGGCAAGCGAGAGCAGGCCGACGAACACGAGCCCCATCGCCAGCAGCGCGCTCGGCAGTTTCGGCACCAGCCCCGTCTCGGCGAACTGCGCGATGACGGGCACGCCGCAAATGAGTCCGAGCACCACGAAGATGAGCGCCACCCAGGAAAACAGCGCGAGCGGCTTGTAGTCCTTGAACAGCGACATGATCATCATGAGCACCTTCATTCCGTCGGAGAAGGTGGAAAGCTTCGACTCCGACCCCTCGGGGCGGTCGCGGTAGTCGATGGGTACCTGCGCGATTCTCCAGCGCTTGTCAACCGCATGGATGGACAGCTCCGTCTCGATCTCGAAGCCGGGGGAAGTGACGGGCATGGTCTTGGCGAACACGCGGTTGTAGGCGCGGTAGCCGGTCATGACGTCGGTGAACTCGAAGCCGTAGATGGCCTTGATGAGGAAGCGCACCAGATTGTTGCCGAAGCCGTGGAACGCGCGGTCGTTCTCCTCGCCGTAGGTGCCATTTGACAGGCGGTCGCCCACGACCATGTCGGCTTCGCCTTCGATGAGCGGCGCGAGCACGTCGGGGGCCGCCTCGGCGGGGTAGGTGTCGTCGCCGTCGACCATGAGATAGTAGTCGGCGTTGATGTCGCGCATCATCTGGCGCACGACGTTGCCCTTGCCCTGGCGTCGCTCGACGCGCACGATGGCGCCCCTCTCGCGGGCGATCTCTCCCGTGCCGTCGGAGGAGTTGTTGTCGTATACATATATGTCCGCCAGCGGCAGGACGCGCTTGAAGTCGTCGACCACCTTCGCGATGGTGACCGCTTCGTTGTAGCAGGGGATTATGACCGCGGTGCCTTTACCTTGGTAGGCATCCTGGTTGATTTCGGGCATCGGTTGCTCCTTCGAAGTGGAAGATTCGAATATGCACGAACATTCATCTTAGGGCATATTCGCGCGCTTGCGGGGCGCGAGCGCGGGATTCTCAGGATATACGCTAACCTTGAAGGAAGCCTGAAAGGGGGTTGACCGCCGGGAAGTGCACCCCCCCCGGTCGTTTTGGGCGCACTTGCGATATGCCCACAGGCAGATTCCGCATGAGAGGGGTTTTTACTATACCCGAAGGGGACAAAGCAAAACGCGCCGGCGATGGGGTTGCGATGGGGTTTCTTGTGTACGCGGTGTGGCCGATGCGATAATACCGGGGTTTACCTGCCATGCGCGCCGGGACCTCACGGACAGCGCAGGGGGAGTGCTCGCTTTAAGGAAGGAAGGGCATCGGCGTGAAGAAACTCATCGCCCAGCTTATGAAATTCGGCGTGGTCGGCGTGATCGCGTTCTGCATCGATTACGGCCTGCTCGCATTGCTCACCGAGGTGCTCGGCGTGAACTACCTCGTCAGCGCCACCGTGTCGTTCACCGTCTCGGTGATCTTCAACTACCTTGCCTCGATGCGCTACGTGTTCACGCACAAGGAGGACATGAGCCGCCGCCGCGAGTTCATCATCTTCGTGGTGCTGTCGGTCATCGGTCTTCTGATCAACAACTTCTGCATGTGGGCGGGCGTCGAGCTTCTCGGTGTCCACTACCTCATCACGAAGATCTTCGCCACGGCCATCGTCATGGTGTGGAACTTCGTTACGCGTAAGATTTTTCTGGATGCCGGCGATGCGGCTCAGGAAGGCTAGGCGGACGCCTCGGCCCTGAAACGAAACGAACCCGCCGGATGTCGCATTCGGCGGGTTCGTGCGAGTTTGAACTGGTGCCCTAGGCAGGATTCGAACCTGTGGCCTTCTGCTCCGGAGGCAGACGCTCTATCCAGCTGAGCTACTAGGGCACGCGAGTTATTCATTATACGCCAACTTTTCCGCTGTGTGCGGAAGATATAACGAAACGGGTGCAAACGCATGACTGAAACCATAACCATCGAACGCATGGGCTACTCCGCCGAGGCCGTGGGGCATCGCGCGTGCGGCAAGGCCGTCTTCGTGGCGAACGCCGCGCCCGGCGATGTCGTCGAGGTGGAGATTACCGAGGACAAGCCGAGCTTCTCTCGCGGGCGCATCGTCTCCATTGAGGAGCCGGGCGAGGCCCGCGTCGCGCCGAAGTGGGCCGAGCCGGCCGCTGCCGGCGCCGCCCCCTGGCAGCACCTTGCCTACGACGCGCAGCTTGAGGCCAAGCGCGCCAACGTCGCCGCCGCGCTTTCGCGCGTGGCGGGCTTTGGCGAGGCAGCCGAGGAACTCGTGCGCCCCTGTTTGCCCTCGAAGCGCCAGTGGGGCTACCGCAACAAGGTGGAGCTGGGGGCGCAGTGGGATTCGCGCGGCATGTTCAACCTGGGTTTTCACGAGGAAGGCTCGCCGGATGTGGTGCAGGCGACGTCCTGCCCGCTCGCGCATGACTCCATCGCGCGCGCCCCGAAAGCGCTGCGCGGCGCCCTGCGCTTCCTGCAGGGGTCGGACGACCTGGGCATCTTCCGCGTCGGCGTGCGCACGAGCGTGCGCACCCGCGAGACCGAGATCGCGCTGTGGACCAAGCCGTCGGGCTTTCCGCGCGCGGCTGCGGCGAAGATGCTCAAGAGCAGCCTTCGCGCCACGTCCGTCGTGCGCGTCATTGCCGATCCCGGGCATGCCCGCAAAATCAAGGGGCTCGAGGTGCTTGACGGCAAGGGGCACTGGGAAGAGCAGATCGCCGGTGCGCGCTATATCGCGAGCGCCCCGTCGTTTTTCCAGGTGAACACCGCGCAGGCCGAGAAGCTGGTGGGCGAGGCCATCCGCGCACTCGGCGGCGAGATGGGCGAGGAGGGGCCTTGCGGCCTTGATGGGCTTTTGGTTGCCGACCTGTATGCGGGTTGCGGCACCTTCGGGGTGGCGCTCGCGCGCGCCGGCGCGGACGTCATCGCGGTCGAGTCCGCGGGTTCGTCGGTGCGCGACCTGCGGCGCAACGCCGATGAAAACGACGTGGACATCGACGTCATCGGCGGCGACGCGGCCCGCGAGCTTCCCGAGCTCGGCGGGCTCGATGCGCTCGTGGTCGACCCGCCCCGCGCGGGCCTGGCCGATGGCGTTCCCGCCGACATCGCCGCCGCCCGCCCGGGCCGCGTGGTCTACGTGAGCTGTAATCCCGCCACCTGGGCCCGCGACGTGCGCCGCTTCGAGGAAGTGGGCTATCGCTTGGAGTCGGTGCAGCCGGTCGACCTGTTCCCGCAAACCTACCACGTCGAGGTCGTCAGCTGCTTCAAGCGCTGCTAGCGCGTCGGGGCTGCCGTCTCGCCGGCGACCCGCGCCGGGCATCGCGCGCAGCCGCCACGCCGGCCGGCTGCGCAGACGTAGCGCAGGCTGCTGCGCACGTTTCACGTTTTCGCGTTCTTGTGGTTTTTGCCACGAGGTTTGGTCGAGAATCGACCGCCGCCGCGGCCGCCCTGATACACTCCCAAAACGTATACGACAAATCGCGCCCGCACCGTGCGGGCGCTTTCGTGAACGGGGCGGCACCTGCTTGCGGCCCCACGAATAGGCCGAGGACAAGGAGAGAACATGGCTCTGTACACCCCGCAGTATCAGCCGACGGGCGAGGAGATCGCCGTCATCAAGACCTCCAAGGGCACCATCCGCGTGCAGCTCGCCGGCAACGACGCCCCCATCCACGTGGGCAACTTCGTCGAGCTTGCCACCAAGGGCTTCTACGACAACCTGAAGTTCCATCGCTACGTGCCGGGCTTCGTCATCCAGGGCGGCTGCCCGAACACGCGCGACCTCGACTCCGACCAGGTCATCGCCGCCGCGGGCAACCCCATGATGGGTCTGGGCACGGGCGGTCCGGGCTATACCATCAAGGAAGAGTACTCCACCAACCCCAACAACAAGCACAACGACGGCGCGCTGGCCATGGCTCGCAGCCAGATGCCCAACTCCGCCGGCTCGCAGTTCTACCTGTGCCTGGGCGCCCAGCATATGCTCGACCCGAACTACACCGTCTTCGGCCAGACCATCGAGGGCAAGGACGTCATCGGCCAGCTTCGTGTCGGCGACGTCATCGAGACCGTCGAGATCGAGAACGCCGCCCAGTAGCGGATCCGTCCATAAACGCAATTCCAACGAAGGATTCGAAGGACACTCATGAACAACCAACTATTCCAGCAAGCACGCTCCCAGGCCGCGATGAAGGATTTCACTTCTGCCTTGGCGACCTATCAGCTCTGCTTGCAGGATGAGGCGGCGCCGCTTGCCCCCGGCGAGCTCGGCCTGCTGAATCACCAGATCGGCAACTGCCTCATCAAGCTCGGGCGCACCGAGGAGGCCATCAGCTCCTACGGCGTGGCGCTCACCGACGCGTCCTATGACGCCACGGGTGCGGTGAACTGCAACCTCGGCGTCGCCTACGCCTCCCTGCACGATTTCGATCAGGCGGTGGAGCATTTCGAGGCGGCGGCAACCGACGCCAAGTACGATTCCAAGTACAAGGCCTACACCGGCATGGGCAACGCGCTTTTGAAGATGGGCAAGTCCGCCGAGGCCGGCGTGGCGTTTCGCCAGGCGGCCCTTGACGAGGGCAACCCCGATCCGACCAAGGCGCTTTTGAACCTCGGCATCTGCTTCATGGCGCTCAACCGCCCCGCCGACGCCGTGTCCTCCTACGAGAGCGCCCTGCAGTTCGACATGGCCCCGGCGCTGCGCAACCGCCTCTACGCCAACCTCGGCCAGGCCTACGTGGCCTCCGGCCAGATGCAGAAGGCCGTCAACGCCTTCGAGGAGGCCATCGAGGACAAGACGTACTTCCTGTCCGACTCGGCCAGCGTCGACTACCAGCGCGCCGTCGCCGCCGTTGCCCAGGGCACGTCGGAGATCACGCAGGTTATGGCGCCCGTCGCCGGCCAGCAGTCCTCCGCTTCCGCTGCCGACACCTCGGGCATCGACGTCGCCGTCGATGGCGGCGCCATGTATGCCGAGCAGGACCCCTACGGCAATCAGCAGCCCGACCCGTACTACTACGCCGACCCCTACGCCACCGACGCCGGCCAGTACGGCGCCGCGGCCGGCGACGATCGGTTCTTCAGCGCTTCCGACGAGGAGCTGGAGAAGTGGTCGCGCGGCGTGGCCAAGCAGGAGCGCAAGCGCCGCAACGTCGGTCTGAAGGTCCTGCTCGTCATCATCCTGCTCATCGTCATCGCCTTCGGCGCGGGCCTGTTCCTCTACACGCAGGGCTGGGGCTATCCGAGCCAGTCCACCGTGGTGACCGATGTGTTCAAAAACCCCGAGCAGGCATCTCAGTACTACGCTCCCTCCGTGAGTGAGTCCACGGCGGCTTCGCTGACCGATTCGCTCGTGCAGGATTCCGCGCCCACCATCGAGGCGGTCGAGCGTTCCATGACCGACTCCACGGCCTACGTGACGGCGGCCACGCCCGAGGGCGGTTCCGTCCAGTACAAGGTCTCGCTCGTGCGCGACTTCATCGGCTGGAAGGTCAGCAACATCGAGCTGTATTTCGCCAGCCAGAACTAACGGCGGCGTCAACCCACTATCGGCAATAAGCGCCGCATCAGGCGCTTGCGGCAATACAAGACAAGAAGAAAGGCATCAACCATGGCAGTCCAGAAGACCTACAGCATGATCAAGCCCGACGGCGTGCGCAACGGCCACATCGGCGAGATCGTGAACCGCTTCGAGCGCGCGGGCCTCACCGTCGAGCGCCTCGAGCTGGGCAACGTCACGCTCGAGCAGGCCAAGGCCAACTACGCCGAGCACGAGGGCAAGCCCTTCTACGACGGCCTGATCTCCTACATCACCTCCGGCCCGGTCGTGAAGATGGTCATCTCCGGCGAGGGCGCCGTCGCGAAGGTGCGCACGCTCATGGGTGCCACTAATCCGGCAGAAGCTGCCCCCGGCACGATTCGTGGCGATTTCGGCCTCATTATGGACGAAAATGTGATCCATGGCTCCGACTCCGTGGAGTCCGCTGAGCGCGAGATCGGCATCTTCTTCGCGTAAGGGTTTTTAAAGCCCCTACGGGTTTGCATGTCCGGCCCCTTTTCGCCTTGGCGGAAAGGGGCCTTTGCTTTTGGGGAGCAAACATTCACCAGACGAGAAACGGATGAACACATGCTCTATCGAGTTTTCGACGCCGAGCAGCTGCCGGCGCTCGTGGCTGCGTTCATGGAACGCTTCGAGGTGGTGGCGCCGGTGAAGCAGGGCGCGCACCATTCCTTCGAGCCCATCGGCGCACCCGACGAGATCGACCTTGCCTACTCGACCACCTTGGCGTCTCCGAAGCGCTACCTCATGCCGGAACGCGAGACGCTCATGACGTTCGACGCGCGCACGAACAGCGTGACGGACTTCGTCGAGGAGGTTCGCCCGCGCGTCATCTTCGGCGTGCACGCCTGCGACATCAACGCCATCAACCGCCTGGATTTGGTGTTTCGCGATGGGCGCTATCCCGATCCATACTATACGGCGCGCCGCGCCGCCACGCTCATCGTCGGGCTTTCCTGCCAGCCCCACGACGCGTGCTTCTGTAATCTATGGGACGCCGACGAGGCCCGTTTCGGCTACGACCTGTTCCTGCATAACCTCGGCGACAAGTACCTGGTCAGCATCGGAAGCGTCGAGGCCGCGAACATCCTCGAGGCGTCGGTCGACCTGCGCGACGCCACCGATGCCGACCGCATCGAGTTCCGCCATGCCACGCGTGCGCGCCAGGCGGCGTTCAATCCCGACATCCCTGAAATCCAGGACGTTGCCATGCTCATGGACGCGTTTCACGAGGACGATTTCTGGGAAGAGCTCGGCGGCAAGTGCCTGTCGTGCAACGCCTGCGCGGCCGTGTGCCCGACCTGCTTTTGCTTCGACATCGCCGACACGCTTGACGCCGACGGCGCGGGCGGGCGTCGCGAGCGCATCTGGGATGCCTGCACCTCGCCGCAGTTCGACCAGGTCGCCGGCGGGCATCACTTCCGCGCAGGCGGGCGCGAGCGCGTGCGCCATCGCATGTATCACAAGCTCAACGGGTTTTTGGCCAATCACGACCGCATGCTGTGCGTCGGCTGCGGCCGCTGCGCCGCGGCGTGCAAGGCGTCCATCAGCCCCATCGAGGTGTTGAAGTTCTTCGAGAAGAAGGGGGCCGAAGATGTGTGCTAACAAAACTGCCGGCGTCGCCATCCATCCGTTCCACGACGCGGGCGCGCCCGCGACCGGCGCCGAGATGATGGCCGCGAACCCCTATAGGCCCTGGCCGGCGCGCATCACGTCGATCACCGACCTGACCGCCACCGAGAAGCTCTTCGAGTTCCGCCTGATCGACGAGCGCATCCGCGAGGCGTTTTGCCATGCCCCCGGGCAATTCGTCGAGCTGTCCATCTTCGGGGTGGGCGAGGCGCCCATCTCCATTTCGTCAAGCCCTTCCAAGCGCGGCTTCATCGAGCTGTGCGTTCGTCGCGCGGGTCGCTTCACCGAGGCGCTGCACAAGATGCAGTGCGGCGACATCGTGGGCATTCGCGGGCCGTACGGGCGCGGCTTTCCCTTCGAGGAAATGAAAGGCCACGATATCCTGCTCGTGGCGGGCGGCTTGGGCATTGCGCCTTTGCGCAGCCTTATCAACAACATCCATGACGAGCGATCCGAGTTCGGCAAGGTCACCATCATCTACGGCAGCAAGAACCCCGCGGAAGTAATGTTTCGCCAGCAGTTCGAGATGTGGCGCCATCGCAAAGACTTCGACTTGTACCTGACCGTCGACAATCCCGACGATACGTGGGATGGCGAGGTGGGCCTGGTTACGAAGCCCTTCGAGCATCTCGAAATCAGCCCAGCGAACACCTTCGGCGCGCTGTGCGGCCCGCCGATCATGTATCGGTTCGTGGTGGCGGAGATGCGCAAGAAGCAGATCAGCTACGACCACATCTACATGAGCTTCGAGCGCCACATGAAGTGCGGCATGGGCAAGTGCGGCCACTGCCAGATCGGCCATCAGTACTGTTGCATCGACGGGCCGGTATTCAATTACTGGGAAGCCAAGAACATCCAAGGATCGATGTAGGGAAGGAGGCACACGCTGTGGATACGCAAGGAAACACGACGGGCGCCGTCTCGGCTCCCCGCGTCGTCATCGTGGGCTTGGCCAGCTGTTTCGGCTGCCAGCTGCAAATAACCAACGACGAGCGCCATCTTACCGACGTGCTCGGCCAGATAGACCTGCGCTATTGGCAACTCGCGACGTCGGCGGAGATGCCGCATGACTTCGACGTCGCCGTCATCGAGGGCGCCGTGACCACCGAGGAGGCGGTCGAGGTCGTGCGCGCGCTGCGCGAAGAGGCGAGCGTGGTCATCGCCGCCGGCACTTGCGCGGTGTGCGGGGGCATTCCCGGCATGGCCGCAGGCGGGTTTGCCGAGCGCGCGGCCGACGTGTATGGAAACGTCCCGGGCGCATGCGGGGACATGCTCGCCGCACGCCCGGTCAGCGCGATCGTCGACGTGGACTACGAGGTGCGCGCCTGTCCCATCGAGCCGGCCGAGTTCGTCGACGTGCTGCAGCGCGTCGTGCGCGGTTCGAACAAACTTCCCGCCACCTCGGTGTTGTGCGGGGAGTGCAAGCGCGGCGGGACGGACTGCTTCTTCGGTTCGTCGACGCTGTGCTTGGGGCTGGTCACGCAGGCCGGCTGCGGGGCGAAGTGCCCCGGCCTCGGCAGGCCCTGCAACGGCTGCCGCGGCATTTCGTCGGATGCGAACCTGACAAGCGCGCGGGCGGTGTGCGAGGGCTACGGCGTGCCCGTCGCCGATTTCGACGAGGCGCTCGAGCTGTTCGGCTGCGCGGCGGCGCGCGGGCAGGAATAGGGGGAAGGCATGAGCACAGCAACCATTTCGGTGGACCATATCGCCCGTGTCGAGGGACACGGCAACGTGCATGTCGTCATCGAGGACGGCGCGGTCAAGACCGTGCAGATGAGCGTCGTCGAGCCGGCACGGCTGTTCGAGTCGATGGTGGTGGGCAGGCGTTTCACCGACATCCCCTTCATCGCGAGCCGCATCTGCGGCATCTGCTCGGCGAACCACGTCATCACCGACATCCTCGCCATTGAGCGCATTTTCGGCGTGGAGGTCACGCCGCGCACGCATGCCCTGCGCGAGCTTCTTATCTATGGCAGCTACCTGCAGAACCACGCGTCGCACCTGTTCGTGTTCGCGGCCCCCGATTTCCTGGGCATGCCGAGCGTGTTTCCCCTCGAGGACAAAGATCCCGAGCTGTTCGACAAGGCGTTAGGCTTAAAGGCGCTCGGCAACGAGCTATGCAATCTTGTGGGCGGGCGCTCCATCCACCCGATCACGGCGGTGGTCGGCGGTTTCACGCATGAACCGAGCTCAGAGGAGCTGCTTGCGCTCGCCGACAAGCTCGATGCGGCGCTTCCCTTCGCGCTTTCGGTGGTCGACCTGTTCCGTTCCTTCGGCGTGCCCGACATCGCCACGGCCGGCGACATGCTCGCGATGGTCGATGAGGGCGCCTACCCGGTCTGCACGAGCCGCACCGCGCGCTTCGTCCGCGCCGGCCTGTCCTTCGATGCCGACGAGGCGTCGGAGCGCATCGAGGAGTATGCGGTGGACCACTCCGCGGCCCTGTTCGCACGCGCCCGCGATACGCGCTCACCGTTTTTCACCGGTGCGCTTGCGCGCATCAACGCCTCGTGGTCCGCGCTGTCCCAGGACGCGAAGGTGGCTGCGGCGAAGGCCGGTCTGCGTCCGCCCGAGGCCAATCCATACTCCAACAACGTCGCGCAGGCGGTCGAGATCGTCGACGCGCTTTCGCGCTGCGCGAAGCTTGCCCGCGACCTCGCCGCGGGTGAAGGGGAGCTTGCGACCTCGTCCGCCCCGGCGATCTTTAAGGTGCGCGCGGGCCGCGCCACGGGATTCACCGAGGCTCCGCGCGGATGCCTGTTCCACGAGCTCGAGCTGAACGACGAGGGCCGGGTCGAGCATGCCTCCATCCTTACGCCGACGGCTTTGAACTGCGCAAACCTCGAGGCCGACATGCGCGTGCTCGCCGAGGCCCTGGTGGCGGCCGGCGCGGGAGCCGACGAGGTGCGCGCCGCCGTCGAAAAGCTCGTGCGCGCCTACGACCCCTGCTTCAGCTGCAGCGTGCATTAGCTTGCAATGCGGGCGCGCCCTGCGCGCGAGGCGCGCATCGAGCGCAACCGAAGGACAGTTTGCCCCGAGCTCGGCGGCCGCCCCTTGCGGGTGGGCGCCGAGCTCGGGGCTTTTTAGCGGGTGGCGGTTATACGAATCCCTGATGGATTTCGAAATCAAGGGAAAAAGCCTGCTTGGGGGCTGTGCTAGAATCCAATCTCACTATAAACGTAGCACAAGGGGTTTGCCTGTATGTCATTCTTGGATTTCTTCTCGGGGCTGACGGGCCAAATGTCCACGGACATGGCCATCGACCTTGGCACCGCCAACACGCTGGTCGCCATCCCCGGCGAGGGCATCGTCGTCAATGAACCCTCGGTCGTGGCCATCGAAAAGAGCACCCATCGCGTTCTCGCCGTGGGCCACGAGGCCAAGAACATGATCAACCACACGCCCGACGCGTTTTCCGCCGAACATCCGCTGCATGACGGCGTGGTTGCCGACTACGACGTCACCGAAGCCATGATCAGCGCGTTCATCAACAAGGCGGCGCCGCGCAAGTACCCGTGGCAGGCCAAGCCCCGTATCGTCATCTGCATTCCCTGCGGCGCAACCTCCGTGGAAAAGCGCGCGGTCTTCGAGGCCGCCGTGCAGGCGGGCGCACGCCAGGCATACCTCATCGAGGAACCCATGGCCGCGGCCATGGGCGCCGACCTTCCCGTCACCGAGCCGACCGGTTCCATGGTGGTCGACATCGGCGGCGGCACCACGGAAGTGGCCGTCATCTCCCTCGGCGGCATCGTCACATCTTCGAGCCTGCGCCTTGCCGGCAACCGCATGGACGAGGCCATCGCCATGCACCTGCGCGACCTGCTCGGCATCAAGATCGGCGAGCGCACGGCCGAGATCATCAAAATCAAGATCGGCTCCATCCTGCCTTTCGAGGACGGGCGCGAGCGCGACATGATCATCTCGGGCCAGGACGTCATCACCGAACAGCCCAAAGAGGTCACCATCCAGTCCGAGGACGTGCGCCAGGCGCTCATCGCCCCGTGCGAGGAAATGGTCGTTCATATCAAGGAAACGTTCAAGAAGACCAACCCCGACCTGGCCTCCGACATCATCCAGAACGGCATCCTGCTCACCGGCGGCGGCGGCCTGCTTTCCGGCTTGGACCGCTATCTCACCGACAAGCTGGAGATCCCCGTGTGGGTGTCGGAAACCGCGCTCACGAACGTGGTCATGGGCTGCTTGAAGGTTCTCGAGACCCCGCAGGCGCTCAAGCAGACCCTCATGCGCTCGAAGTAAGGCCGCGCAGCTACCGTGGCGCTCAATTTCCAACAGCAAAGCTCGGCGCTCATCCGTCGGGTTCTTCTTGCCGCGCTGATCGTCGCGAGCGTGGTGATGGTGACCGCATACGGCAAGGAGGGCACCACCGGCCCGCTGCATTCGCTGCAGACGGCGGTTTCCGGCGCGGTCAGCCCCCTGCGCATCGTCGGCGGCTCCATCGAGGCGGCGACTTCGACGGTGGGCGAGTCCATGGACAACATGACGGCCGATGACGGCACGCTCAGTGGCCTGCGCGAATACAACGAACAGCTCATCGCACAGTATGCCCAGATGGAGGAATACAAGCAGGAGGCGCAGCGCCTGCAGAAGCTGCTCGATTTGAAGGACACCTACCAAATCGAGGGCGTCGGCGCGCGCGTCATCGGGCGCTCCTCCGAGGCATGGAGTCAAACCGTCACCATCAATAAGGGATCCGAGGACGGCATTTCGTCCGGCCAGACGGTCATGGGCACCTCCGGCGTCGTCGGGCAGGTGGTTTCCGCTTCCACGAACACCGCCACGGTGCGCCTGCTCACCGACCCGCAGTCGGGTGCGGCCGCCATGGTGCAGTCCAGCCGCGCCGAGGGCATCCTGCGCGGAAGCCTCGTCGGCCTTCTGTATCTGGAAGACCTCGACGCCGACGCGGAGGTTGCCGCGGGCGACGTTATCGTCACCTCGGGCCTCGGCGGCAGCTACGCGCGCGGGCTCATCATCGGCACGGTCGTGAAGGTCGACAGCTCCCAGGGCAACTCGTCGCGCCGCGTCGTGGTTTCCCCCAACGATTCCATCTCGACGCTCGAAGACGTGCTCGTCGTGTCGAGCGTCGGCACCGACGAGTCGGATGACGATGATGACGATACGTCCTCGAGTTCCACGCAGTCAGGAGGGGCGAGCTAATGGGGGAGAAGAACAACGTCGTGCTCATTATCGGCTGCATCGTCGCTTTCATCTTCCAGATAGCGCTTGCGCCCTCGGTATCGCTGTTCAGCGCGCAGCCGAACTTCCTGCTTGCCTACGCCGTCGTGGTCGCCATCGTCATTCCCGACGAGGCGGGCCCGGTGCTGCCGTTTGCGCTCGGGCTGCTCTATGACCTCACGGGCACGGGGCCGGTCGGCGGCATGGCGCTGCTTTTGGTGGTGGGGTGCTTTATCGCCTCGCGCGCCTTCACCGTGCTCGACAACGACACCATGTTCATGCCCATCGCCATCTTCGTGGTGGTCGCGCTCGCAGCCGAGCTTGCCTACGGCATGCTGCTCATCGCCTGCGGGCTTTCCGCGAATCCCGTCGAGGCCCTGCTCACGCGCGCGCTGCCCTGCGCGCTCTACGATTGCGCCGTGGGGCTTGTGTTCTATCCCGTCATGGTGCGCCTGCTTGCCGGCGGCGCGCAGGATCGCGGTCTTCGCACGCCGAAGCTTCGATAAGGTAGCCTTATGCTTACCGCCATCGTTGCAACCGTCATAGCGCTCATCGTCGTCATCGCGGCGCTCGTCGTCGCCTACGCCGTCCTGCGCGGGCGCAAGTCCGATTCCATCAGCGTCAAGCACGACGTGCGCTCCATTTCCTCCGTCGGCGTGAAGTCGTCCCTGCCCGGCGCCGACAGGCGCCCGGCCGGCGGGGCGGGCCGCGGCGCCACCCCCTCGCAGCCCGTCGCCAACGTCGGCGATTCGCTCAAATCGCGCTTTTTGGCCGTGGGCATTTTCGCAGGCGTCGTTTTCGGCACCCTTGCCACCAAGCTCTGGAGCATCCAGGTGCTCGCGGGCAGCAACTACCGCCAGGAGAGCGAGGACAACCAGTACACGACGGTCTATACGCCCGCGCCGCGCGGCGACATCCTCGACTGCGACGGCGTGGCCATCGTGAAGAACCGCACGTCGCTCACGGTGCTCGCCGACCCCGACGTGGCCGACGACCACGACGTCATAGCGCGCCTGTCCACCGTGCTCGGGCTTCCCATCGGCGTAGTGCGCAAGCGCCTTGCCGACACGTCCTCGGGCGCGCAGAGCCAGCGCACCGTGGCCTCCGACGCGACGATGCGCAACGTCTCGTTCATCGCCGAGCACGCGAGCGCATTTCCCGGCATCACCGTGCAGACGCGCACCGTGCGCGACTACCCCTACGGCTCGCTTGCGGCTCATGCCGTCGGCTACATTGGCAGCGTCACCTCCGAGGACGTGGCGAGCGTGGCCGCCGGGCGTGATCTGGAGCTCGGCGACACCGTCGGGCGAAGCGGCCTGGAGCAAACCTACGACAACCTGCTTTCCGGCGACCATGGCCAGCGCAAGGTGATGACCGACGCGCAGGGCAACATCGTGGAAGTGGTGAGCGAAACCCAGCCCGTGAAGGGGTCGGACGTCTACACGACCATTCGCGCATCGGTGCAGTACGCCGCCGACAAGGCCCTCTACGACCTCATCACGCCCGACGGCGGCTCCATCGGCACGGGCACCGGCACGGCGGGCGCGCTGGTGATGATGAACGTCGAGGACGGCAGCATCATCGCCATGTCGAGTTTCCCGACGTTTTCCCCGAAGGCGTTCGTCGCCGGCCTCGACGACGAGACCAACGAGCTGTACTTCGACGAGGAGACGTCGAAATCGGCGCAGCTGCCCATGCTCAACCGCACCATCGGCGGCACGTATCCGGCGGCATCGACCTACAAAACCTTCGTCAGCCTCGCCGCGCTCGAGACCGGCATGGCCACCACCGACGAAACCTGGACCTGCACCGGCGAGTGGGACGGGTTCGGTTCCGGCTCCCCTCAGAAATGCTGGAGCGAGAACGGCCATGGCACGCTCGATTTGTACGGCGGCATCGTGAATTCCTGCGACGTCGTGTTCTACGACATCGGCTACCAGTACTGGAACGCCGCGACCAACCAGGGCAAAAGCGCCACGCTACTGCAGGACTTCCTCTCGAAGTACCGCTTGGATCAAAAGACCGGCGTCGACCTTTCCGGCGAGAGCACCGGGCGCATCCCCACGCCGGAGTGGAAGGCGTCGCAGTATCGCGACACGCCCGAGGAGGCCGCCTGGAAGGGCGGCGACTACACGAACATGTGCATCGGCCAGGGTTATGTGCTGGTGACGCCCATGGAGCTGTGCGTAGCCTACGGCGCGGTTGCGTCGGGCAACATCGTCAAGCCGCACCTGCTCAAAGAAGTGCGCAACGCCGCCGGCGATGTTGCGCTGTCCTATAAATCGGAAGTGGTGTCGGTGCCCGACGTTTCCATGGCGGACTTGTCCTGCGTGCGCACCGCGCTGCGCGGCGTGACGACCGACAACTCGTCCATCGCGAAGCTGTTCAGCGACGAGGGCATCGATCCGGACACCGTCGCCTGCAAAACCGGTACCGCCGAGTACACGGACATGGAGGACACCGGCTGGTTCGCCTGCTACGCGCCCTACGACAACCCCAAGTATGTGCTCGCCTGCGTGGTCGAGCATGGCGGCGGCGGCTCGTCGGTCGCCGCGCCCATCGGCGCGAAGGTGATGGCCGCGGCCTTGGCAGCCGATGAGGGCAATGCCGGCGAGGTCGGCACCGTCGGCGCCGCTTCGGGCACTGCCGCTGACGGGGCGGGCAAGAGCTCGTCGAGCGGACGTTCGGATTAAGGGAGGGAGCAAGGATTCATGCCTCAGTTACCGCAAATACACTCGCTCCGCCACCCCGACGCGTCCGTCAACCCGACGCGGCGCGCCTCGCGCTTTCCGTCCGTGCACCTGCCGTTCATCCTGGTCATCGTGCTGTTGGTTACCTACGGGCTCGTGGTCGTCTATTCCGCCGTCAGCGTGGACGCCGACTACCAGTATTCGCGCCAAATCGGCGGCGTGGCCGTCGGCATCATCTGCATGATCATCATGTGGCGCTTCGACTACCGGCGCCTGTCCGAGTACACCACGCTGTTCCTCATCATCAACGTGGTGCTCATCATGTCACCGCACATCCCGGGCCTGGGCACCGACGCGGGCATGGGCGCGAAGAGCTGGATCAAGCTCGGCATGCAGATCCAGCCCGGCGAGTTCGCCAAGATCACCGTCATCCTGATGGACGCATCGGTCATGGCGCGCTACGGCGGGCACTTAGACGACCCGCGCGAGTACCTCAAAGCCCTCGGCATCATGCTGGTGCCGTTCGTGTGCATCATGACGCAGCCCGACTTGGGCACGGGCCTGGTGTACCTGTGCATCGCCGCCTTCGCGCTCGTGATGGGCGGGGCGCGGGCGAAGTACCTGCTCATCACGCTCGGGGCGTTCATAGCCGCGGTGGCGGCGGTGTTCGTCATCGACGAGGTGATCAAGGGTTCCACCGGGGAATACAAGCTGCTCAAGCAGTATCAGCGCAACCGCCTGCTGGTGTTTTTGGACCAGTCGGGATCGGCGTCCACCGACGAGGGCTACAACCTGCAGCAGGCGAAGGTGGCCATCGGTTCGGGCGGCCTGTTCGGCAAGGGCCTGTTCCAGGGCACGCAGCACTCGCTCGGCCTTCTGCCCGAGGCGCCGACCGACTTCATCTTCTGTGTCCTCGCCGAGGAGCTGGGTTTTTTGGGGGCGCTCGTGCTGCTGGCGCTCTACGGCGCGCTCATTTTGATAAGCTTGCGGATAGCGCGCACGTCGGGCGACTTGTTCGGGCTGGTCATCGTCATGTGCGTCGTGGGCATGTGGCTGTTCCAGATCCTCGAGAACATCGGCATGGACTGCGGACTCATGCCCATCACCGGCATCCCGTTGCCGTTCATGAGCTACGGCTCGTCGTTCATGGTCGTCAATTTCTTCATGCTCGGCATGATTGGATCGGTATGGTCCCATAACGCGTCGCTGACCAAGAAGCGCTAAGGCGCGAAGGCAGGAAGGAGCCAAACACCCATGCAGCTTCCCGTAGATGTGAAAGCGGTGTTAGAAGAGGCCGTCAATGTCGAAGCGGCGCGCCAGGAGCCGTTGTCGGTTTCGGTGTATATCGACGATAGCGCCCCGGCCGACGTGCAGGTGCACGTGCGCCGGGCGTTTGCGAGTGCCTCTGAGACGGCGCGCGTTTCCCTTATGTATCTCGACGGTCGCCCGGTCGTGCCCTACGAGGCCGACGATGCGGCCGTGATCGTCGCGGGCCTGTCCGAGCGCGTCGGCGCGGCGGCCGAAAAACTGCGCCGCGCGGGCGTGCCCGTCATGGTGGCGACCACCTTGCCGCAGCTCGTCGACGAGATCGCGCGCGCGGCGGGCCATCCCATTCCCAAGGGCGACATCGTCTCGCCTGCGCTGACGAGGCTCGCTTACGAGCACGTGAGCGACTCGAACTCTTCCGTGCCCGTCCTGGAGGCCTCGTGGGGCCGCCCGAAGGCCCCGACGACGGGGGATGCGGGTGCGTGCGAGCCCATCGAGCTCATCGAGGAAGCCGCCGCGAGCCTTGACGCGGCCATGGGCGCCTGGATCGCCGAAGCGTGCCGGGGCAAGCGCCTCGCCTTCGCATGGGCGTTTCCGTTCGTGCGCCGTCCCTTGGCGCTCGAGGTGGTGCGCGCCACCGCCATGCAGAACGCCGGCGTGGGCCTGCTCGTGTTCATCCCGGGCGCCGACATGCCCGTGATGACGCTCAATCAGGCGAAGATGCTTCTGCAGGTCGCCGCGGCCTATGGCTTGCCGCTCGACCTCGGGCGCCTCAAGGAGCTCGCCGCCGTCGTTGCCGGCGCATTCGCGAGCCGCGGGCTTGCGCGCCGGGTGGCTGCCGGCGTGCCGGTTGTCGGCACGGTCGCGAAGGTCGCCGTCGGGTATTCGGCGACGCTTGCCATGGGGCATGCCGCCATCGAGTATTACGAGGGCTGCCCGACTATCGCGAAGGTCGTCGGCGCGGCCGCAACCGCCCGCGACGGTGCCGTTGCGGCGGCGGCGGCAACGGCGATCGAGCAGGCACGGCGTTCGGGCGCTGAAGCCGTCGCCTCGGTGCGCGAGCGCGCCTGGGCCATCGCCGCGCGCCTTAGCTCCAACGCTTAGAGGGGCTTGCAACCACATCATCGTTTCAGGGGGTATATCGTGACTGATCTGTGGCCACGGCTCGAACCGCTGCTCGCCGCAGCCGAGCGGCCGGCACGCTACTTGAACCACGAGTTCGGGTGCGTCTATAAGCCCGAGGCGAAATTCCGCTTCTGCATGCTGTATCCGGACACCTACGAGCTGGGGCAGGCGAATCAGGCGCTGCGCATCTTGGTAAACGTCGTGAACGCGCGCGAGGGCATGGTCGCCGAGCGCGCGTTTCTGCCTGCCGCCGAGTTCGGCGACGTCATGCGCCGCGAGAACATTCCGCTGTTCAGCATCGAAAGCTGCGCCCCGGTGGCCGAATTCGACGCGCTCGGCATCACGCTGCCGCACGAGCTGGCCGCCACCAACGTGCTCGAGGCGCTCGATTTGGCGGGCATTCCGCTGCATGCCTCTGATCGCGCCGAGGACGACCCGTTCGTCATGGCGGGCGGCCCCTGCGCCTTCAATCCCGAGCCCTATGCGCCGTTCTTCGACTTCTTCAGCATCGGGGAAGGGGAGGAGTCCCTGCCCGAGGCGCTCTCGATTATCGCCGACATGCGCGGTCGCGGCGCGCGGCGCCACGACATTCTGCGCGAGCTGGCCAATCTGGAAGGCTGCTACGTGCCGGGGCTGTACCGCTGGCGCAGCGAGGACGAGGCGCAACAGGCGGGCAGCTGGATCGAGCCGACCTGCGAGGGGCTGCCTGCGCGCATTGACAAGCGCGTCTTCGAGGGTTTTGCGCAAAGCCCCGGCTGGGAACCGTGCATCGTGCCGTTCACCGAGGTGGTGCAAGACCGCCTCAACGTCGAGGTGCTGCGCGGGTGCGCCCGCGGCTGCCGCTTCTGCCAGGCGGGCATGATGTACCGCCCCATCCGCGAGCGTTGTGCCGATAACGTGGTCGCCTCGGTGGTGGAGGGGCTGGCGAAGACCGGCTACGACGAGGTGAGCCTCACCTCGCTTTCCACGACGGACCATTCGCAGATAGCCGATATCCTCACGCGCCTAAACGAGCGCTATGCCGACAAGGGCGTGCGCATTTCCGTGCCCAGCCAGCGCCTCGACAGCTTCGGCGTCGACATGGCGGGCCTGGTGGCCGGGCGCAAGAAGGGCGGCCTGACGTTCGCGCCCGAGGCCGGCACGCAGCGTTTGCGCGACGTCATCAACAAGCAGGTGACCGAAGAGGACCTGTTCGGGGCCGTCGACGCCGCCTTCGCCGCCGGCTGGCGCCGCTGCAAGCTCTACTTCATGATCGGTCTTCCCACCGAAACCGACGACGACATCAAGGGCATCGCGAGCCTGGTGCAGCGCGCCTATGACCGCGCGAAGAAGGCGACCCCGCCCGAGCAGCGCGGGCAAATCCGCATGTCGGTGTCGTGCGCGCTGTTCGTGCCGAAGGCGCAGACGCCGTTTCAGTGGGATGGGCAGATCGCGCCCGAGGAGGCCCTGCGCCGCGTGGGCGTGCTGCGCCGCAGCGTGAAGTACCGCGCCATCGACGTGCACTGGCACGATCCCTCGACGAGCTTCGTCGAGGCCGTGATGAGCCGCGCGGGTCGCGAGGCTGCGGCGTGGGTGGAGGCCGCGTGGCGTCGCGGCGCGCGCTTCGACGCCTGGACGGAGCATTTCAAGGAGCAGGCGTGGCGCGAAGCCGCCGACGAGGTGGGCATCGACCCGGCGCTCGTGGCGCAGAGCAGCTACCCGACCGATCGCGTGATGCCCTGGTCGCATATTTCCACCGGCGTGTCGACGCGCTTCTTGGCGCTCGAGCGCCGCCGCGCAGACGCCGGCATCACCACGCCCGACTGCACCTTCGAGCGCTGCGCCGGCTGCGGGGCATGCCCGGGGCTTGGCGTGGACAACGAGCTGGCCAGCCCGCGCATCGCCGCGGGGTCGAACGCCCATGCGCCCCATGAGGGGGTCGGGGAAGGTGCTGCGGCTGCGACTGAACCGGTTGCGCAGGCTGTCGAGCCGGCGGGCGCGGCTGCGGCGACCTCGCAGGGCATGCCCGCGAAGGCCGAGGCGCCTGCGTCTGTCGCACCGGAAACCGCGAGCGAAACGGAGGACCGTCATGAGTGATCCCAATCAGTTCAGGCTGCGCATCTCCTTCGTGAAGCAGGGACGCCTCGCGATGCTGTCGCATCTCGAGGTCGCCCGCGCCCTCGAGCGCGCGGTGCGCCGTGCGGAGCTGCCCTTCGCGGTGTCGAACGGCTTCAGCCCCCACATGAAGCTCGCGTTCGGCGCGGCGCTGCCCGTGGGGGTCGGGGGAGTGCGCGAGTTGGCGGATTTGCAGCTTGTTCGCTACGTGCCGCCCGCCGAGGCGCTTGAGGCCCTGCGGGCCGCAAGCGTTCCCGACTTGATGGTGACCGCATGCGACTACATCGAGCCGAAGGCCCCCGCGGCATCGGCGGCGTTTCCCATCTCAACCTACGAGGTCGTCTTCTCGAGCGCCCCGGCAAGCCTTCCCATTCCCGCGCAGGTGCATATCGTGCGCAAGAAGAAGGAGAAGGTGCTCGACGTGGCCGAGTTCCTTGTCGGAGAGCCGCGTTTGGATGGACGCGTGTTGACGCTTGCCCTCGAGCAGAAGCCCACGGGCAGCCTCAGGCCCGATAAGCTCCTCGCGGCCTGTCTGGCGCTCCTGGAGCCCGAAGAGGCCCCAAGCGGCGATGAGAAGCCCGCAGAAGCGCCCGTAGAGGAGCCTGCGGCGCTCGCGATGACCGTGCCCAACGCCGACGCCGAGGTTAGCGCTGCGGCGAGCGGCGAGACCTTGCGCGTCCTCACCGTGACGCGCACCGACCAGCGTTCGGCTTAGGAATCGGTGGCGAGCAAACTTTTTTGCCCTAATCGAAACTTTTTTCAAATTAGGGCTTGCGCACCTAGGTAGATTCCTGTAATGTATCCACTCGCAGCTGAACGGGGTGTTAGCTCAGTTGGTTAGAGCGCCGGCCTGTCACGTCGGAGGTCGCGAGTTCAAGTCTCGTACATCCCGCCACTTTTTCAGCAGCAACCTTTAGATGGGGTGTTAGCTCAGTTGGTTAGAGCGCCGGCCTGTCACGTCGGAGGTCGCGAGTTCAAGTCTCGTACATCCCGCCACTTTTTCAGCAGCAACCTTTAGATGGGGTGTTAGCTCAGTTGGTTAGAGCGCCGGCCTGTCACGTCGGAGGTCGCGAGTTCAAGTCTCGTACATCCCGCCATCTGAATTCAAAAGCCGCCTAGCAAGGCGGCTTTTCTTTTGCCGTAATGCTTGCATGTGCGCCGTGTATCCTTGGAGCTTCGTCCGAGGACGAAGCCGCACCCGCCTGCGCTTTTCGCCAATCGCTCGACTATCTGAATTCCCGATTGCGCGCAACTGTTTCGCTATACGTTTCCGCACCGATTCGGCTGTGCTACCATTCGCGAATAAAATAAAGCTATTCTGTTACGTTGCGCCGGCAAGCGGTGCTGCTAAACTCTAATGCTATGTGCAACTTGTGGAGTGAGAAGGACTGGCAAGGGGTTGCCGGGCTGCTCCCAAGATGACGCGGGCCTGTGGAGGGGCCCTGGCTATAGCACGAACAAGGTGAAGAGGTTGCCCATGGCTTTCATGAAAAGGTCGTACGGCGGCATTCAGCCGTACATTCCCTGCGGAATCTTGCGAATCCGCCTCCCGTTCGTTCATTTCAAGATCTCGCCGCCCGAGGTCGTCACCGGCCTCATGAACGCGTGCACGTCCTACGGCGCGCTCGCGGTGCTCATCTCGACGCTCGGGCTCGATCCCGAGGTCGCCTGGGCGCTCGTGGTGTTCGAGACGCTGATGTACACCTGCAACTGGCTGCTCGGCGAGCCGTCCATCTGCGGCTGGATCACGCCGGCGATGGCCATCGTCATTGTATTTCTGGAAGGGTTCGACCCAGGGGTCGTGCGATTACAGGCGCTCACGGCCGTGCAGCTGGAATTGGCGCTGCTCTTCCTCATATTGGGAGCGACAGGGTTATCAAAGAAGCTCAACACGTTGCTGCCGCCCGGCGTGAAGGCCGGCATCGTGCTCGGCGCCGGCGTGAACGCGGTCTACGCGCGCCTGTCCGAGGGCGGCGCGGTCGACACGGCCACCGCGGGCTGCATCGCGGGTTTGTGCATCGTGTTCTTCCTCATGTTCAGCCAGCGCATCCGCAAGCATATGGACGCGCACCGCATCCTGCAGATCATGGGCAACTACAGCTTTTTGTGGGCGATCCTGGCGCTGTTCATCGTCGGCGGCTTCACCGGCGAATTCCAGTACAACTTCTCCGGGCAGCTGTTGCGCTTCCCCGATTTCCCCGCGCTGTTCACCACGGTGAGCCCCTTCTTCATCGGCTGGGCCGAGCCGAGCGTGTGGATCCGCGCCTTCCCGATCGCGCTCATTGCATGGGTCATCGCCTACGGCGACTTCGTCACGGTGCAGCAGCTCGGCATGCAGGCGCTGCGCGATGACGAGTTCATCGAGTTCGACCCCAATCGCACCAACGTCATCTGCGGCATCCGCAACCTGGCGCTGTCGCTGTTCGCGCCCTATCCGGCGCTCGCCGGCCCGCTTTCGGCTCCGTACTGCGTGGCAACCTATCAGCGCTACAAGCAGTCCGGGCGCCAGGGCATGGACTCCATCTACGACGGCTCGGGCACGAACCTCATCTTCACCGTCGTGGGCCTGTTCGTGTTCCCGCTCTACGAGGCCTCCCTTGCGGCATCGGGCGCCATCCTCGTGGTGGTGCTGTGCATCCAAGGCTTCGTATGCGCGCAGATCTCCTTCGATTTGGCGCGCGACAAGATGGATCAGGGTCTTGCCGGCATGATTGCGGGCTTCATCTTGGCGCGCGGCGGCGGCGTGGGCCTTGCGGCGGGCTTGCTTTTGTACTTCCTGCTTGCCGATAACAATAAGATCCGCGAGGACTATCGCCTCAATCGCGAGGCGCAGGAGGCCGAGGATCGCAAGACCCAGGAGATGCTCGACGAGCTCGAGGAGCGAAGAGCCGAGTTCAAGGAAGCCTCGGCGGCCGATGCCGGCAAGCATTAGGCGCCGGATTCGGCCGGCTGCTTGCCCGGGTTGCCGCCAATGATTTGCCCGAGCTGTTGCTGGCGGCGTCGCAGGTAGCGGGGATATTCCCCGTAGAAGCCAACGAAGCGCCCTTCCCAAGACGGGAGGGGCGCTTTTTGTGGCTTGCTTACGATATGAATAGCGCTTCCGATGCCCATTGCCCTGGCGCGCCGTCTTCGCCCGGCTCGTCTTCCAGCACCGCTTCCTGCGCCGCCGTCTTCGCCTGGGCCACTACTTCGTCATAGCCTTTCAGGGCGGCGAAAGGCATGAACAGCCGACCGCGGTCGGGGGAGGGAGCGGCGCGTCTCATCCCGCAGGCCGCCACGCGCCGGGCGATGTCGTCGAGCAGCTGCGCCCGCCGCGCGGCCTCGTCGGGCGCAAGCTCGGGCCAGGTGCTCATGTCGGGGATGCGCGCGGCGCGGCGGGCTTCCTCGACGCTAAGCACGGTGGCCCCCGATCTGCTGGTTCCGCTCGCGCGCGTTCGCCTCTTGCTTCAAGCTCGTGCCCAGCAGCGCCGCGTTGGCGCCGAAGCGCGAGCGCACCGCCACCATGGCCTGGGCCACGGCCTTCTCCTTTTGGCGGTCCTCGGGCGCGTCGAAGAGGCTCGGTTGCACGCCGTCGGCGTCGACGAGGTCTGCGAAGGCAAGCTGGATGCGCCTCACGCCTCGCGAGCGGTCCACGGTTTGCCGGTACAGCGTCAGAAGCGCCTCGGTAAGCTCGGCGGGCGAGGCGCTCGGCCGGGCGAGCTTGCGGCTGCCACCCGCCGCCGTGGCGCCAAGTCCCGCCGAGATGCCGCTCGAGCCACTCGCGGCGGGCTTGCGGCATATCCCGCTGCCGGAATAGCCGACGGAAAGCCCGATACAGCGCGCCGCCAGCTTCTTTTCCGTCAGCTCGAGCGCCGAGGCGAGCGTCATTTCGCGAATGAGCACCTCCGCCTCATCGAAGGAGTAGTCGCGCATGAGGACCTGGCCGTTAGTGATGGAATGCCCGGTGGGCTTGTAGGTGCGCGCCTGCGCGATGGTGCATGGCTCCAGCCCCCAGGCGTGGTCGATGAGAATCTCGGCGTTCTTCCCGAACTCCCGTTTGAGCACCTGCGGGTTCATGGCGGCCACGCCCGCCAAGTCGACCGCCCCGTGCCTTGATAGCCTGCGCGCGATGCCCGCCCCGATGCCCCAGATGTCGGTGATGGGGCGGTGGAACCAGATGTCGCGCTTGAAGGCGTCCTCGTCAAGGATGCCGATGCCGTCGGGCGCATGCTTGGCGCAGATGTCGAGCGCCACCTTGCACAGAAACATGTTCGGGCCGATCCCCGCCGTCGCGGTAATGCCCGTTTGCTCGAATGCGGCCGCCATGAGGCGTTTCGCGAACGTCTTCGCGTCGGTGCGGTACAGGCGCAGATACGGCGTGGCGTCGATGAAGCACTCGTCGATGGAATAGACGTGCACATCCTCGGCCGACACGAAGCGCAGGTAGGTCTGCAGAATTTCCCCGCTCACCTCCATGTAGCGGCGCATGCGCGGCACCGCCGTGAGGTATTCGATGCCCGCGGGGATGTCGCGCAGGCGGCAGCGGTTGCGCACGCCGGCCGCCTTGAGCGCCGGCGTGATGGCCAGGCAGATGGTGTTCGCCGAGCGCGCGGGATCGGCCACCACGAGGTTGGTGGTGAAGGGGTCGAGGCCGCGATCGGCCGCCTCGACGCTCGCATAGAACGATTTCAGGTCGATGCACAGATATGTGTGCTTCCACGGCTCGTTTTGCTCCTGCGTCATGATCCCCCTCGCATCTCCACGATTTGTTCGCTACCATTTGACGAACGCGTGTTCGATAATAGCACAGATGGAATACCTTGCCACAGAAGCCGGACGATGCCGCGTGCACAAGATGTACGTGGACGTCGTCGTGCGCGTGAACGACGAGGGAAGGGTCGACCCGCTTGCGGTGTGCTGGCCGGACGGGCGGTGCTTCCGCATCGACGAGATCATGGCGCGCGGCTCTTTCTGCGCGCCTGTGCGCGGGGTGAGCAACGCGCGCTTCCGCGTGCGTTTCGGCGGGCATGAAACCGATCTGCATTGGGAACGGCGCGAGGGTGTCGCGGGCTTAGGCGAGCCCGATGTCGATCGCTGGTGGGTGTATGCGCGCGACGTCACGCGCAGTGGCGGCTGAGGGCGAGTTGCGCTCGCAGGCGGACTTGCTGTTGCGGGGCGCGGCGGGTTGCCTGTTGCGGGCGCGGAAGCCCCTTGAGGCGAGCGGCGTTTCGTCTGCAAGTTCGCTCGTTGCCGGTTTCTTGTGAAATGCGGTTGCGCCAATAGGGATGCAGGTGTATTTTAGCGTCTAAACTTTAGCTACTAAAACATTTTGTATCGAAAGGAGTTGCCATGCAGAACGCCGCACTCGAGTTGCGCCAAGAGCTCTTCGACGTCGCCGACCGCATGCGCCGGCAGCGCGTCGTCCCACCGGCGCCCGCGGGCATGACGCCCGTCGAGGCCCGCACCGTCATGAAGCTCGGCTTCATGGAGCGCGAGGGGGAAGTGGTGCGCCCCGGCGACGTCGCCCGGGTTTGCCATCTCTCCCCAAGCGCCATATCGCAAACGCTGAAGTCTCTCGAGACGAAAGGCTTGATCGTGCGCGCCCGTTCGGAGAGCGACTGCAGGGCGGTGAGCATCGAGCTGACCGATAAGGGCCGCGCCATGAACGAGATCGGCCGCAAGCTGCACGACGCGCGCCTCGACGATCTTGTCGCGTTCCTCGGCGAGGACGATGCGCGCGAGCTCATCCGCATCATGCGCCGCCTGTTCGAGTTTGAGGAAACCTGCCCCTGGCGCACCGCGGCCGACCTGGGCCTGGGCGGGAAGGGGGACGCGTGCGCATCCTAAAGAACTATGCGAACCACAAGATCGCCGTGGCGCTCATCATCGTGCTTTTGGCGGTGCAGGCGGCCTGCGACCTCTCGCTTCCCACCTACACGTCCGACATCGTCGACGTGGGCATCCAGCAGTCGGGCATCAGCGACGTCGCCACGACCGAGCTGTCCGCCCGCTCGCACGACTTGGTGGCGATGATGCTCGAGGAGGACGACCGCGCGCTCTTCGATGCGTCCTATACGCAAAACGCCGGCGGAACCTACGACCTTACGGAAGCGGGCCGGCAGACGCGCGCCGCGCTTGACGAGGCGATGGCGCTGCCCCTGACCATCGTGCACTATGCCGACCAAATTCCCGACCTCGACCTCGATCAGGTGAAGGCGGGCTTCGACGCGGGGCTCGTCTCCACAGCCGACATCCAGCAGATGCTTTCCCAGGCGCGCGGGGCCATGGGTGACGCCGCCGACACCATCATCGCCCAGCAGGGGCTTGCCTCTGCGAAAAGCGAATACGAGCAGCTCGGCTACGACCTCGCCGATATGCAGACGAGCTACCTGATGCAAACGGGCGGCAAGATGCTCGCGCTCGCGGCGCTCGGCATGCTCGTTGCCGTCTTCGTCAGCCTCATCGCCTCGACGACCGGCGCGCGCATCGGCCGCGATCTGCGCGGGAGGTTGTTCGCGAAGGTGGTGTCGTTCTCCGACGCCGAGGTGCAGTCGTTCTCGGCGGCGTCGCTGATCACGCGCGGCACCAACGACGTGCAGCAGGTGCAGATGATGTCGGTGATGCTTCTGCGCATGGTGCTCTACGCGCCGATCCTCGCCATCGGCGGCATCATCATGATGGCGCGCACCGACCTGTCCATGGGCTGGATCGTCATCGTGGCGGTCGTCGTCATCGCCTGCGTGCTCGCGGTGCTCATGAAGGTGGCCATGCCGAAGTTCAAGATCATGCAGAAGCTGATCGACCGCGTGAATCTGGTGTCGCGCGAAACGCTGACGGGCCTGTCGGTCATCCGCGCGTTCGGGCGCGAGGGCTTCGAGGAGGCGCGTTTCGACGAGGCGAGCGTGCGCTTGATGAAGACGCAGCTGTTCACCAACCGCGTGATGACGTTCATGATGCCGGCCATGATGCTCGTCATGAACATCGTCTCGGCGGCCATCGTCTGGTTCGGCGGCCATGCGGTCGACGCGGGCCAGGTCCAGACGGGCGACCTCATCGCGTTCATCACGTACTCGATGGTCATCATCATGGGCTTCTTGATGCTCGGCATGCTCTCCATCATGCTTCCGCGCGCCAACGTCGCCGCCGAGCGTATCGACGAGGTGCTCGCAACAAAGCTCTCCATTGCCGATCCTGCGCCTGGGCAGGCGCGTGACGCCGAGCTGGGCGCCAAGGCCGCCACAGGCGCCGAGATCGCCTTCAACGACGTGTGCTTCGCGTACTCCGACGGTGCAGAGAACGTGCTCGACCATGTGAGCTTCACGGCCGAGGCGGGCAAGACCTGCGCCATCATCGGCTCGACGGGCTCGGGCAAATCGACCGTCATCAAGTTGATCGAACGCTTCCACGACGTCACGTCCGGCTCCATCACCGTCGACGGCATCGACGTGCGCGAGGTAACCCAGGGCGCCCTGCGCGCGCAGTTCGGCTATGCGCCGCAGAAGTCGTTCCTGTTCAGCGGAACCATCGAGAGCAACGTCGGCTATGGCTTCGACGAGGGCGATGTGGGCAGCGCGCAGGCCATCGAGCTTGCGACCGAGGTTGCCCAGGCCCGTGATTTCATCGATGAGAAGCCCGACGGCCTGCAAACCGCCATCGCCCAGGGCGGCACGAACGTCTCGGGCGGGCAGCGCCAGCGCCTCGCCATCGCCCGCGCGCTCGCCACGCCGGCGCGCGCCTACCTGTTCGACGACAGCTTCAGCGCGCTCGACTACAAGACCGACACCGCCCTGCGCCACGACTTGGCGGACAAGCTTGCGGGCAAGACGGTCGTCATCGTCGCGCAGCGCATTGCAACAGTGCTCAACGCCGACAAGATCGTCGTGATCGACGAGGGCCGCGTCGTCGGGGTGGGCACGCATGCCGAGCTGATGGACTCGTGCGCCGAATATCGCGAGATAGCGCTTTCGCAGCTGTCTGAAGCGGAACTGGAAGGGGGTGATGCCGCATGAGCAACACCGAGGATTTGAAGAAGGTCACGCGTCGGCGCCGCCCGACGCCCGAGGACCGCATGATGGGTGGCGAGAAGGCTCAGGATTTCGGCGGCACCATCGTCAAGCTCGCAAAGTTCATGGGTCGTTTCAAGGCGCAGCTTATCGCCGCGTTCGTCTTTGCCATCGCCTCGGTCGCCTTCAACATCGTGGGCCCGAAGGTGCTCTCGCAGGCGACCACGGAGCTGTTCAACGGCATCGTGGCGAAGGTCGCGGGCACCGGCGGCATCGACTTCGATGCCATCGCGCGCATCCTTATTGCAGCGCTTGCCCTCTACCTCACAAGCGCCGCCTGCAACTTCGTGCAGGGCTGGATGATGACGAGCGTCTCGCAGCGCACCTGCTACGGCCTGCGCCGCGAACTCGACGAGAAGATCAACCGCATGCCGGTGGGATACTTCGAGCGCACGTCGACGGGCGATACGCTCTCGCGCATTACCAACGACGTCGACACGCTCGGACAGAGCCTCAACCAAGGCGTCACGCAGCTCATTACCTCGGTGACCACCATCATAGGCGTCGTGGTGATGATGCTCACCATCAGCCCGCTCATGACCGGCATCACCGTGCTCATCCTGCCGGTATCGCTCGTGCTCATCATGATCGTCGTGAAGATCTCGCAGAAGCACTTCCGCGCGCAGCAGGCCACGCTCGGTCAGATCAACGGCCAGATCGAGGAGACCTTTTCAGGGCATACGGTCGTCAAGGCGTTCGGCCGCGAGAAGGCAACCGAGACGCAGTTTAATGAAATTAACGAAAAGCTTTACAACAGCGCTTGGAAGTCGCAATTCCTTTCCGGTCTCATGATGCCGGTGATGAGTTTCGTCGGCAACCTCGGCTACGTCGCCGTTGCCCTCACGGGCAGTATCCTGGCTGCTCAGGGGACTATTACTGTGGGCGATATCCAGGCGTTCATTCAGTATGTAAAGAATTTCACGCAACCTATTACGCAGCTTTCGCAGGTCGGAAATGTCTTGCAGCAGATGGCTGCCGCCGCCGAGCGCATCTTCGAGTTCCTCGAAGAGGACGAGCTTGAACCCGAGACGTCTAAAGCCGCCATCGAGGACCTTCCCGCCGACGTCGAATTCGACCATGTGCATTTCGGCTATGATCCGGCCACGCCCATCATCAAGGACTTCTCCGCGAAGGTGACCGCCGGCCAGACGGTCGCGCTCGTCGGTCCGACCGGCGCCGGCAAGACCACGATGGTCAAGCTGCTCATGCGCTTCTATGACGTCGATTCGGGCGCCATCCGCATCGGCGGGCACGACGTGCGCGACTTTACGCGCGAGGACGTGCGCAGCCAATTCGGCATGGTGTTGCAGGACACGTGGCTATTCAACGGAACCGTGCGCGAGAACATCGCCTACGGCAAGCTCGGCGCGACCGACGAGGAGGTCGAGGCGGCGGCGCGCGCGGCGTACGTGCACCACTTCATCACCACGCTGCCGCAAGGCTACGACACCGTCATCAACGAGGATGCGACCAACATCAGCCAGGGTCAGCGCCAGCTGCTCACCATTGCGCGCGCAATTCTTGCCAACCGCCGCATGCTCATCCTCGACGAGGCGACTTCGAGCGTCGACACGCGTACCGAGGAGCGCATCCAGCGCGCCATGGACAATCTCATGGAGGGCCGCACGTCGTTCGTCATCGCGCACCGCCTCTCGACGATCAAGAACGCCGACCTCATCTTGGTGCTTTCGCACGGCGACATCGTCGAGCAGGGCAACCATGACGAGCTGCTTGCGCAGGGGGGCTTCTACGCCGACCTGTACAACTCGCAGTTCAGCAAGGGCTAGGCGGCTTTCGGCTCCGCGCCCTTCGAACGCGCCCGCGCCCGCAGCACCCCGCCGTGTTGTTTTGGGGCGCGCTCGCACGCGCGCGTTGACCGCCCTGAGGGTGAGCGATACACTTTGAATTTCCGATAAGGCGATTTCGATGCTGCGCGCCTCGGCAAGGGCGCGCAGCATCTTTTACAGGGGAGACCATGTCCATCGACGATAAGCAAACACCAAACGACTCGTCCGCGGACGCGCCGCGCGACGTCGTGCGCATCGCGGCCTTCGACTTCGACGGCACCACCCTTGACGGGAACTCGCCGGTCATGCTCGTCAAGTACCTGGTGAAGAAGCACATGCTCCCGCCGACCGTAGTGGCGCGCATCGGTTTGTGGGCGGCTGCCTACAAACTGCGCCTGCCGCAGAACGAGGCATGGGTGCGCGGACTTGTGTTCCGTGCCTTCTCCGGCATGACGGTGGCCGAGGTGGACGCCTTCCTGCACGAGTTCTACGACCGGGAAGTGGCGCCGTACGTGCGCCCGCAGGCCGTTGCCGCCATGAACAAGCTGCGCGATCAGGGCGTGCTCGTGGTGTGCGTGTCGGCCACCTTCGAGCCTATCGTGCTGCGCGCGATGGAAACGCTGCCGGTGGACATGCAAATCTCCACGCGCATGCGCACGCTAGAGGACGGCACGTACTCGTGCGAGGTGCTCGGCGAGCCGGTCGAGGGCGCGCAGAAGATGATCGAGCTGCGCCGCGCCGCCAATGCCCGCTGGGGCGTGGGCGGCTGGGAGCTGGTGGCCGCTTATGGCGATCACCATTCCGACCGCGCCATGCTCGCCGCCGCCAAGCAGGGCTTCGCCGTATGCCCCGACCGCCCGCTCTCGCGCACGGCGCGCGCGAAGGACTACACGGTCCACGAGTGGTAGCGCGCTTTCGCCCTCGTCCGCGCAACGTAAGCGCAATGTCACGATTTGGTTCCATGCGCGCTACCGCGCGGTCCCATTCGTTAGAATAGCTTTGAAAAACGGTATACGAACTATGAAGGAGGTTGGGTCATGCAGCTCGACAATCCCAACGGCGCACCCAGCCATAACGACGATACGCCAAGCTCGGTCGGGGAGTACCTGCAGCGCGCCTCAAACGCCAACGCCGAGGGAAACCCCGTGCTTGCCATGCATCTGTACCTCGCCGCGTTCGAGCGCGGGCGCCATATGGACGGCGAGCTTCCGAGTGAAGCGGCCATCGGGGCGCTCAAGCGCGCGTGGCGCTTGGCGTGCAGCCTGAAAGAGCGCAGCATCGCCGAATACGTGTTCGAACGCATGGAGCCCTATCTGTCTTCCGAAGAGGTGAACACCTGCGCCGCGCAGCTGCAGGACCTCGCGCTCGACAAGCTCGAGGAGTACGGGCTTTCCCGCGAGGAGCTCGAGGACATGACCGACATGATCTCGCAGGACCTCATGGGCCTTGCCGGGCCGAGCCTTCTGCGCGTCGAGCATATGACCACGCCGGCCGCGGATGCGGGCGCGCCGGATTCCGAGTCGGGCGAAGCTTGCGGCAGCGTTGCGGCTCTTCCCGGCGCTGCTGCCGATGCGCCTTCGCCGCAGCCGGGCTTCGTCCCCGCGCCGCCCGCAGCTGCGTCCGGCACGCCCGCCGCAGGTCAAGGCCCCGCCGCCGCATCCGAAACCGCTGCGTCCGCAGGTGCTCAGGTCGTCTCGTCCATGGAGCACCTCACGTTCAAGGAGCTGGTCGGCTACACCAAGGCCATCGAGACCGCTCGCTCCTTCGGCATCGGCATGCAGGGCGATGCGGCTTTCAATGCGCTCGTGAGCCAGCTCAACATGCGCCATGGCCTTGACCGCATGCCCGCCACCGACGCGCTGCTCATCCGCAGCCCCGCGCGCGAGGACGCCAACCAGTTCATGATGGCGACCATCGGCGAGCTCGACCTTCCCGTCATCCGCATGCGCATGGAGGAGAACATGCAGGGCGTTCCGGTGCTGTGCGTCATGACGCAGGCCGACCGCCAGCCGAAGCTCAATGCCGCGCGCAACGCCTTCGAGGGCCCCGGCGTGCTCGTGATCGAGGACATCGACATGTGGACGGCGCCCGACCTCGACGCGTTTTCGCCCGAGGACTTCGGCGGTTTCATCATGGCAAGCCTCTCCCGCGGTGCGCGCGAGGCCGTGAGCCTCATCCGCTCCGCCGCCGACAACCCCGACGTCTACGTGCTCGCGACGGCTGCCGACGGCTGCGAGGTCGACCCGTTCTTCTTCGACTTGATGGGCCCGACCTCGGCCATCGACATCGACTATCCCACCGAGGAGGAGCGCGGCAGCATCTGGATGGACATCGCCCGCGAGCATCCGTCCATCCGCGGTGTCGATCGCGACGTGCTCGTGCGCTATTCGGCCGGCATGCCGCGCTATGATATGTATATGGCGGCGCGCGAGGCCATCGAGGAAGCATATAAGGAAAGCCTCATGCAGCGGCGCTACGTGCCGGTTGCGCCGGAGAACCTCTTCGACAAGCTGGCGGCCTATCAACCGCTCGACTCGCCCGAGTACAAGGCGCTCGAGCAGGCGGTGATCGACGAGTTCAGGAGGGAACTCGATCACGCCGAGGATTTGCTTACGGGAGAAGGGGACTAATGGACATCACGCGACGTTGCGACTACGCGCTGCGCATCTTGGAGGCGGCTTACCGAAGCGGGGATTCCTACGTTTCGGTGTCCGATATCTCCGAGCAGGAGGAAATCCCGTATGCGTTTGCGCGCTCGATTCAGCATGACCTGGTTAAGGGCGGGCT
>CAVCPR010000014.1:11378-36631 GCA_963604235.1 Anaerovoracaceae bacterium | reverse complement strand
GAACCTGTGACCCCCGCCGTGTGAAGGCGATGCTCTCCCGCTGAGCCAAGCGACCGGATTGCGTGCTTCAAGCGCGCTCGATGTATATTACGGCAACCGGCAACCGAGCGCAAGACCTAATTTGCAAACTTTTTTGTTTCGCGCGCGGAGGGTTGGCATGCGGAGCTGCGCGCCGCGCCGGAAGCCGCGTGCTGGGCAGGCCTGCCGCAGCGCGCCCGCATCCGACAACCCGAAACCGCGCAATGTGACCGTTTGCCCCGCTTTTCTTCCGCCCCCTTGCGGCCATTGTCCGGTAAGCCTACACTCTTGGTAAGGATTTGCGCACCACATTACTGACGCAGCGCGCGGTCCGACCCTCCAAACAGAAAGAAGAGTATGAAGCAGCTTGTAGGACGTTGGTGCCTGCTGGCCTTCGGCATCATTGTCATGGCCTGCGGCATTGTGATCGTGACGAAATCGGCAACCGGAAACACGCCCATCTCATCGACCGGGTACGTGCTTTCCGTCGCCTATCCCGGCATTTCCTACGGCGTGTTCATGTTCTTCTGGAACGTGCTGCTCATCGTGGCGCAGATCGCCATCCTGCGTCGGCGCTTCCGCCCGCTCGCGCTGCTGCAGATTCCCATCTCGGTGCTGTTCAGCCTAAGCATCGACGTTTTCGGGCACCTGCTCGGTTTTTTTGCCCCGGCAAATTACGCCCTGTCGCTACTCACGCTTGCCGTGGGCATCGTCGCGCTGGCGCTCGGCGTGTCGTGCACCGTGGTGGCAAACGTCGCGATGAATTCCGGCGAGGCGCTCGTCGCCGCCATTACCTCGAAAACCGGTTGGAACTTCGGCTACACGAAAATCGGCTTCGACGTGTCGTGCGTGGTCATCGCCTGCGTCGTGTCGTTTTTCACCATGGGGTCGATCATCGGCGTGCGCGAAGGCACGCTCGCGGCCGCCTGCTGCACCGGGCTGGTGGTGAACGTGTTCGTCAAGCTCATGGGCGGCGCGCGACCGGCTATCGGTGCCAAGAAGGAGAGCTAAGAGATAGGGCGGGGGTATCCTCCGCCCTATCCGTCCCGTCGGGGCCTCTAGGCCTCGTGGCAATCCAAGATACCCGCATCCGTCGCGATGAAGCTCACCCGCTGATCGTAGCGATCGACGGGAAGGCCCTCCTCGCTTACCTGCGGCGCGCGCGCCAAACCGATGGCCGTGCCCTTATATGCCGCTAGGAATCGGTCGTAATAGCCACCGCCATAGCCTAGACGAAAGCCCCGGCGATCGAAGGCGAGCGCGGGCACCAGGCACACGGATGCCGCCAAGTCGGCATCGTCGGGGAAAAGAGGCTCCACGACATGCGAGGCGGGCTCGAGGATTCCCTTATAGCCGGCCGAAACGTCGTCGAGCGAGGCAATTTCGAAGAACGTCATCTCGTGGCGCGCGGGCACGCAGCGCGGCACGGCCAGGCGCCTGCCCGAAGCGAGGATGTCACGCGCAAGCTCGACGGTGTCCACCTCGTCGCGATATGACAGGTACGCAAGCACCAAAGGCGCCGACGCATAAGGGTTAAACTCGGCGAGCACCGCGCGGATACGACTATCGCAAGCATCTCGCACTTTCGCCCCCAGCGCCGCGCGCTCAGCGCCAAAGCGTCGCCGCAGCGCGCGCTTAGCCTCGTCCGCACCCGCGCCCGCCGCGCCCATGCTAGCGTACCGCCTCGACGAACCAGCTGGTGATGCTGGTCGGATGCGTGATGGCCGTGCCGACGACAACGGCCCAGGCGCCGGCGTCCATGGCGGCCTTCGCGTCGGCCGGGGTATGCACGCGCCCCTCGCAGATGATCGGCTTGTCGGGGAATTCGGCCACCGCCTGGGCGACGAGCGCCACGTCCGGGCCGTCGGCCATGCCGCAGTCGATGGCGGCGCCGGGGTGCGACAGCGTCGTGGAGGCGATATCGCAGCCGATGGCGAAGGCATGGCGGATGTCCTCGATGGTCGAGCAATCGGCCATCACGAGCACGCCGTCTTCCTTGAGCGGGCGCACCGTGTCCTCAAGCGTCTTGCCGTCCGGGCGCGGGCGGTCGGTGGCGTCGATGGCGACGATGTCGGCACCGGCGGCCACGCAGGCGCGCGCATGGCGCAGCGTCGGGGTGATGTAGACGCCCTCGTGCCCCTCCTTCCAAATGCCGATGACCGGCACCTCGGTGCGGCCCTTGATGGCGGAGATGTCGGAAAGCCCCTGGCAGCGGATGCCGCCGGCGCCGCCAAGCTCGCAAGCGCGCGCCATCTGCGCCATGGTTTCCGGATGGCGAAGCGGCTCGCCCATATATGCCTGGCAGCTGACGATGAGCTTGCCGCGCAGTTGCTCGATGATCGGGTTCATCCTGTTCCTTTCCTTGGAGTGTACGTGCGGGATACGGATGCGCGTAGCGTGGTTGCGACGGGCTGACGGCAAAGCCGCACGGCCCGCCCGTGTTCGCTATTCGGCCGAAAGCGCGTCCAGCAGATCCTCGGCCGCGCCCACGAGCGGCGCGTTCGAGCCTAACTGGGCATCGACGATGGGAAGATCTTGCTGGGCCTTGGGGATTTGGCGCAGAAAGCCCTGCTCGACGGCGGCGCGCCATGCGCTGCCGGCGCCGGTGACCGACCCGCCGATGACGACCATGTCGGGGTCGAGCAGGTTCGTCACGCCGGCGATCGCCTCGCCGAGCGCGATGCCGGCCTGCATGATCACCTTGTGGGCGCGCTCGTCTCCGGCGGCGCTTCGGCGCGCTATCTCGGCGCCGTCGGCGCCGTCGCCGGCAAGTTCCGCATAGCGCGCCTCGATGCCGCTGCCGGAGGCGACGAGCTCCAAGTGCCCGCTACCCCCGCAGACGCACGGGATGCCGACCGCCTGGTTGCAGGGCACGTGGCCGATTTCGCCGGCGAACCCGTTGCGGCCGCGCACGAGCTTGCCGTGCGCGATGATCGCGCCGCCCACACCGGTGCCGGCCGCGATCATCACGCACGTGCGCGCACCGCGGGCCGCGCCCCACCGGGCCTCGCCTAAAGCATGGGCCTGCACGTCGTTGAGCACGCTCACCGGGACCTCGCAGGACTCTACCAGGCGCTCCTTGACGGGCTGTCCCGTCCAGCCGGGCATGATCTCGTTGGCAAAGGCAATGCCGCCCGTCGTAGCATCGACGCGCCCGGCCGTGCTCACGCCCAAGCCCGCGACGTTCTCGCGCCGCGCACGCGCCTCGTCGAGCAGCGTATGGGCCATCTCGCACACACGCACCAGAACCGCCCCTCCCCCACGGGCGGCCTCGGTGGGCACTTCCTGCTTGAAGGAGACGAGCGGCTGGCGGTCGGCCTGCTCGTAGCGCAGCAGGGCGCCGGCGATCTTGGTGCCGCCGACGTCGATGGCGGCAACGGTGAAGGGATAATCCATAGCATGCCTTTCCGCGTGAAAATCGTGTTCGAACATGGTAGCGCAACGAAGGGGGCACCGCCGGTGCGCGCCGAAAAGAAAAGCCGGGATGGGCTGACCCATCCCGGCTTTACGGCAAAGCGAAGTGCTTACTGACGCACAGGGGCGTCAGCGTCCATGAGGCCGGCCTTCTTCAGCACGGCGACGATGGACTCCACGTCCTCCCCTTCGAGGGCCTGCACCGGCTCGCGCATCTGGTTCGTGTTGAACACGCCCATCTGCCACAGCGCGGTCTTGAACGCGCCGACGCCGGCACCGAAGCCGACCGTGGCCTTGACCACGCGCGTGAGGAACATGAGGCGCGCCAGGTGATCCTGCAGCTCCTTGACGCGCGCCCAGTCGCCGGCCTGGTAGGCACGCCACTGCTCCACGTAGCTGACCGGGTCGAGGTTAGCGAGGCCCGGCACGCTGCCGTCGGCGCCGGCAAGGTAGGCGCCGTCGACGCACACCTCATGGCCGGTGAGCAGCTGCAGCGGATGGCCCGCGTCCTCGTTTTCGAGCACGAGCCAGCGGAAGCTCACGTCGTCGCCGGAAGAGTCCTTCACACCCTGCAGCACGCCGTCGCGGCCGAGACGCACGAGCATGGTCGGATCGAGCTTGGTGTGCACGCACACGGGCAGGTCGTAGGCGAACAGAGGCAGGTCGGTGTTCTCGCGGATGGCGCGGAAGTGGCGCTCGACTTCCTTCGGGCCGCCAAGGGCGTAGAACGGGGCGGTCGCCACGAGCGCGTCGACGCCGTAGCCCTTCGCGCGCTTGGCCTGGTCGACCACGCGCAGGGTTTCCATGTCGATGACGCCGGCGAGCACGGGCACGCGGCCGTTGACGATGGCCACGGCCTCCTGCAGCACGTGATAGCGCTGCGCGTCGGTCAGGAAGGCGACTTCGCCCGACGAACCCAAGAAGAACAGGCCGTCGACGCCGGCGTCGATCATGCGGTTGATGGAGCGCTCGAACGACTCGAGGTCGAGCTGCTTCTTCTCGGTCAGCGGGATAACGACCGGGGGGATGACGCCGCGAAACGGTGAATCGGTCATGATGTGTTCCTTGCCTCTTTCACTTCGAAATGACGAAAACGCTGATAAGGATAGGCACGAGCCAAAGGTTCGTCAACGCACGCGCAAAGCCTTCCATAAACAAAGAAAAGGGCTGCCGCAGCAGCCCTTTCCCGCGATTTGCCGCCTAGCGCGACTTGTCCGCCGCGGCGTTCATGTCCGCCACCATATTGGCGGCCGCCGAACAGCCGCAGCATCCGGAACACCCGCCGCCGCAACCGCCGCGCGGATCGTCGGAGTGGCAATCGCACATGCCGTTGCGCCAAAGACGGCGGATGGCCCAGGCGGCCCAGGCCGCGATGAGCAGCAGCACGACCACAGTCGACAGGTTGAATTCCATTCCCAAAAACATGATCGGCTCCTTTCCGCGAACGCGCCGAACGCAAACGTTAACCAAAGATTACTTACATCGTAGCGCGAAACGGGAAGGGGCGCCACCCCCAGGCGGCGCCCCTCACGTTCGCTTCACGAAGTTCGCGCACCCTCTTTACCAAGGCGGCGAGCTTGTGCTCTCGAGGCGATGCTACTTCGCCTGATCGTCCTTGGGCTTGGGGGCCGGACGGAAGATCTGGAAGAGCATGGCCGCCGCGATGATGATGGCCAAGACGGTGAACGGGCCGAACTCCACCTCGCCGATGGCAAGGCCGTAGAACTGGTAGATCATCGTGCCCACGCACCAGGCGAAGCCGCACATGAAGCCGATGGTGATCCAGAACCACTTCGCGGAGTTCTGCTGCTGGCGAATGGTGCCCATGGCAGCGAAGCACGGGGCGCACAGCAGGTTGAACGCGCAGAAGGAGACGATGGCCGCGGTGTTGCCGCCGAACATCTCGGCAAAGCCGTACCACAGCTGGGCATCGGCCTCGCCGTAGTCGGCGAGCTGGGTGATGATGCCGATGGTGGCGACGACGTTCTCCTTGGCGACCAGACCGGTGACCGTCGTTGCGGCCGCCTGCCAGTTATCGAAGCCAAGCGGGGCGAAGATCCAGGACAGCACACCGCCCAGGCCGGCCATCAGGCTGTATTCGATGTAGCCGTCGACATCCTGGTCGAGCATGCCGAAGCCGTCTCCCATATCGCCGAAGTTCATGAGGAACCAGATGACGATGGTGGACAAGAAGATGACCGTACCGGCCTTGATGATGTAGCCCTTCACGCGCTCCCACACAGACTGCAGGACGGAGCGAACGGTGGGCATATGGTACTCGGGCAGCTCCATGACGAACGGGGTTGCCTCGCCGGCGAACAGCTTCGTCTTCTTCAGCATGATGCCGGACAGGATGATGGCCACAACGCCCAGGAAGTAGAACATCGGGGCGACGTACCAGGTGGCGTCGGAGTTGGCACCGGCGACGGCGCCGAACACGAGTGCGATGATGGGCATCTTCGCACCGCAGGGGATCATCGTGGTGGTCATGATGGTCATGCGGCGATCCATCTCGTTCTCGATGGTCTTGGTTGCCATGACGGCGGGCACGCCGCAGCCGGAGGCGACGAGCATCGGGATGAACGACTTGCCGGACAGGCCGAACTTGCGGAAGATGCGGTCCATGATGAACGCGACGCGGGACATGTAGCCGCACAGCTCCAGAATGCCCAGCAGCAAAAACAGGATGACCATCTGCGGGATGAAGCCGATAACGGCGCCGACACCGGCGACGATGCCGTCATTGACGAGCGACTGCAGCCACGGGGCCACGTTGGCGCTCTCCATCGCGTCGGCGATGATCTTGCCCAAGCCGGGGATCCACAGGCCCCAAGTGCCGTCGGAGGCATCAGGCTCTGCGACCTCGCTCGCCTGCTTGTAGTCGGAGAAGGTGATCTCCGTGGGCTCTTCGCCCTCTTCCTCGGCCTCGACTACGGCCACGGCGTTTTTGGACTGAGCCTCTTCCTCGAAGTCTGCGACCACTTCCTGAGCTTCCTTGTAGGCCTCAAGCTCCTCTTGGTACGTGGCCTTTGCATCCTCGTCCGCATCGGCATCGAGTTCCTCAGGCTCGGAAACGGCCAGGGCGTCGATCACCTCTTGCGACTTCTCGCTCGGCAGGCCGGACTCCTTGTCCTCGCCGTACAGGTTGATGACGTAGGCCTCGACCTCGCTGTGAGCTGCCTCGTATTCCTCGGTCGCCTCGTCGAACGCTGCGCGGTTGGTGTAGAGGAAGCCGTCGCCGGAGATGCCGTCGTTGGCCCAGTCGGTCACCACGCCCGTGCCCACGCTGATGGCCAGCCAGTACACGAAGAACATGATGACGATGAAGATCGGCAGGCCCAGCCAGCGGTTGGTGACCACGCGGTCGATCTTCTGGGAGGTGGTCAGGCCCTTGCGGTTGCGCTTGACCGTATCGTTGACGATGTGGCTGATGGCGTCGTAGCGCTCGGCGGTGATGATGGATTCCGCGTCGTCGTCGAGCTTGTTCTCCAGGTCCTCGCGGATGGCGTCGATGGCCTTGAGGTCGGAGGCGGAAAGCTTCAGGTCGCCCTTGGTCTTCTCCTCGTCCTCGAACAGCTTGATGGCGTACCAGCGCGCGGTCGCAGCCGGCACCTTCGAGCCGAGCACGTCGGTGATCTTGGCGAGGCCCTCCTCGACGGCGGCGTCGAATTGCAGCTGCGTGGCGGGAGCCTGCTTGGCCTTCGCCAGCTCGATAGCCTTGTCGACCACGTCGGACATGCCGCGGCCCTTGAGCGCGGAGGTGGGGATGATCGGGCAGCCGAGGCGCGCAGACAGGCCGTCGACGTCGATCTTGTCGCCGTTGCGCTCGACGAGGTCCATCATGTTCAGCGCGATGACGACCGGCACGCCGAGATTGAGGATCTGGCTGGTCAGGTAGAGGTTGCGCTCGAGGTTGGTGGCGTCGATCAGATTGATGACGGCATCCGGGCCGCCGTCAAGCAGGTAATCGCGCGCGCAGATTTCCTCGGGGGAATACGGGGAGAGCGAGTAGATGCCCGGGAGGTCCGTGATGGTCACGTCCTTGTCGCGGGTGTACTTGCCCTCCTTCTTTTCGACGGTAACGCCCGGCCAGTTGCCAACGTACTGGTTGGCACCGGTCAGCTCGTTGAACATCGTCGTCTTGCCGCAGTTCGGGTTGCCGGCAAGAGCAATGCTAATGCCCATGTTCGACCTTTCGTGTAACGAACGGCCCTGTCCTGGCTGGAATGCGCGCGCGTTTCGCGCGGCTTTCCCGTTAGGCAGTGGTAACAATTGTTACCCCAGGTCAAGTGCCGTTTTGAGTTAGAACCTGCTAACTCGTTGGTGAAAAAAACGGCGCAGTGCGCCTTAGGTATCCTCGTCAACTGATACGCCCGCATACGCGGGGCGGCGTATTAGTTCACGAGAATGCTTTCCGCCTCGCTCTTGCGCAGCGACAGCTCGTAGCCACGAACGGTCACCTCGATGGGATCGCCGAGCGGCGCCACCTTGCGCACGAACACCTCGGTGCCCTTGGTGATGCCCATATCCATGATATGGCGCTTCAGGGCCCCTTCGCCGGTCAAGCGGCGCACCGTCGCGGTCTCGCCGATCTTGACGTCGCGCAGGGTCTTGCTCTGACCTTCAGCCATTAAGCACTCCTCTCTTTGCTTCTCTTCGTTTCCGCCTATTGCCTATTGCGGCTGTTTGCAGCCGCACGAACGGCCGCGGCACTGCGCCGCGGCCGGATTCGCCTTGTGTCGCGATAGTGGTGCTACGCCAGGGCGGCCGAGGTCACGATGCGGGCGGCTGCGTCGCGCCCGATGGCGACCTGCGCGCCTTTGACCTCGACGATCAGGTCGCCGGCCATGCCGGAGACGACCTTGACGTCGGCGCCTTCCACGAAACCGAGGTTTTCCAGATGATGCTGCAGGTCACCCTTGCCGCGAACCTTCACGACCTTGGCGGCCTCGCCCTCCTTCAAAAAGGAAAGAGGCATCTGCTGAACGGACACGCCGCCTGCAGGGCCTGCCTGGGAAGCAGCGCTTTGCATGGTTGCTGCCGATGCATTGTCCATGGTGCACCCCCGTCAAATGTTAACTAAAGACAACGTAGGGATACTAGCGCAGTTGCACGCGGAATGGAACCTTGGGGCAACTTTTTTGTCAACCAAGGGTTAGTTTTCAACGCTTCGTCACAATACCTTCACGAATGCGCGTGCGAAATGGCGGTTTACGGGCCTCTTACGAGACGGGCGGCACTCGGGGTTGGCGGGCGGCGGACGTGCTGCAGGGCGTTGTTGGCTTTGCGAGAGCGTGCGACGGCGGACGCGCGGGCGAGGCGCAAAGAGCGCGCAACCAAGAGTCGCGGCGTGCTTGGCCCCCGCAGGAGCGCCAAGCCCAAACTTTTGCATGAAGAAACTAACCGCGCTATTCCAACTGTGCTTTTGAGGGAATATTATGCGATCAGTGAATAATGCCGACAGCAATCCGGAGGAACCATGGACGCCACTGCCACCAACCGCTACATCGACACGCGCGGAGCCGTCACCGAGCCCATCGAGTTCACCCAAGCGGTGATCAACGGCCTGGCCGACGGCGGCGGCCTGTACGTCCCCGAGAATATCCCGAGCCTTGCGCTCGACGACATCCTCGCCTTGGCGAAGCTGCCCTACGCAAAGCGCGCGGCATACATCTATAAGGCGTTCGGCATCGACCTGCCCGACGCCAAGGTCGACGAGCTGATGGCGGCGACGTACGGGGAAAACTTCGACGACGAGCGCATCTGCCCCATCACCTCCCTTGACGAGAACACGCACGTGCTCGAGCTGTGGCACGGCCCCACGAGCGCCTTCAAGGACATGGCGCTGCAGTGCCTGCCGCGCTTCTTCTCCGCCAGCGCCTCGCAGCTGCGCAGCCAGGGAAAGCTCGACCACGACTTCCTTATCCTGGTGGCGACTTCGGGCGACACCGGCAAAGCGGCGCTCGAGGGCTTCCGCGACCTCGACCACGTCGCCATCTCCGTCATGTATCCCGACGGCGGCGTCAGCGACATCCAGTACCGCCAGATGGCAACCCAGCGCGGCGGCAACGTCAACGTCTGGGGCGTGCGCGGCAACTTCGACGACTGCCAGACCGGCGCGAAGAACGTGTTCGGCGACGCGGATTTCGCAAGCACGCTGCTAAGCGAGCACGGCGTGGCCCTTTCGAGCGCGAACTCCATCAACTGGGGCCGTCTGCTGCCGCAGGTGGTCTACTACGTCTCCGCCTACGCGCAGCTCGTCGCCGACGGCAAGGTGAGCGCGGGCACGCCCATCGACGTGTGCGTCCCCACCGGCAACTTCGGCAATATCTTGGCCGCGTACTACGCCAAGCGCATGGGCACCCCGATCGACATGCTCCTGTGCGCCAGCAACGAGAACCGCGTGCTCACCGACTTCATCAACACGGGCACCTACGACATCTCCGAGCGTCCCTTCGTGCTGACGCCCTCGCCTTCCATGGACATCCTGGTCAGCTCCAACCTCGAGCGCCAGCTGTTCGAGCTGACGGGCCGCGATGCGGCCGCCATCGCCTCCTGGATGGCCGATCTGAAAGCCAACCGCCGCTTCCGCGTGGACGAGGAGACGTTCGCCCGCGTGCGCGAGGTCCTGCGCGCCGACTCCGTGACCAATGCGGAATGCCTGTCCACCATTAAGGAAGTGCTCGACGCGCACGACTACCTGCTCGACCCGCACACGGCCGTGGCGTACCGCGTCGCCGAAAACCTGCGCGGCGAAAACCCGGTGCTTATCGCGAGCACGGCGCACTGGGCCAAGTTCGGCAACAACGTTTACCGCGCCCTGCACGACATGGCTCCCGAGCAGCAGCTGCCCGCCGACGTCGAGGCGCTTTCGGGCTGCGAGCTGAACCAGCTTGTTGCCGACGAGTCGGGGCATCACGACATCCCGCGCGGGCTTGCCGAGCTCGACAGCCTGCCCGTCCGCTTCACCGAGGTGATCGACGGCACGACGGACGCCATCGAGCAGGCGACCGCCGCGTTCCTCGCCAGCCGAAACGACTAACGACCGCAGACGCGCACGGCAGGAGAGCCGCGCGCATGATTTAGGGAAAAGGGAAAGGAACCACCACCATGAGCGAACTGAGCAAGCTTAAGCCTCTGATCCGCCTTTCCATCGTGAACCCCGAAACCGAGAGCAGCTCGGTGTTCGGGCGCGGCATCGCGAGCCTGTGCCTCGGCGTGCGCGACACCGGCTCGCTGAACGCCGCGGCCAAAAGCATGGGCATGGCGTACAGCAAGGCCTGGCGCATCATCAAGGACACCGAGGCGGCACTGGGCACGCAGCTTCTGTACCGCAACGGTGCGCATGGCAGCCAGCTTACCGAGGACTGCGAGAAGCTGCTCGCCATCTACCAGGCTATCGGCGACAGCGTGCAGAACCTGGCCGAAGAGCAGTATGAAAAGGAGCTGGCCCGCTAGCATCTCGCCGTACAAGCGCCGCCCTGCCCCGGCTCGGCGGCGGCTGAGCCGAATACGATCCACCCGAAGCCCCGTTGACGCCAGACGCGCCCGGGGCTTCTTCCTTTCGTGCGCAACGGAAAGGGCCGCATGAAGCTCACGAAACCTCGATTCCGTCGAACTCCGGCGCGCGCCAAGCCAAGTACAGGGTGGCGTCTCCGGTGATGGTCACCGACGCAACGGCGGATCCGTCCTCGTCGGCGCTCGCGAAGGCGCCATGCACGTTCTCGGCTTTGCGCGCCGCACCGAAATCCTCGTACCACATGCTGGGACGCGCGCCGATGTTCAGGCGCTTCCCGTAATCGATCGTTTGGTTCGGGCCGAGAAGATCCTCGTCGGTGGCGCGAGCGCTCAGCCCCTCGTCGAGGAAGCGCTGGCGATCCGCGAACAGCTCGATCGTCGGCACCGTGTAGGAGAAGCGCACGGTCGCGACATTGCGGCCGTACAGCGAGATGTCCTCGCCGACGACCGTTCCCGACGTGAACGGGCGCGTACAGGCAGAGTCGGTGTACCACCCGCGAAACGACGAGCAGGCGCTGTTGCGCGCGGCCTCGCCGGCCTGTTCGGCCACGTGGTACGGATCGCCCTTCGGCGCCTTGTCCTCGAAGCACGGCGTCGTCGAACCGTCGACGTAGTAGCTGATCTTCGCCTTCGGCGTTCCCACTGCAAGCGTATTGGTGGCGGCATAGCCCCGATACGGGACGTCGGCATAGCGCGTGCGCGCGCGGACGATGCAGGTGACGAACTTCTCGTCGTAGGACTTGTCCAGCGTGAAGCTGCGCATATCGTCCCCGCTTGCCACCACGCTGCGATGACGCAACTCCACCCGCAGGGCGCTCGAGGTGCGGTTCAGCCAGCCGGCCCATTGCCCGTCATAGGCCGTGCCGCTCCAGCCCATCTGCTCGTTGTAGACGCTGTAGGCGATGTGATAGCGCGCCTGCAGCTCGCCGGTCAGGCTCAGCTGCATCCTCTTTTGCGCGCCCGATCCCCATCGCCCAAGTTTGACGTACCCGGAAAGGCTCGTCCCCACGACGCGCAAGGAAACGTCCGAGAGCTCCTTGCCGATGCCAATCGCCCCGATAACGCCCGCGCCGGGCTGCTCGGCGAGCACCGTGCCGTCGGTGAAGGTCGCCACGCCGAGCACCTCGGGGGCCTCGCGGACCCAGGGCGCATCGACGTCGGTCACCACCCATTCGCAGGACCTGACCATCCCCCGCGTCGCGCCTGCGCCGCCCGAATACTCGCGCGGGCTGCACGTCGCCTGAAGATCGGGGATGCTGACCGTCCCGCCAAGGATGCCGCGGCCGCCTTTGATGGATCCGGACAAAGCAAGCTGCGACCCGTCCCGCGTCCCGAATCTCGCATCCTCTATCCTCCATTTGCGATGCGCTATATCCCACTCCCCGCCCGGATAGCCGTTCGAGTTGAACCGCACGCCCGTCCCGTCGGCATACGAGCCGTCCGGGCATTCGAGGGGCATCCCCGAGCAATCGGCGAACAGCCACCACGTCCCTCCCGACTCGTGCAGCCAAAACGACTGCGCCCGATTGGACAGCCCTTCCCAGAGATGGGCTTGCGCGGCATTTCTGGTCGGACCGCCTCCTTTGTGGTCGAGCACCAAATTGCCGTGACCGGTGTGGGCCGGAATCAACTTCACCGTCCCCTTCGCCTCGGCGCATGAGGTGGGCTCGATAATCCAGTTCTGGTTGATCGTGCCCGAGTCGTTCCACAGCACCACCGCAGCACCGCTGGCCTGGTTTGCCGAGCCCACGTCGAGGTAGCCGTCGGGGCGCTGCTGCGGGGAAATGCGGACCACGCGGCGGCACCACTGGGGGCTGCTGTTGATATAGATGCGATCGGATTGCATCTCGGCCCACTGCGTCGAGAATCCTATGGGAGGATCGTCCTTGCAGTTCTGGCCGTACCAACTCTTCCCAAAGTAGTAGTAGTTCCAAAACCACGAGCGAAGCTGGTAGGCGTGCATCGCGGCTGCGCTTTGGCGCCGGACCCACACGTCGTAGCGCGAACCCGGATATTCCCGGTAGTCGGTCCAGATATGCCATTCGGCCTTATGGATGCCCTCGCCGCGCTCGTTGTCGATGACCACGACCTTCGACTCCAGACACTCGCCGTCTGCCGGCTTGCCGTCCACGCGGTGGTACAGACTGAAGCGCGTGTCGTCGCCCGACCAGGTATGCCAGAGGTTGTAGTTCTCGTTAACGCCGTTGTAGCTGCCGCAGGCGATTTGGAGCACGCCCGTGAGATGGTAGTACAGCTCGGTCGTGAAATCGCACTGCATCTCTATCCTGGTAGCGACCCGGATGAACTGATTCGAGGAGATGTCCCACTCGACCCAGGGCGTGTACGCCTCGATCGACTTGTCGGTGTACATCACCTCGCCGGCAGTGGTCCCATGCCCCTCGATCGCGCCGATCTCGGACCAGAATTGATTGGGGTAGTGCACCCCGCGCCCGCGGAAGACGTAGCGCCCATCCCATTTCGGATCCATCGCGAACGCTCGCCGAGGATTCCAAAGCAAAAGCCCCGCAAGGCACGCCGCGCCCACGACGAACATGCGCCGGGTCATCGGCTCCTCGGGAGACTCGCCATCGCGCCCGACGGTGCGCACCGCGCCCGTATCGCCTCCCCGGCGACGCCTGCCGAAACCGGATGCGCGCCCGTGCGCGCCCTTGGCCCCGCCGCGCACGGGCGATGGCCGGAAAACCCTTCCCGACCTCGCCCTGCGCCGCGCCATGCCCCGCCTTCCCATCGACAACCTCCCCCTTCATAATTCAAATCGCGCCGCATAAGGCGCCCTCACATGCCGTTCTTCAAAAACGCGAGCAGCTTCACCACGGTCGGAACCAGCACGACGATCGTCGTCGGCGGCAGGAAGCAGACCGACAGCACGACGTCGAGTTTCGTGGGCATCTTCCTGATGCGCTCGAGCGCGTCGGCCTGCGCCCGCTCGCGCGACAGCGCCGCCTGCGCCTTCAGGCCCTCGGCGACGGATGCGCCCTGGTTGATGGCCTGCGTGATCTGCGCGACGAACGCGCCGACCTCCTGGCTGGCGCAACGGGCTGCCAGGCGCTTGAGCGCGTCGTCGCGCGACCAGCCAAGTAGGTTGACGTCCTGGTCGACGATGCGGAACTCCTCGGAAAGCGGGCCGGAAATGCTGCCGGCAACCTCGCGGAAGCACTGCTCGACGGGAGAACCAGCCGCCAGCGCGACCCCGAGAAGCTCCATGGCGTCGGGCAGGGTCGCCTCGATGGCCTCCCTTCTCTCCCGCCGCCCGCTCGCCAGCTTCCACTCCATGACGCCCCAGCCGCATGCCGCACCCGCGACGCACAAGAACACGGCCCCGAGTGCGCCGAGCCCGAACAGGGACGCGACCACGAAGCCGATCGCGCCTGCACCGGCGCAGGCGAGGATGCGCAGGCTTCGCCACGTTTCCGGCTCCATGCGCACGCCGGCCGCGCGAAGGCGTTCGCGCACCTCGCGGGAATCGCCCTCGGAAAGCGGGGCGATCTCCTCGACGATCCCGGACATGCGCCCGATCGCCTGCTTCAAAGCCGCCTCGATGCGCCCGGCCCCCTTCGCCGAAGCGGGCCGGACGGGCGCGCCTGCGCCCATCGCGGCGGGCACCCCTTGCTCGCCGAGAACCTGCAGCGACAACCTCTTCGCCCCGGACCATGCGGCCAAAAGCTCGTAAACGAGCAGGCCCGCCAGCCCCGAACCCACCACGATGAGCAAGCCGATTGCCTGATTCATGCCGTCTCCTTTCTACGCGCCCGAAAACGATGCCCGCTTGAGCGTCGTGACGCGCTTGCAGGCGATGATTCCCACGACTTCCATGGCCACCGCGCCCGCGGCGACGGCCCAGCCTAGAGGCTCCTTTGCGTAGAAGGCGGCGAAATCGCCGTTCGTCGCCCAGGAGAGCGCGAAAATCGCCGGCATGGAGCACGACACGAACCACGTGGCCAGGCGCGTTCCCGCAAGCTCGCTTCTAAGCTCCCGCTCCATGCGCATGCGCGCGTTGGCGTGGTCGGCGACCAAATCGAGCACCGACGCCATCGACCCGCCGAAGCGCTGCTGGATGCGCATGGCCGACGCGAGCGCCGCGGCGTCGGCGCTTCCCGTGCGCTCGGCCATGGCCTGCATGGCGCGGTCGAGCGGCGTCCCGTACGAAACCTGGGCCAAAAGCAGCACCAGCTCGCCGTAGACCGGGTCGGGTGCGCTTTCACATGCCACGCGAATGGCGCGCTCGAACGTCAGCGAGCTTTTCACGCTTGCCGACATCTGCGGCAAAAGACGCACGAACTGCTCCGCTATCTCCCGCCGACGGCGGCGCCGCTCGCGCGCAAGCCATGCGCAGGTTCCGATGACGACCGCCAACGCCGCCGCCACACCCGCGACCACGCCGCCGGCCATGGAGCAAAACGCCGCCGCGACGATGCACGACGCCGAAACGCCCGCCACCCACATGGCAGGCGACGTATCGACGCCGGCCTCGGCAAGCGCGGTCGCGATCGGGCCGGACGGGCGGCGGTGCTCGTTGCCGTCGTCGCGGCTTCCCCGCTCATACAGCTCCTTGCCCGAAAGCGAGCCAGTGCGTATTACCGCCCGATTTCTCGCGCCAATCGAATACGAGGCCAAAGCCACCGCGGCCACGGACACCGCCAAAACAAATGCCACGAACGTCGTTGCCATTCCCATATGCGTACACCCCCTAACGACCGCCGAAGAACCATGCGGGCTCGTACCAGACGCCCGCCTGCACCATGCGTTCCTTGATGCGCTGCGGCTGCACGCCGCAGGCCTCCCAATCCCCGAGCACGCGCCCGAACGAATCGAGGCCGCTCACGTTGAAGCGGAACAGCTCCGCGCGGGGGATGACCGAGCTCCCCTCGGGCAGCTGGTCGACCGCCACGACGCTCACCACGCGCCGGCAGCCGTCTATCATGCGGTCGACGTGGACGATAAGCCCGCCTTGCAGCGATTCGGCGATCTGCTGGACGATGACCTCGCGGCCCAAATCGGCGTTCGCGTAGCCGACCATGGTGCGCAGGCGGCTGATGGCGTTCGCCGGGTCGTTGGCGTGCACGGTGGTCATCGAGCCGGGGTGGTCTGTCTGCATCGCCTGCAACATCTCGTAGGCCTCCCCTCCGCGGCACTCGCCCACGATGATCCGGTCGGGGCGGCGGCGCAGGGAAAGCGCCACCAGCTCGCGCATCGTCACCGCGCCCTCCCCCTCGGTGTTCGCCTCCCTGGTCTGCATACGCTCGACATGGGCGGCACGCAGGCGCAACTCGGGCGTGTCCTCGATGGTGATGACGCGCTCGTCGTCGGGGATGAAGCCCGACAGGGCGCCGAGCAGCGTCGTCTTGCCGCTGCCCGTGCCGCCCGAGATGACCACCGGGCAGCGCGCGCGTACGGCCGATCCCAGAAACTCCGCCATGACGGGGCTCATCGACCCGCGCGCCACCAGATCGTCCATGCTCATGACGTTCGTGCTGAACAGGCGCAGGTTCAGCGCAGGGCCGTCCGGGGCCACCGGCGGCACGACGTAGGTTGCGCGCGCCCGCCCCCCGGGAAGCATCGCGCATCCCTTGGCATGGGACTCGTCGCAGCGCAGGCCCGCCTGCTCGGCTATCTTGTTGATGATGCGTCGGACATGCTCGGCATCGTCGAAGCGCACCTCGGGGCAGGCCTCGATGCGTCCCGCCCGCTCCACGAACACATGCGGGGGCAGAAACGGCATGAGCGGGTCGTTGAAATCGACCCCGCCGCCGTTGACCATGATCTCGGTCACGGACGAATCCTCCAAAAGAGGCTGCAAGGGGCCGTAGCGCATGAAATCGTCCGCAACGTTGCGGCACAGCTCGTCAAGCTCGGAAAGCGAAGGCGCAAGGCCCCAGGCGCGCGCCGTGTCGCCGACGACGAAGCGTATCGTCTCCTCGACGCGCGCGGGATCGGACGCGGAATCCCGCAGCCTGACGGCCAGCTCGTCGCGCACGACGCGCTTGAGTGCAAGCTGGGTATCCCTATCCACGGACGTCACCCGCCTGCCCGAGGGCATCGAGGGCCAACAGCTGCAAGCTCACCGTGCCGCTCGCCTGCGCCGTCCGGATCGAATCGGCCTGCGCGGAATCGACCTCGATCGTCACGGCGCTGTAGGCCGACCCCTCGCCCGCGCCGGCGCCGCCGACCGAGAGCACGCGGGCGCTCTCGCACAAAACCTCGGCGGAAACCTCGCCGGTCGATACGGTGTTGACCGACACCACGCGCACCTTGTCGAACGCCCTCACCTGCCCGGCGATGCCCGTTTGATCGTTGACCGACAGGGAAACCGCCTCCATCCCCTGGCCGATCATGCCCGCAAGGCGTCCATCAGAGGCGCCGCCCGCCAGAAACGACGAGCACAGCTGCGTGCCCGCAGGTATATCCACCAGCGCACGCGCGCCGGACAAGTCCGGCGCTTGCCCGTTCACGACCAAAGCCCCGCTCGTGCGCCACGCCGCAGGCACCGAGCGGATCTCGAACGCCTGGGCGTCGAGCACCTGCCCCGCCTTCACATCGGACGTGACGACCGCAACGTCTACGGCCCCATCGGTGGCGGCGGCAACGGCCGAGCGACACGCGCCCGCCTGCCACAGCCCGAAGCAGATCGCCATCGCGGCGACGGCCACCGAAGCCGCCGCCACAGCGGACATCTGCTTGAAGCGCTCGCGGAAACCGCGCACCTCATCGGACGCGGCCGCCCCCTCGTGAGCCGACCGCGCGCCGCGGCGCACTTGCTCGCCCCCATGGCGCACGCCCGGGCGCGCGTCAACCCTTCCCAAACCCATGCAAGAACCTCCTATACACCGCTGCCGACCCATCGGCAGCCACTCGCAATCAATCTTCCCCAAGCGCCTCGCGGATTCGACCGGCTATCTCGTCGGGGAAACCCTCGATCGAATCTATCGCCGTGAACGCTGCCGACGAGGCGGGCGCGCCGGCAGCGAGGCGATAGCATCCGCAAATGCGCCTTGCCGGCCTCCAAACCTTTTCTGCGGCGTAGGGCTTCGCCTCGATGATCAGGCATGAAGCCGCGGGGATGGTCGGAGTGCCCAGCGCACGGCCAAACGAGGTGGGGATGTCCTGAGACACCTGCATCCCCACGACCCACAGCCGCTCGTCGTCCGGCACCGCAAAGGCGGGCGCCTCGTAGAACCACACCGAAACGTCTCCGGAAACGCCCTGCTGCTCGATCGCGCGCGCCGCGAGCTCCGCGACGGCGCGCCCGGGTTCTTCGGAAAACTTCGCCGGCAAGGCTCCCGTCGGGTCCATGCACGCCCGCCGCGCCGCGTCGAGCGCCTGAACCTGACGATCCTTGGCGGCATACGCGATTCCCTGGTCGATGCCGAACGACAGGACGGATATCAAGATGATGGCCGCGACCACGGCCAACGGCGCCATATTGCCCGTCTCTGCGCGACGAGGCCGCCTCATAAGGCCCTCGCCTCGATCACGCGCTCATCGACGCTGGTCCACACCACATGGCGCGACAGCACCTGCGGTAGGCCGACGCAAGCGAAAAGCCCCGGCACCTGATAAGAGACGTCGCAGGTGAAGTTGCTGCCGCTCGTCCTCGACGAGAGCGTCTCCCCTCCGCCCGCCTCGCGCGCCGACGTCGTCTTCCTTGCAGCAATCGTCACGTTGCTCACGCTGAGGTTCTCCTCGGCAAGCTGTGTCGAGGCCCCTATGATCTGCGCTTTCACGAACGCCTCCTTATTCGACGCGATGGCAAGGCCGCCGGTGTCCATCTCCAGGCATGCCTGCACGATCTCCGACGAAATCAACTGGCAGGTAAACACCGTGCAGGCGACCTGCATGCACGAAAACAGCAGTGCCAGAAACAGCGGCATGGCGACGACGAACTGGACGACCTCGCTTCCGCGCTCCGATCCGCGCATGTCAATCACCCCTTCTGCGCCACCCAGGCGACGCCGGCCGCTTGGGACTCGACACGAAACCTTCCGTCGGTGCCGACCGCCCGCGCGGCGGCCGAGCCGATCGGCGTCAGGCTGGCGACGTCGGCCTTCACGCTCACTTCAACCTTCCGGGAATCGACGCCTGCGGAAGCCTCGGCGAATTCCCGCGCCTGAGGACTGTAGCGGCGGCGGACGTACTCGACGCGCTCGGCGTCCCCGACGCGCGCCCGGACCTGCACGGATGTCGCGGCAGCCTCGCCGCGCAAAGCCTCCGAAACCACCTGCTCGGCCGCCGCTTGGGCAGCAGACGCGCTCTTGCCCGCCGAGGTGTTCTCACATGCCTGCCGACAGGCGGCCTGCGCCGCGTCGTCGATCGCCATCTGCACGAACACCACCCGGCCGAAGTCGATCAAGGCGCAAAGAAACACTACGAGAAGCGGCAGCGCCATCACGAACATGATGACGCTGCTCCCCGCCTCATCGTGTTCGCGCACCGCCGCGTATACGCGGCGCATCATCTACATCGGAACGGAATTCGACGTCACGCTCTTGAACGTCGACGTGATCGACGTTCCGGCGCTCTTGATTGCGTCGTTGATTTGGCCCTGCAAAAGCAGCAGAGCCGCTCCGAGGCCGACCGCGAAGCCGAGCACGATGACGACCTGCACGATCTCCGAGCCGCCGTCCTCTTCGCCGGCAAAAGCCCATGCGCGAACCTTGCCGCCCATCTCGTTCATGCGATTTCCCATGTGTTCCTCCTAGATTCCCTTTTTCTTCCAATGCGTTTACTTGCTTTGCTTGCCATGCTCGCCGTATCGGCGCTTTTCCCTGGCAGGCACCACCCCCTTTCCTGACTCCCCGCGCGCTCGCCTTATCGGCAGGCGAGCGTGCCGACCGCGAACCACAGCGACAAAAACGGGGCCATGGGCAGGCCATCCTTGAGCCCGAGCTTGCGGCATGCCATCCCAGCCGCGCAAACCACGGCGGCAACCGCATAGCACGCCGCCGCGCCGGCCAAGACGCCGGTCCCGCTGGCAACCGACAGCGCCGCCATGCAGCGGACGTCGCCGAAGCCGATGGGGCACGAGCCCCTCGAGGCGAAGCGGTTCACCGCAAGGCTCGCCGCGAGCACCACGCCCGCCGCCGCAACGCCGATCGCAACGCCCTGCGCGCCCATGAGAAACGCCTGAAACGCCGCGCCGATGACGGCTAGGGCGCAGCAGCACTCCAGCGGGATGATGCGCGCCCGCATGTCGCACACCACCGCCGCGGCCATCACGGCGCCACCGAGGGCGAGCAGGACCGCCGCGGGAGTCGAGAGCCCGCAGAACGCCAGGCCCGAAAACCATGCAGCTAAAACCACGCCCAAACCAGCGCGCCAACCAAGTGTCGGGGAGAACGTGCAGCGCTTGGCTTGGTCGGCCTCGGAAGGCAAGTCGTCGAGCGCTCCGGGGTCGATCCCCACCTGCGGCAGGGACTCCGCACGCTCTTTGGTGATGGAGCGGCGGCGGACGGCGCCGCGCACATCGGCCAGCCACGCCCCGAGCGCACCGGCTTGCCCGGAATCCTTCGCCGAGACGGTGCAGCCCGGATGCTGCTTCAGGTACGCCTCGTAATCGGCCCGTGACTCCCACCACCAGGCACAAGAGCGCTTATATGACCTCGCAAGGACAACGCATGCCACGCCCGGCACGGCAAAGGCCCCGACAAGCGCGCCCGCAAGTACCGACACCGCCGCGACCACGAGCGCGAAGCCGCTCACGCAACCACGACCTCGCGCTCGTCCTTCACCGCGTGACGCGCCCGCTCCCGAGCAGGCGCCGTGCCCTGCGCCTTTCGCCCGGCCGAGGCCCCTCGCTGCTCCTCGGCCGGGCAAGCCGTGACCGAGGAGCGCCCACCCGATCGGCGCAAAAGCGCGCAGGCCTGTTCGGCGCCAAGGCGCGAGGCTGCGGAAGACTCCCCGCTCGCGCCGACTTCCATCGCGGCACCCACCACTTCTATGCGCACGACGATGTCGGACGCGGGCACGCTCAGGGAAACCGCCTGGGGCGCGGGCACCGGCGCGGGCGGGGCCTGCGGCGGTGCGGCGGCGGGCGGGGCCTGCGCCGGCTGCACCTGCGACGGCACCGCGGCGGCAGACGGGGCTTGCGCGGGCGCCGGCGCGGATGCGGCACCCTGGGGCGCGGGCGGGCTTGCCGGGGCCGGGGGCGCACCGCCCGCGGTGCCCTGGCCGCATCCCCCATCGATGCGCATCGCGCCCTCGCCCGGCTCGAATCGATGCAGGCAGCCGTAACACACCTGCGCGTCATCGAACGCGACCGCCTTGCAAATCGGACATTCCTTCATCGGCATTCACCTCCACTGCGCACGATGGACACGTGGTCGCCCACGACGAACCACGCACCTGCGCATCTCGAACATCTCTCCAAAACCGCGACCGCACGGCCGCACCTCATGCGCCTTCCCGGGCCGACGTCCTCATACGCTGCGATGACCTCTCCTTCCTTCGACACGAACGCGACGTCTATCGGATAGGACATCCCCCAGGTATGCACGTCGTTGCAGGGCATGAGCACCAGCGTCGCGCCGTCGGCCTTCCCTCCGAGCAGCCCCCGGACGCGGTCGCCGAATCGACCGGCCAGTCTCGCCGGCGGGCAACCCCCCGCCGGCAAGCGGCCATCGGGCGCACGAGCACCCTCCCGCAGCGCCCTTACGCGCACTGGATGGTCACGCGCACCCGCTCCCCTATCTCGGCATACGATGCGAAAGCCCATCGGTACGCACCCCCTTCCTTTCTGAACGTCTCGAACGTTTCGCTGCCGCTTTCCACACGCGCCCAGCCGCACGGCTCCATGCGCGCGGCCAGCTCCGTCGCGGCCGAAGCCGCCGTGCCCTCGGTCAGGTAGGCGACGATCGATGTGGCCTCGTCCAAAAGCACGTCCTCCTCGCCGGAAAACGACGGCAGCTCCCCGGAAAACGCCGCCTCGGCGATACCGGGCTCCACCGCATAGGCCGCATCTCCCGAAGCGCCCATGACGGCCGCAAATCCCGCCCTCCGATGCGCACTCGACGCGCCGGACGACGCATCGAAGGGCGAAGCGCGCTGCACGGCTCCGCTTACGGCAACCGCCGCGACCAGGCACGCGATCGCAACGCTCGCCGCAGCGAGACGGCGACGCTGCACTCCCGCGGCAAAGGCACCGCCGCGCGCCGACTTCCTTCTTCCCTCTCTCATCAGAACAACACCCCCGGCTTGTAGGTATCCACCACCAACTCCTCGCTATGGACGAGCTTGGGCAGCGAAACGCCGAGCACCTCGTCCTTCAGCCCCAGCCCGAATAGCGTCGGAGCGTATTCCAGCGTCGCCGAGTAGGCCATATGCCCTCCGGCGACTGAACGAACCTGCACGCGAGAGCTCAGGTTGTCCTGCGAAAGCGTTGCCGCCAACGCCTCCTCGACCGCAGCGGCGCTCGCCGCGCTGTCCTGGCCGTAAGCCGGCGAGGTGGCGCAGACGCGAACCAGATCACGGAAATTCCCGTCGAAGGCGGCGCAGCTGGCGAAAAACGACAGCGCGTTCACCGCGATGGCGGCGATGACGATCATCGCGGGCAGGGCGACCACGAACTCGACGGTCATCTGCCCCCGCTCGCCCTTGCGCGGCCGGCCGCCGCAAGTTCGCACGCACGCACGCATCAATCCCATGCCCGCACCCCCGTCACGCTCGCACGCACGGCAAGCAACGTCTCGGCTATGCGCTCGACGACCCCTTTCGAGAAGTCCTTTGCAGGCGGCGGCAGCGCGATCGTCACCGGAACCGGGGTCCCCTCGACATCCATCGTCGCAACTTCGACCGTATCCCCCGCACCGTCGATTCGCTCGAGCACGGAACGCTCGGTCGCACCGACCACGGCGCTAAAGGCATCGTTGGACGCCAGCGGATGCTCCACGGCCGTGCGCTTGAGCTCGACAAGGCGCGCGCAGGCCGCCCCGCCGCTATCCGCGGCGGCCACATGGGCCGAGTTCACCAGCACCGGACGCAGGGCGTCGAGGTTCGCCGGCTCAAGACCGACCGCATCCACCGCCGAGGCGAACGCATCGGCCGCCCAATCCCCCAACCCGCTCGCGCCGATGAGGGGCAGGTCGCCAAGCGATGAGCGGACGACGTCGCGCAAAGCGTTCTGCCCCTGCGCATAGACGCTCAAAAGCCCCGACCAGCACTCCAACACCATGCCCGACGCGCCCACAAGCGCGCCTCCCTGGGGCTTCAAGCCGTCGAGCACCGAGGTGAGCACGTTTTCGCCCTCCCCGGAAGGATCGGCGAGAAGCGTGGCGGACGAGACCGCCGCCCGCGTGCCCAGCGCTCCCGTCGCTTGCACGAAGCTCGACTCGAAACCGGCCGCCGGCGCATCCTCGCCGACGCTCGACGCGAGCACCACCACGCCTTTGCTGCCCGGGGGCTCAGCGTCGATGCGCATCCCGCTCGCCTGCTTCAGCGCACCGACCACCTCGTCGAACACCGACGATGCGCGATCGCGCACCTCCTTGGCAGCGGGGCGGGCGCGATCGAGGGCCTGCCCATAGTCCCGCGCGGCGTCGGCGACGATGGCATAGTGGTATTCGAAGCCGTTCTCGATGGCCGAGGACGCGCTTGCCACCTCGCCCATGCTCGACGCCGTGAAGTGGCACTCCCGGCATTCGGCGTACGACGCGCCCTCCATCTCGGCGATCGACCCCATCCAGGCGACTTCGCCGGCGAGCGGGCACCCCGACCATGCATGCATGACGATGTTGCCGTCCTCGCCCTGCGTGCAGGGATACACCCGCTCGGTGAACAGCGAGGTCTCCCTCATCTGCGCGGTATTGCGCGGCAGGCTGGGGAAATACGCATCGAACGAACCGCCCTCCTCATAGACGTAGCCGTGCGCAAGTTCCCCGCAGGCGAAGGCGTACAGGCGCTTGCGCATCTGCGAGCGCACCTGTTCGTCGATGGAGTTCCCCTGCGGGCGCTCGTTGGCCAAGCGCGCGGCGTAGTACGTCCTCGCGCGCTCGAGCGCCACCGAGAACGACCAGGCATCCACGCTCGAGTACAGCGGATTGTCCGAACCGGACAATCCGGCGAGGGTTTCGGCGCGCTCGGACATGCAGTACGCCGGCCGTGCCCCGCAATCGTGCTCGAAGGCGCGCTGCTTCGCGGCGTTCGCCTCCTGCGCGGCCTCGTCGGCCTGCTGCGCCGCCTCGCGGATGGCGTCCGCCTGCCCGTTGGCCGAATCGAGTGCCCGACGCCCCGCCCCGCCGTCGTCGGGAAGCGCGATGTCGGGGGCCTTCGCGGGCACCGAAACGGCAAGCGCCACGTACGAAGAGGCGCCGCGCGAATTCGAATCGGCCACCGCGGCGGCCGCCGCGGCCGAGAGGAACGGCAAGGATTTCTGCACGCGATTCAGCCCAAAAACCGCTCGCTGCGAGAAGGAGGTGCGCGCATCCGAGACGCGGCCGGCGGCGTTGAGCAACTCGCCCCCTATCGCCTGCCCGCCCGGCACGCATAACGCCACAACGCCAAGACCTGCGCAAACACCGCTCGCAAGCGTCAGCGACAGCACCACTGCGTCGCACACGCGCACGGCGATCATGAACTCGGCCACAACATTCTGCGCGGCAAGCGCCGCGGCGTCGGCGACCGATTGGGTGCGCGAGGAGATAGACTGCACGCGATACACCTGGGCGGTCGAGAACACCAGCGACAGGGTCAAAAGCATGGAAAGCACCATGCCCGCCGTGGTCATGCCGGCCTCGTCGCGCATGCGCAGCCCCGCCATCATGACCACGCCCCGATCCATCCCGACGGGTTCAGCCCCGACGCCGTGCCCGCAACCCACGCGGGCTGCGTCGGGCGGCTCTCGCGCACCTCGACGGTCAAAAGCCCGTCGCCGTCAAGGGCTCCCGTCAGGGCGCCGGCGGCATCGATGAGCGGCAGCGGCCGCACTTTCGTGCGAATGGCCACCGACACTTCCTCCGCCGTCTCGCCGCCGACGGCCTCCACCTCCCACGTGCAGCCTCCGTCATGCACGTGAAAGCACGCTGCCGGGGGAATGGCCCCGAGACGATGGCGCACGTAGGCGTCGACCGACTCGTCCATCGAGCCGAGCGCGTCGGTCTTGGTGGAAAGCAAGCGGCACGCATCGGCGGCGGCGGCCTTCATAACCACGCGGTCGTACAGCAAAAGCGCCGGCTGCACCAGCGCCAGCAGCGCGACGAACAGCACGGGGATGAGGACGGCGGCCTCCACCGTCGCCTGCCCCGCTTCCGTCCCTGGAATGCGAACCACTTCCCCACCTCCCTCATGAATGCACT
>CAVCPR010000014.1:0-11110 GCA_963604235.1 Anaerovoracaceae bacterium | reverse complement strand
ATGGCATCCCACAGCTCCTGAAGTTTCCCGCGGAAAACCGTTATGGCAATGATGGCAATTACCACTAAGACGCCGACCAAGATTGCGTACTCGGTTGTTCCCTGTCCATCCTCTTTTGTGCGTAGACGCGCCCATGAGCAGGCCATTCGTGCCAGACCGCACCGATAGGCACACGCGATTCTCTCCATCATGTTCAGTAACCTCCCATCAATTCCAGCAAAACCGGCCCCAGCACCAGCAGCAGCATCGCCGGCAAAATGAGCGTCCCGGTGGGGATCATCATCTTGACCGGGGCCTTCGCGACGCGTTCCTCGACATGCGCGCGGTGCACCGAGCGCGCCTCGCCGGCCGCCTGCTCAAGGCTTGCCCCCAACGCCGTCCCGAAACGCAGGGATCGGACGATGGAGGACACCACGCGCGTGAAGAACGCCGATCCGTACGAGTCGGCGAGCGCCTTCAAGGCCTCCTCGCGGCTTTCGAGCCCCAGCGACCAGGAGCGCATCGCGCATGCGCACTCGCGCGAGAGCCCGGAGTCGAAATGCTCGACATACAGCTCGAAGCTGCGATCGAACGACAAGCCGCTGCGGACGCCGAGCGCAACCACCTCGAGCAGTTCCGGCAGGTCGCGCTCCAGGCTTGCGAGCCGCGCCCGGCAGCTGGCGGCAAGCGAGCGGCGCGGGGCCGAAAAGCCCCAGGCAGCTCCCAAGACGGCGCCGAGCGCACCCAGCTCGTTGGACATGACCAGGCCGACAACGCACCCGATAGCGCCCGCAAGAAACGCCAGACGCGCCATCGCCTCGCCGAACGCCTCCCGCGACACGCGCCCGGAGAGACCCGACCGGGCGACGACGTCGTCGAAACGCCCGAGGCGGGCAAACGCGCCCGCCCACGGGCCCGCCGCCGCCTTGCGCAACGCGATGCGCTCGCTAAGATGCACGAGGTAGTCGATCACGCGACCGGATGCGCCCTCGCACCCCGGCTGCGGCACACCCGGCCCCGCGGCGACCTCCGCACGCGTGCGCCTTCTCGCACGCGCACGCTGCGGCAGCGCAAGCATCGCGCATGCGCCCGCACCGAATGCGAGCAGAACGCCCGCAATAGCAACAAGATCAGGCCAGCCCATCACGCGACCTCGACCGCCAGCATCCGCCGCACCACGAGCACACCTGCAAGCTGCATGACCAACGCCACGCCGAGCAGGCACAACCCCGCCGCACTCGCGAAAAACGGCTCCAGGAACCCTTTGCTCACCACCGACAGCGCGGCAATGAGCGCGAAAGGCATCACCGTCACCACGCGGGCCGACAGGCGCGCCTGCGCCGTCTGCACGCGCAGGCTGCGGCGCAGGGCGAGCTGCCCCTCCACCGCATCGCGCGCCGCTTCCAGAACCGGGCGAAGGCTTCCTCCGGCCTGATGCTGCACGTCGAGCGCCACGGCGACGAAGCGAAGCTCGGGCACCGACGCGTCGAGCATCAACGCGTTGAGCGATCCTTCGACACCCTGCCCGGCTTCAAGCACGCCTGCCGCCCGGTAAAACCGCCTTCCCAAGGGGCCCTCGATTTCCTGCGACAGATGCCGAAACGTCTGCTGCAGGGAAAAGCCCGCCTGAAAACACGCCCCCATCGAATGCAGGACATCCGGAACGGCGGCCCGCGTCGCCTCCCGTTCGGCATCCTCGGCAGCGCCTGCGCGCACCGCGCACACGATGCACGCAAGGACGAACACGGCGATGGCCGCGAGCGGGGAGCGGGCGACAAGCCCCGCGAGGACCCCGAGGGCGCACGCCAGCGCGAGTACGAGCGACAACGCCGCCTCGGGCGCCGGCTCGATACCGAAGCGCCGCGCGAAGGCTCGGGCCACCTGGGCTGCAAAATCCCCGATGGCGGGAATGCGACACCCCCGCTTCGCCACGGGAAGCGTCCAGCTCGCCCCGTTTGCCGCGCAGGCCCAGACGCCCTTGCTCTTCACGGCGCGCGCCACGACACCGACGCGCATGCTCGCCGCACGCGCCAGAAACAGGCCGCCGAAGAAGGCCGCGAGAGCCGCTAGGCCGCCAAGCGCAAGCTTTCCATCCATCGCCGCACCTCTTCCCCGTCTATCCCCGTCGTCGCCGCGAAGGCGGCGACCCAATCCGGCAGCTCATGCCACACGCCCTGCGCATCGGGGCCGTCGCGCGCGAATATCGCGCGAATCCCGCACCGCCCGCCGCCCTCGCGGGCGAGAAACTCCGCCACATGGCTCACGTAGCGGCGCCCGTCGAGCGCGCGCGAAGTCTGGACCACGACATTGAACGCGCTCGCCGCATTGGCCTCGATCACGTCGACCGGCAGATCGACCCCGTAGCGCACCATCGTCGTGATGCGCGGCAGCACATCGGCCGGAGAGTTGGCATGCAGCGTGGTCAGCGAGCCGTCGTGGCCCGTGTTCATGGCGGTCAGCATGTCGACCGCCTCCGCGCCGCGGCACTCGCCCACCACGATGCGGTCGGGGCGCATGCGCAAGGCGTTGACCACCAAGTCGCGTATGGTCACCTCGCCGGCGCCCTCGGCATTGCGCGGGCGCGCCTCCAGGCGAACGACGTGCGGGTGCTCCAAAAACCGCAGCTCCGCCGTATCCTCGATCGTCACGATGCGATCCCCCGGGCGTATGCAGCACGACAGCGCGTTGAGCAGCGTCGTCTTGCCGCTGCCCGTGCCGCCGGAGACCACGATGTTCTTCCGCGCGAGCACCGCCCATTCCAAAAATTGCCGCAGGCTCGCGTCGATGGACCCGGACGCCTCCATGTCCGCCAAGGTGATCACCCGATCCGTGAACTTGCGGATAGTGACGATCGGCCCGTCGGGCGCGAGCGGGGGCATGACCACGTTCACGCGATGCCCCTGCGGAAGGCGGGCGTTGACCATCGGGGACGATTCGTCCACGCGCCGCCCGAGCGGGCCGAGCACGCGGTCGATCAGGGCCCGCAGCTGCGCCTGGCCCGTAAAGGAGACGTCGGCCCGCTCGAGGCTGCCGGCGCGTTCGATAAACACGTTTTCCGGCCCATTGACCATGATTTCGCTCACGCTCGCATCCTCCAAAAGCGGCTCGATGGGCCCGAACCCCAGCACCTCGTCGACGAGCTGCCCGGCCAGGGCGGCTCGTCGCTTCTCCGGCACCGTCGCCCATGCCTGCAGCTGATAGGCCTGCCGGCAGGCGCCGAGCAGCTCGCTTTTCGCGCGCTGCGGCTGCCGCGACAGGAGCTGGGCGATCTCCTCGATGGACACGTAGCGGCGCACGTCGGCCTTCAGCCGACTCAGCGTCGCCACGTCGCGCTCGATCACCGGCTCCGCAAGACCGGCCGCGCACGCCCGCTGTTCCAGAGACATCGCGCTCACCGCTTCCGGCGGCGCGGCTTCTTGTTGCCGCCGCGGAACAGGCCAAGACCGCCCGCCTGCTCGTCTTCCACGCGCAGCTTCGAGGCCATCTCGGCGGGAAGGATCTCCGAGAGCAGCCCGGTGAGCCCTTCCATCAATTCGTTGCCCGAATCGACCAGCTCCAGCCCGCAAGCGCCCGCCAACAGCTCCTCGACTTCGAGCCCGCCGTCGGCAAGCTCGTGCACGTGGGCCCCGCGCAGGGCATTCGAGGCGTCGAGCGCCGACAGCGGCGCCCCCTTGCCGCAGCCATTGAGGACGAACACGAAGGGATTGACCGCGATCCCGCACCGCGCGCACAGCTCGAGCGCCCGCGCGCTTGCGCGAAGCGACGTCTGCCGCTGGTCGATGAGGAACAGCGCCTTCGAGCTTCGCTCCAAAAGCACCGCGTGCTGCTCGGCCCAGGCGGACCCCGTATTCGCGATCACGACGTCGAAGCGGCCGCGCACCTCGTCGATGAGCCCGCCGGCCTGGTTCGCAATGGATTCGGCGAGCTCGACGCGAAGGGGCGCCGCCAAAAGCGCGGGCAGGTTGCCCTCGGGACGCAGCGCGTCGAGGCGGGCCGGTTGGGCCAGCGCCTCGTCGATGCGCAGCGGGCGGTCGACGCCGAGCATTTCCGCCATGTCGCCGAACTGCAGATCGAAATCAAGCAGCAATGTGTTCAGCCCCGCCGCCTTGAGCGCAAGCGCGCTCAGGACGGAAACGGTGCTCTTCCCACATCCGCCGCTGCCGCTGACCACCGGCAGCAAAAAGCCGCGCGGCTGCGCCGCCTGTCGGGCGGCGGGAGAAGGCTTCACCAGGGATCCACCTGCCCGCGCATCGGGACCCAGCGCCACGGCGGACGGCGAAGAAACCGCCGACGGGAACGCCTGCGAAGCAGCGGGCGCACCCGCCTGCCCAAAGCCCGTCGGCGTATGCTGCGACACCTCCCCGCCGCCCGGTAAGCCGAATCCAGTCGCGGCCTGAGAGGCGCAGCCCTGCGTGCCGAGCGTTGCCGACATGCCCGTACCCGTAGCCCCGAACGGCGACGACGGCGCACTCGCGCCCGCACCGCCGAACGACGTCCCCGCGACAGAAGCGCCGCCGAAGCCCGGCGCAGCGCCCGCCTGCGTGGAAAAACCTTCCGACGCGGCATCGGCGACGGCGCACATCGGCACGCCCCCCGAAGCTGCACCGCCACCCGGCATCGCGCCGCCGCCCCCTACCGCCTGAGCAGCCGAAAGCTGCTTGTACTGCGCATAGCGCTGCGAGAACAGCTTCGGCGTTAAGGCCGCGTCGATGCCGGCCGCCGAGGCGCGCGAGCGCAACGACCCCGAATCGTTCGCCGCCAGCATGCATACGCGCAGATCGGGCCTGTCGTGCTTGAGCGCGGCCGCCAGGTTTATCGGGGCCACCGGATCGCTCGACGCAACCCACGCCTCGCGAATCCGCGCATCCGATGCGAGCGACGAACGCGCCACTTCCGCCGAGGTGAACAGGCGCAGCCAGCCCTGTGCGGACAGGTTCTCGCCCGCAAGCCCCAACAATTCCGGATGCCGCACGCTCTCCTCGTCCGCGCACAACGCCACCAACGGCATGCTCATGCCCACTCCCCTTTCGTTTCCCTTACGCTCCCGCCGTCGCTGCGGCCGGGATCGTGAAATACAGATCGTTCTTCTGAGCCGACGCCACCAGCTCCTGCACCTGCTCGTCAGGCACCGCGACGGTCACCCACGAGACCTTCGCGTCGCTTGAGGAGGCGGATGCCGCGGAACCGGCGCTGGTCGCGAGCACCTGCACCCCGCGCACGAGCGCCTGGGTCGACGACGAGCCGGTGGCGTAGATGTCGACGCGCGAACCTGCGCTCACCGCCCCGCCGACGGCCTGCACGTCCTTGGCGGGAACGCTGATCGCCGTCGTATTGGCGGGCACGTCAAGCGACGACGAGTCCGAACGGAACCGGCGCGTGGAGAGCACCTCGCCCGACAAGATCACCGAGGACGCCTTCGACCCCACCACCTCGTTCGCGGAACGGACCGCGTCGGGCGGCAGCAAATCCGACACCCACAGCTTCGTCTCCATCGATGCGGCGTCGACGGTCTCGCCCGCCGCAATGTCCCGCTTCGCGACGCACACCTCCACCTGATCGCCGCCGTAGCGGGCCAGGGCCTCGGCACGGGCCTGTTCGGCCTCGCCACGCACGCCCTGCGTATATCCGATCACGCACACCGCGCATGCGATGCCGCACGCCACCGATGCCGCAAGCGCCTTCTTTCGCTTCATCGCGCCTCCTCGCTTTCGCTCACTGCCAAGCAGTATGGGCGGACAAGGTGGCACGCAAATTGCGTATTGCTTGCGCCGAAGCTGCGCGATTCTGGGCGCGAACACCCCCGGCTTGCCTTCCGAAACGTCTCCCAAACAACCCCTCGGCCTGACGCAGACCACGCACCCTTTCCCTCGAAACCTTGCACGAGGCCCCAAAGCGCGCAAAAGGCCAAGGCGCCCACAGGCGTCATCGGTGCATCACGACGTATGCAATTTTTGCGAACGGGCAGTTCTTATGCGAAAATACCTTTGCTTGAAACGGGGCAAACGGCCGGTTGGCGCAGCGGGAGCGCAGGTGCCTTACAAGCACAAGGTCACAGGTTCAAATCCTGTACCGGCCACCATGAAATGCACGAAGGCCGGCGATGTCGCATCGCCGGCCTTTTTCATTGCCTTAACCCTTCGTTGTCGTCTAGCACAACGTTGAGCCCATCGAATGCACCCGGATTGGCGCCGGCCAGACACGACCCGCCCGGTCTTAGAGCTGCCACCTTAATTCGTTACCCGCTTCCGCTTTCCGCAAGCCGCGCTAGCGCGCCGCGACCTGAAGCATCTCGCGCGCATGGGCCAGCGACGCCTCGGTGGCGTCGCCCGAAAGCATGCGGGCGATCTCGGCGGGCCGCGCCGAGCCGTCGAGCAGGCTCAGCTTCGTCTCCGGCTTCCCGTCCTCGCCGCTTGTCTTGCTGACCATGTAATGAGCCTCGCCGCGCACGGCCACCTGCGCCAAGTGCGTCACGACGATGACCTGATGCGTCTTCGCCAAGTCGGCGAGCACGTCGGCCAGGGCATTGGCGACCGAGCCTCCCACCCCGGCATCCACCTCGTCGAAGACGAGCGTATCGACCGCATCGGCCTGCCCGAGCACCACCTTGATGGCCAGCATCACGCGGCTCACCTCGCCGCCGGAGGCGATGCGCGCAAGCGGCCGGGACTGCATCCCGGTACCGGGGCGGAACAAAAACTCGATGGCAGATGGGCCGGCCAGCGTCCACGAGGCGCGCGGCAGCAGCTCGACCGCGCACGAGAGCGCCGCGCCGGACATTTCCAGGCGCGCCATCTGCCCGCTCACCGCTTCCGCGAAACGAGGGGCGGCCGCGGCGCGCACCTCGTGCAAGTCGCTCGCCGCCGCAGCCAGGCGTTCCTCGGCAGCTTCAAGGCGCTTTACAGCAGCCTTCTCCCGCTGATCGGCGTCGTCGATCAGCGACACCAGGTCAGCCGCTGCATCGCGCGTCGCGAAAACATCCTCCATGCGCGGGCCGTACGCGCGCAGCAAGCCCTGCAGGGCCGACATGCGCTCCTGCGCCGCTTCCAATTCCTCGGGGTTGAACTCCACCCCGTCGCGGTAATCGCATGTCGAGCGCGATACATCCTCGAGCACGTAGCCGACTTCGCGCAGCGATTCGCACAAGGACGCAAGCTCTTCGTCGAAGCGCCCGCCGTCGGCTAAGGCCGAAGCGGCTTCGTTGAGCTTGTCGATCGCCCCGTCTTCGCCCCCGAGCGCCGCATAGGCGCGATTCGCCGCCATGGCAAGCGCCTCGGCATGTTCGGCGCGGGCAAGATTTGCGGACAACTCCTCGTATTCGCCCTCGCGCGGCGAGATCTCGTCGATGCGCTTCAAGGCGAAGCGCGCGTCGTCAAGCTTTGCCGAAGAAGCCGCGCCGGCCTGTCGCACGCGCTTCAATTCGTCCTCGGCCTGCTTCGCCTGACGCAGGGCCGCGCGATAGGCCTCTACGGGGGCGGCGACCTCGTCGGCAGCCCATGCGTCAAGCATGGCCACGTGAGTTGCCGGCTTTAACAATTGCTGCTGGTCATGCTGCCCGCACAAGTCAATGGTAGGGGCGATGCGCTCGGCAAGCTGACGCACGCTGGCCATATGCCCGTCAATTTGCGCCCGCGATCTGCCGTCAGCAGTAACGCGCCGCACGGCAACCACTTCGCCATCGACATCGCATACCGACGCGAAAGCGTCCTCAGCCGTCCCTTCGCCCCCGCCGTCATCTTCCGCATCCGCCCCGCCCTGCGCGCACATGCCCAGGAAACGGCCGGAAACCTCAAGGGCCGACTCGCCGTCGCGCACGTCCGTCTTGTCCGCCCGTCCGCCCATAAGAAGCTTCAGCGCGCTGAGCAGCGCGGTCTTGCCGGCGCCCGTTTCACCCGTTAAAACCGTCAGCCCCGCAGCGGGCACCAGCGACGCCTGTCTGATAAGCGCAAGGTTGCGCACCTGTATTTCATCGATCATCGCGTCTCCCTCCGCTGCAAACGGCTCCGCCGCAAACCCGCGCGCCCGCCCTTCCCCGCGGCCATCGCAAGCTCACAAACACGTACAATTGTTCTTATTTCCAGTATACCAACTTTTCGCGCCGCAAGCCATCCCCTGCGCGGCAAATAAAAAGCTCCCCGGATCTCCTGGGCGGAAATCCGGGGAGCGCCTGCAGCTTCAATTTTTCCAAAGAGCCTACGACTCTATCGATCCGTCAAGCAAATCGGCAAGCGTCACGCCATCCATGTATGCGCAGATGGCCTCGCCCATGCCGCGCCAAAACGCAAGCGCCTCGGGACCTTCGGCGCCACCCTTCGCTCCCCCGTCCGAGGACACCACCGGCATGCAGCTACCCTCGGTGGCGCGCAGCACGTCGCCGATAACGATGTCCTGCGGATCTTTCGCCAAGTAATAGCCGCCACTCACGCCGCGAATGCTCTTGAGTATGCCGGCGCGCACGAGCGCACCGCCGAGCTGCTCCAAATATTTCACGGAAAGATTGAGCCTCTCCGCCGCCTGACGCATGGTCACCAGCACGCCGGCGTCGCCTTGCTTGGCGATGTCAACCATCAAACGCAGAGCATACCGCCCGCGAGTCGAAACCATCATCTCGTTAAGCCACCCTTGTCCCGTCCATGCGCTTGCAAGGCTGGCCCCTTATGCCATCAGAGCTTCCCCTTATGCCGAGCATATGATGATAAGTGAAACGTTACCCCTACCATTTGCTATTTGCTTATAGATTATAAAACCTATCCACTAAAAAATATGCCGTAACGAAACTGTTACGTACGCCATTGCGGCGGAATGCCCCGAAACGCTTGTGAACGGCATCTGAAAACCGTGCAGGATTGCCGCGATCCGTTTTGCAGCACCGGCGCGCTTTGCTACGATTTTCGTCATGAACAACACTTCAAGAAACGAAAAGACGCGCGCAACGGGGCACTCGACCCCCTCGCGAAACGGCGTCCATCGCGCACATCCCGCCAAGAAAACCGGCACGGCCCGTCGCAGCACGCCGCGACGGCGATCCGCCGGCACAAGCTATCGGCCGCTGCAATCCGCACGCGCGAAGCGCAAGCCCGCGCTCATCCTGGCCTTCATCGTGGCGCTCGTCGTGCTTGGCTCGGCGGCCGGCCTGGCCACCACGTCGTTTCTGGGCTCTTCAAGCACCGTGAAAATGGCGAAAGAGCCCGCGACGGCAAGCGCACCCTACGACCTGGACGGCTTCGAGAACGCAAACGGCCGCATGACCTACTCGGAAAACGGGGTCTTGAAATCCCAGGTCGGAATTGACGTTTCCGAGCACCAGGGCTCCATCGACTGGAATGCGGTGGCCGACGACGGCATCCAGTTCGCCTTCGTGCGCGCGGGCAACCGCGGCAACACCGAGGGCACCATCGCGGCCGACGACTACTACACGGCGAACATAACCGGCGCGAAGGCGGCGGGGCTGCGCGTGGGCGTCTACTTCTACTCGCAGGCCATCTCCGTCGAGGAAGCCCGGGAAGAGGCCGACTTCGCCCTGGGGCTTCTCAGTGGCCAGACGCTCGACCTGCCCATCGTCTTCGACAACGAAAGCGACCTCACCCAGTACGCACGCGTCAACGACGTCGACAGCGACACCCTCACCGCGGCGGCCGTTGCGTTCTGCGAACGCGTGGAAGCGGCCGGGTACAGCTCGATGGTCTACGGCAACCGCAGCGACTTGGCGCGCTACGACCTGTCGAGCATCGGCAACCGCAACATCTGGTTCGCCGAGTACGGCACCGCCTACCCCTCCCTCAACACGACGTTCGCGATATGGCAGTACGCCAACGACGGCGTCGTGGCCGGCATCGACGGCTCGGTCGACATGGACATCCTCTTCACCGACGCGCTGTAGCGCCGAACGCAGAACAACCCATCCCTTGCCTTGGAGCCAACTCCATGTGGTACGGTGCCGCAAAATTCGATAGGAGCAACCGTGCAACACCAAACAACCTCTCCCGCGCTCAGCGCGGATCTTGCGGCGAAGTATGCGGCCCTGCAAGACAACCTCCGCTCGCTTAAGCGCGTCGCCATCGCGTTTTCCGGCGGCGTCGACTCGACGCTGCTGTTGTGGGCGGCAACGCAAACCCTCGGGAAAGACGCCCTCGGCATCACGGCGAGGGCCCAGATGATTCCGGCGCGCGAGCTTGCGGAAGCTGCGGCCTTCTGCAAAGAGCACGGCATCGAGCACGTCGTCATGGACGTCGATGCGCTTGCCATCGAAGGCTTCGCGCAAAACCCGCCCGAGCGTTGCTATATTTGCAAGACGGCGCTGTTCACTACCATCATGGAAGAGGCCGCCAAGCTGGGCTTTTCCTCCATAGCCGAGGGAACGAACGTCAGCGACTTGGGCGACTACCGCCCGGGACTTAAAGCCCTCAAGGAACTTACCGTGAAAAGCCCCCTGCTCGAAAGCGGCCTGACGAAGGCCGACGTGCGCGAGCTTTCGCGCGCGCTCGGGCTTCCCACCTGGAACAAGCCCTCCTACGCGTGCCTCGCAAGCCGCATCCCCTGCAACAGCCCCATCACCGCCGAGAACTTGGCGGCGGTGGAAGCTGCGGAGGACGCGCTCATTGAAGCCGGTTTCGAGCAAGTACGCTGCCGGGCCCATGGCGACCTCGCGCGTATCGAAGTCGCCCCCGAGCTGCGCGAACGTCTTATGCACGCGCTCTGCGAGGGCGACTTGAGCGCCCGCATCCATGATGCGGGCTTCGCGTTCGTGACGGTGGACGCGGACGGCTACCGCACCGGGAGCATGAACAAGCAGTAGGGGGCCGAACAACTCACAAGGTATACAACCTCGCGACACGCCTGGCTCCGAAACCAAAAGCCAGACCAGTGCGGCACAGCGCCCGCAACCCGCCGCAACACCAGCCCTCTAACTGCGCCGCGAGCCTCCGTATGCCGCGTTCTTCCTGTTCCCGAAGGCGCTGCCCTTGCGCGCGGACTTCTTCAGGTCCTTCAGCACGTCGGCCTCGCTCTCGCCTTCGACCGCCGAGCGCAGGCGCACCACCTCGTCGCGCAGGCGCGCCGCCTCCTCGAAGTCCATGTTGCGGCTCGCCTCGGCCATGTCGTCCTCCATGTTGGAAATCACACGCAGCACCTCTTC
>CAVCPR010000013.1:25049-37169 GCA_963604235.1 Anaerovoracaceae bacterium | reverse complement strand
TATCTCGAATGCCACCACCTCGTTGCAGGTGCCCTTTGCAGCAAAAGCTTCATAGGTTTGAACGCAGCTCTAAACAAGATTAGAAAGTGCCTTGAGACTCGTCGCTATTTTCGACGCATGCGCAGAACACCTGGCTTGCGCGGTATACTGTCTTGGCTACGAACAATCCAGCCCACCTCGGGCTTGGCACAAGGAGCCTTATGACCCGCAACAACACGAACCCGAGCAACACGGAGCCCGCGCGGCACGTGATTAAACGCTTCCGTACCGACCGCAACGCCATCGATCGCAAGATGCTGCCCGTCGCGGTAAAGGTATTCGGCATTCTAAGCCTTGTGGCGGGCGGGGTGACCGCCGTGTTGCTGGCGCTCTTCGTCGCCGGCACGGCGCTGTCCATCGCCAACCGCACCTTCGACTACGAGGGCTCCACTGCAACGATGGCCATCATTGGCGTTGAAACGGTGCTCTACCTTGCCCTTGCCGTCATGTTCGCAATCTTCGGCATCCGCCTGCTACGCAACAAGCGCAAAAACGCCGCACAGGGCACCGAAGTCATGATCTTGCTCCTGGCGGGCATAATCATTTGCGACATCATGCTCACAGGGCTTGGCAAAAACCTCATCCCTGTCGCCATCGTCGCCGTGTTTTTGGTGGCAATGCAGTCCTATCTCGATCCGGCGCTTGCCGGAGAGCGCGAACTGCACCGCAAGCTCCGCGACATGGAAACGCGCGATCAAGCGGAAGCAGGCACGCTCGGCCTGGACTTGAAGGGTCCGGGCTACATCACGCTGAACTTCTTCAACCTCTTTTGGATTTTCGTGGTGTGCAGCGTCCTCGGCCTTATTCTCGAGGTTATCTACCACGTCACCGTTGTGGATCCGGGCGTCTACCAAGATCGCGCCGGTTTGCTCTTCGGCCCCTTCAGTCCCATCTACGGCGTCGGGGCCGCACTGATGACCATGGCGCTCAACCGTTTCCACAAGGCGCCGCTTGTGGTGGTGTTTTTAGTAAGCGCGGTTATCGGCGGCGCATTCGAATTCGCCGTGAGTTGGTTTATGCAGTTCGCCTTCGGCATCGTTGCCTGGGACTACACGGGCACGTTCCTGTCCATCGACGGGCGCACGAACGGCATGTTCATGGCCATGTGGGGCGTGCTCGGTATGTTCTGGATCAAGGTATGCCTGCCCTGGATGCTGAAGCTGGTCAATCGCATCCCCTGGAACTGGCGCTATACGCTGACCACTATTTGCGCCGCGCTCATGGTCTTCGACTGCGCGATGACGCTGATGTCGCTCGATCGCTGGTATCAGCGCCAGACCAACGTCGCCCCCGACAATGCAATATCGGAGTTCATCGATGAGCATTTCGACGACAGCTACATGACCAACCGTTTCGAAAGCATGACAATGGACACCAACAACGCAACCCGCACCTTGTAAGCAAGAGCGAAGGCGCCTCTAGCTCACGCCGGTCAGATCGAAGGCGGGGATAAAGCTTTCCTTTGCTGCTTCGCCTTGCTGCCAGAAATAGTCCTCGATGCCGAGCCCGTCCGCATAGTCGAGCAGCTCTTCGTATTCGATGTCCGAAACACGTCGGCCCAGTTCAGGACAGCGTTCAAGCTGCTGCTTGGCCCAAGCGTCGCCGCCTGCGGCTGCCGCCGTCAATACCGGTGTGTACTGATTCATCAGCGACAACATAACCGAACTCCCGAAGCGCTCCCACAAGGTGCGCACCACGCGTTTGGAATCCTCGAGCGCCCCGGGCAGCAGCAGATGCCGCACCACCACGCCGCTCGTCAGGCGCATCTGTCCCGCCGCCTCGTCGAACAATGGCTCCCCCACTGCTTCCACCATAGCTTCCAACGCCGAAAGCGCAACCTGCGGATAATCGGACGCATGCGAATATCGCTTGGCAAGCAGAGGGTCCATATATTTGAAATCGGCCAGATACACGTCAACCGTGCCGACGTTTTCCCTGATAGCCTGCACCGTTTCATATCCTGAGGTGTTCCACACCACAGGGAGGGCAAGCCCAGCCGTACGCGCCTGCGCCACGGCGGCACGTATCTGCGGCGCGTAGTGCGTCGGCGTGACCATGTTCACGTTGAGCGCACCCTGCTCCTGCAAATCCAGACACATGCGCGCAACATCCGAAACGCTTACCGCCGCGCCCGCATCACCGGCAGCGATTACCTGGTTTTGGCAATACACGCAGCGCAAAGGACAATTCCCGAAGAAGATGGTGCCGCTGCCGGACTCGCCGCTGATGGGAGGCTCCTCCCAGTGATGCAGCGCAGCGCGTGCCACCACGAGCGCATCGTCAGCCCCGCAAAAGCCGCGCTCGCCGGCGGCGCGGTTCGCACCGCACGCCCGCGGGCACAGCGCGCACGCCGAAAGCTCCTCCGCAAAATCCATCTTGCCCCCTAACGCACGAACGCGGCGGACTAAACATCCGCCGCGCCCTAGCCGCAACCTCTAGTTCGACGAATACGGCAAGCCGTTGAAGCCCGGATAGGCTCCCGTCATGCCGTCGTCCTCCAGAAAGCCCGCGTCGCCGAAATCGTCGTAGTCGGCATCGTCGTCATGGGCATGGTCGTGATCGTGTTCGGCATAAGCCTGCTCGGCGCGCGACCAATCCAGCCCCGCGTCGGCGCACGCCTCTTCCTCGCGATACACCAGCGACAGCGCCGCCGGCGCCTTGTCCGACCCGCCGATGATGGCCAAAAGCGCCAGCAGATGCTGGGCGGCCTCGGCCTGCGGCAGAATCAAGTCGGCGTCATCGGCGGTGGTCAGCGCCGCAGTCAGCTCGGCCATGAACATCTCCACCGTGTAGGTGCCCTCAAAGCGCCCCTCGGTCACCGCGGCAAGCAGCGCGTCGCCCGACGACGTAGTTGCACCGGCGCGCATGCCCGCAATCTCGCCCATGTCCGACGAGGTGCGCACCGCATGATAGAGCGCGTCGGCCTCCACGGCGGCGATGGCGGCCGCCACATCCTGCAGCGCATAGGCCGCACGGGCAAGCTGCGCCGAACCCGGACCTCCGGCATCGGTCACATGCGCGAACAGGATGTCGAGCACGGGCTTCGCCGCCTCCACGCAATCCTCCTCGCCACCGACCAGGCACGCCAGGTTCTCACGCGCGGCGAACGCGTCGGGCACGGAGCAGTCCTGCACGATGAGCGGCGCCTCCACCGCAACCAGGTCGGTCACGGTCGCCATTGCGGCAAGCTCGCGGGCAAACGTCGGCGTGGTGCAGGACAGGTCGATGAGCAGCGCCCCCTTATGCGCCGCCGACACGATGCCCTCGTCGCCGAAATAGGCGTCCTCAAGCGCGGTCTGCGTCGTGAAATACGTGAACAGCGCGTCGGCCGCCCCCGCATCCTCCACGCGCTGCCAACCGGCACGCACCATCCGGTCGGAAACCATGTTTCCCACGGTCGCGTTTCCCTTGTACGCGAATGCTTTCGCCATGTATTAGCCCTCCTTCTTGATTTTGCGCGCGATGCGGTCCGCCACCGACAGATCCTCGCGCTTGTCCCCGCCCCAGAACACGATGGCCAGCATGCCGGGGCCGACATGGCTGCCGATGACCGGGCCGATGCTGCTTTCCAAAAACAGCAGGTTGTCGTCCTCTTTCTGCAAAAGCTCCTTCAGGCGTGCGGCGTCCTTCGGGCAGTCCGCGTTGCCGATGACCACGCAGCGCCCGGGCATGTGGTCGCTCATGCGCTTGGTGGCGTACTCGGCGAGCTGCTTGATCCCCTTCTTGCGCCCGCGCGCCACGCCCGTGAGCGCCAGCTTGCCGTCGAGCGAAATGTTGAGCAGCGGCTTCACGTCCAGCTTCGAACCGGCGTAGGCCACCGAGTTCGGGATGCGCCCGCCACGGCGCAGCGACTCCAGATCGTCGACCATGAATTCCGCGTCCACGAAGTAGCGCGCCTCGGCGGCCCAGGAGGCCAGCTCGCGCGCGGTCATGCCGTTGTCGCGCTGGTTGATGGCCTCGTAGACCAAAAGCGCCTCGGCGATGGAGGCCAGGTAGGTGTCGACCACGTACAGCTCGGCGTCCGGGTGCTCGGCGAGCAGCTGGTCGCGCACGAGCAACGCCGTGTCGAAGCTGCCGGACAGGCCGCTCGTGAAGCTGAGGTATACCGTCGGCACGCCGCTTTCGATAGCGCGCGTGAACACGTCGGTGAAGGTGGCGACGGGCACCTGCGCCGTCGAAGGCTGAGACCCGGCGCGCATGCCTTCGTAGAACTCATGCGGCGTGATGGTTTGATACAGGTCGTCGGCGTGTTCGCCGGCTTCGTCGATATACGGGAACTGCAACAGCTCGACGCCCGGGCGATCGACGACCTCGAAGGGCAGATCGCAGCAGGAATCGATGATCAGATTGCACTTGTGCTGAGCTTCCATCAAGCTCCTTCCATCTTGCGCAGCCGGCGCGGGCGCGCACAGCATTTCACAACTTCAAAGCAAACGGCGAAGGCCGCAACGAACCTTCGCCTTCCATCATGAACGACTTCATCTGTGGCGCAGGGCGCGACCCCACACCGTCAACGAAGCGTTTCGCGAGCGTCACAAAGCGCTACGCGCTGAGCACCAGGGCATCGACCGGGCCCGTCAGCTTGCCGGCAATGGTGTTCGCGCACTGATAGGCGATGCCGACGGCCGGGCCGACGTGCAGGCCAATGACCGGGCTGACGGGAAGCACCTCGACCGCGCGGCCAACCATCGGCTCGATCACCTCGTGCGCCCACTTCACCGCCGGGGTCTTGTCGCCGATGTAGTGCACGACGATGTCCACAAGCCCGTGCTCGTCGATGTCCTCGCGCAGCTGCGTGGCAATCTTGTCGAGCGCCTTCTTGCGCGTGCGCACCTTCGCGGCGGTGATGACGGTGCTGTCGCGCACGCTGAGCACCGGCGAGAGCTGGATGAGGTTGCCGATGAGCGCCGCGGCCGCCCCGATTCTGCCGCCCTTCTGCAAAAACGTGAGCGATTCGGGCGTGAACAGAAAGCGCGTGCGGGCCACGGCGTGCGCGGCGACCTTCGCGCATTCGTCCAGATCGGCGCCCACGGCGCGCGCGGCGGCGGCCTCAAGGATGGGCCACGCCTCGTCGTAGCCGCACGAGGTGGAGTCGACCATGCGGAAGCGGAAGCCGGCGTTGCGCGCGGCGACGGCTCGGATGGCGCGCAGGGCGCCGTCGTAGGTGCCTGAAAGCCCCGTGGAAATGAAGATGCCGAGCACCTCGTCGCCGGCCTGGGCGGCTTCCTCGAAGACGTCTTCAAGCACCTGCTGCGACGGCTGGCTCGACGTCGGGATGTCGTCGACCATGTCGTAGATATCGGCGTAGAACGCGTCCAAATCCATAGTGGCGTCGACGTATTCGACCCCGTTTCGCTGCACATAGAGCGAAACGATTTGGATATCGAGCTTTTGCGCCACTTCCTGCGGAATGGACGCGACCGAATCGCATACGATCCTGATCATACGCACCCCCTCACTTCATCCGTCGCCCGCCGCGACGTTAACCTGACTACAATCCTACGCGATGCCGCGCAGCTTCCCGACAAGCGCTCGACGGCGTTCACAAAGACCATACTCCAACCCGACCGGATAGGTATGCGGATTGAGCATGCGCTTCTGGCTTTCGTCCAGGCACGCCAAGCCCGCACGCGCCCGCGCCTGGGCGGCGAGCGCGTCACGGCGATCGGCCGGCAAGACCACTTCGCCCGCGCGCGCCAAGGGTTCGAGCAGAAGCTCGTAGCGCTTGCCGGCGAGGTTTTTCTGCCGCAGGTCGTCGAGCGGGTCGACGATGACCTCGCGCTCCCCCACGCCCGCGTTCACGTCGAAAACCATGTCGCCGGCAAGGCGCCCGTCGGCGGCGTAGTAGCGCCGCACGTCGAGCACGCCCGGCACGGTGAGCTTCGCGGCCGATTCGCTGATTTTCAAACGATCGGTCCATGCCGCTTCGCCCGGGGCGCGCGTAGCCGAAAGCTTGTAGACGCCGCCGAGCGTGGGCTGGTCGAACGCGCAGGCGAGCTTCGTGCCCACGCCCCAGCTGTCCACCGGAGCGCCCTCGTCGAGGATGGAGCGGATGGTGTGCTCGTCGAGGTCGTTTGACAGCACGATGCCGCAGTCGGCAAGGCCCGCCTCGTCGAGCATGCGTCGCGCCATCTTCGCGAGCCACGCCAAGTCGCCCGAGTCGATGCGGATGGCGGAAAGCTTCTCGCCGCGCTCGCGCATTTCGAGTCCCACGGTGATGGCGTTCTTGATGCCCTGCTCGACGTTATAGGTGTCCACGAGCAGCACGCAGTTGTTCGGGAACTCCTCGGCATAGGCGCGAAACGCCGAAAGCTCGTCGGAAAACGACATCACCCACGAATGCGCATGCGTGCCCGACACCGGGATGGAGAACAGCTTGCCTGCAAGCACGTTGGACGTGGAAGCGCACCCGCCCACCACGGCCGCGCGGCTGGCCCACAAGCCCCCGCCGGCGCCCTGGGCGCGCCGCAGCCCGAACTCGGCCACGGGGCGCCCGCCGGCCGCGAGACAGACGCGGGCGGCCTTGGTGGCGATGAGCGTTTCGAAGTTCACGCAGTTCAAAAGCGGTGTTTCGATGATTTGGCAGTCCATGATGGGGCCGGTGACGCGCACGAGGGGCTCGTGCGGGAAGACGATGGTGCCTTCCGGAACCGCATCGATGTCGACGCTTAAACGATAGCCGCGCAGGTATTCGAGGAAGCCGGCGTCGAAAAGCGCGCCGCCGCCGGGAGCCGCGAGGCTTGCGAGATAGTCGATGTCGTCATCGGTGAAGCGGAAGTCCTCGATGAGCTCGGCAAGCTGGTCAATGCCGCACGCCACGGCGTAGCCGCCCTTGAACGGGTAGTCGCGGAAGTAGGCGTGAAAACAGGCCTGGGTTTTTCCCTGGCCCGTACGCCAGTACCCCTGCGCCATGGTGAGCTGGTATAAGTCGGTGAGCAGTTCGCGTCCTGCACCCATGTTGCGTATCTCCTTCGGCGCCCGGGCGGGCACCTGGTTGGGTTGGCGTTGACCGGTGGCGGCGCGGCAAGCGCGGGGCCGGTGACTGCAAGCTGCGCGCCGGGCGTGGCCGCTGCCCGCCGTTACTGCTGCTGCGCGCCGGCTGTGCCTGAGCCGTCCTGGGCGCCGGCGGCCTTGTGGCTGCGCTTGCGCGTGCGACGATGCGTGCGGCCGGCGCCATCGCCTGCCGCCTGCGCGCCGCCGGAGACGCCCGCCGCATCCTGGCGGGAAAGCCCGGAAGACTTCTGCCCGGGACGGGGCCCGCCGTCTTGCTGCTTGCGAGGCGCGCGCTGCTTGGCGCCCTGGTCGCCGCCGCGACCGGACGTGCGGTCGCGCTTGCGCTTCTCGGGCTTGTCGCCGCCTCCTTCGCGACCCTTCTGCGAGCCACCCTGCTGCTTGGCGCCGCCCTGCTGCTTGGCGCCCTTCGCCTCGCCATCGCGCCCGCGGCGGGAATCGCCCTTCGAGCGGCGCGGCTTGCGGGACGCGGGCGCTGCCTGCGCGGAATCTGCCGCCTCGGTTGCGCCTTCGCGTACATCGGCGGTTTGCGCGCCGGCTGCGGAAAGCTTCGTTGAGCGGCGACGGCGCGGCTTGCGCGCGGCGGAATCGTTGCGCTCGGCGCGCTCGGAAGTGCGGTCGTTCTTGCCCTCGCCCTTTCCGCGCCCCTTGCCCCTCGAGCGCTTCTGCCCACGGCCTTCCTCGTCAGCGGCCTGCGAGCGCTTTTTCCCGCCGGGCACGTGGCGCACGGCGCTGCGGTCGGCAAGCTTGTCGGAACCGGAAAGCTGCGGGGTCGCCAGCGTCGCCGCTGCGGCGCCGAAGAAGTTTTCCTCGGGCGCACAGGCGCGCTCCCACGCATCGCAGCCGATGCACTTCGGGCGATTGCCCTCTTCGGGCGCGTCGAAATCGGAAAGCGGCACGCGCACCGGCTTCTCGCCCTCGAGGCGCACCGACACCACTTCGCGCGGCACATCGAGATCGACGACCTTCGCCGGGCCGTCGGGCGTGGAAACGGTGGCGTTCTTCTTCGGGGCGCGGCTCTTGAAGTCCTTGTACGCCTCGTATTCGTAGCGCAAACAGCACATCAAACGCCCGCACACGCCCGAGATCTTCTGCGGGTTGAGCGAGAGGTCCTGCTCCTTGGCCATGCGGATGGATACCGGGCAGAATTCGCCGCCAAGGCGCTTGCAGCACAGCTCCTGCCCGCAATGGCCCAGGCCGCCGACCATGCGCGCCTCGTCGCGCACGCCGATTTGGCGCATGTCGACGCGCACGTGCAGGCGGCTCGACAGCGAACGCACCAACTCGCGGAAGTCGACGCGGTTTTCGGACTCGAAGTAAAAGACCGCCTTTTCGCCGTCGAAGAGGTATTCCACCGACACCGGGCGCATCTCCTCGGAGGTTTTCGCGGCAAGCTCCTTGAAGATGGGCATAGCATCGGCGGCCTTCTGCTCAAGGGCGGCCTGCTCGGCGCGATCTTCGTCATCCGCCACGCGAATGACGGGCTTGAGCTGGGTTTTCAGCTTCTTCATCTGCTCGGGCGTAGCCTCGAACACCTCGTCGGAGACATGCCCGAACTCAACGCCGCGGGCGGTTTCGACCACCACGTCGTCGCCGGCGGCGATTTCCACATCACCGGCGTCGAACCACAGCGTTTTCGGGTTGAACGGCAAATCAACTGGCGCAATGCGAACCATGGCGCACCTCATTCCTGTATCGTCGGCACGATCGGGCGCCGCGGGGCGCGCGGGGCGGGACCGTACAGAATATCTCGAACCTCGAACAGCATCGCGTCGATGCACGTTTCGGGGGAAACATTATAAGCAAGCGCGGCGGCGCTTTCATCGACCGCCGCGAGCGCCGCCGCGACGCGCGCCTCGTCGGTGCGTGCGGCCGCCGCAACGATGGCGTCGGAGACGTCGGCGTTGACCACAAGCTCCGGCACGCCCGCGCAGGTGACGGCCACGTCGCGCAGCCAGGACTTCACGATGCCGGCGAGCTGACGCAGCGACTCCTGCGTTTTCGCGGTGATCTGGCGCTTGTTGCGCGCCTCGATTTGGCGGATAGCCGATTTCGCCAAAAAGTCGGCGTTTTCAGCGAGCTCCTGTTCCTGGTCGGCACGCACGGCGTCGAGCGGCAACTTCACGCGTCCCACCAAGTCGGTCGCGAACCCGATGATGTCCCAGTCGTCGGCGCGCGAAAGCGATGCGAGCACTTCCAGGATGCGGGCACGGAACTGCATGCGCTCGTTCGACTTCAGAAACTCGACCGCGCGGGTGAGCGACCCGTCGCAGGCGGCCAGCGCGATGCGCGCGTGGGCGACCGAGGCGCCGGAGTTCTGCACGACGATGCCCGCGGCCTCGCTTTGCGGGATGGTGCGGAACGGCACCACCTGGCAGCGCGACACGATGGTGGGAAGCACGCCCTCGCGTGTGCGCGCGAGCAGGATGATGACCACGTCGGCCGGCGGTTCCTCTAGCGTTTTGAGAAACGCGTTGGCTGCCTGCACGCCGAGCTGGTCGACCCGATCGAGGATGTAGACCTTGCTTTTGGCCTGGATAGGGGCGAGCGCCGTGTCGGATACGATGTCGCGCACCTGCTCGACCAGGTAGCCGGCGGCACCTTCGGGCGCGAAGAAGCGCACGTCGGGATGCTTGCGGCGCATCACCTTGCGGCAGGCCTCGCACGCACCGCACGGCACGGGACCGTTTTCGCACACGACGGCCTGGGCGAGCGCGTAGGCCGCGAGCGTCTTGTTGGAACCGGCCGGCCCGCAGAACAGATAGGCGTGGCTCACCCGGCCCGCACAGACCATGGCGCGCAGAAATTCGCGCACCTGCGGCTGACCCAATATGCTTTCGAATGCGTCGCCCATGTGCGCTAGCGTCCCGATTCCTGGCCGGACTGGCCGTCGACCGAAATCATGCGGCGTTCGCGTTCGGCGGGGGCCGACCCGTCGTCGCGCAAATCGATGCGGCCCTCATGGCTGCGCTGCACGTCGAGACGCTCGAAGTAGGGCTGGTTGGCGCGCACGAAATCGGGCATCCAGGGGAACAGGTCGGTCAAGGCGGAAAACACCGACAGCGCCGTCTGCGACTTCATGCCCGACGAAGGCACGACGCGGATGCGCTCCGGGTTTTCGCGCGCGATTTCCAAAAATGCGTCGTTGACGCGGGAATGGAAGCCCTCGCCGGCGCGCTCCATGCGGTCGGCGCCGGCGCGCAGCGTGGCGCGCGCAAGGCCCTCGGCCGCCGATGCCGCCACCAAAAGGATGGTTCGATCAGGCACAATGCCCTGGCAGGCGAAGTCGTTTGCGCGACGGACGAAGGCCAGGTCGAGCCCGCGCCCGAAGCCCTGGTAGGCAACGGTCGAATCGCAGAAGCGGTCGCACAGCACCACCGCGCCGCGGGCAAGCGCCGGCTTGATGACTTCCGTCACCAGCTGGGCGCGCGCCGCTTCGTAGACCAGAAGCTCGGACGCGTCGCACATCGAGACGTTGTCGGGGTTGAGCACCACGCCGCGCAGCTGCTCGCCCACCGGCGTGCCGCCCGGTTCGCGCAGGCACAACACCTCGCGGCCCATCGCGGTCAGGGCATTGGCGAGAAAGCGGATATGGGTGGTCTTGCCGGCGCCGTCGCCTCCTTCGAACGTGATGAACACGCCCGGCTCCAACGCTTCAGGCGCGGCCGGCGCTTGGCCGGCCGCGTGCGCGTCGATGCCAAAGCGGGTTTCCTCGGGCGACGGTACGAAACGGTGCTGATTCATCGGGCCTAGTCCTGCACGGCGCCGGCCACGGCGGCGGCCACGACCTCGACGGCGCGCGGGTCGAACGGCTCGGGCATGATGAAGTCTTCGCCGAGCTCCTCGTCGGAAACGAGTTCGGCGAGCGCGGTGGCGGCGGCGAGCTTCATTTGCTTGGTGATGCGCGTGGCGCGTGCTTCGAGGGCGCCCTTGAAGATGCCGGGGAACGCCACGACGTTGTTGATCTGGTTCGGGAAGTCGGAACGACCCGTGCCGACCACGCGGGCGCCGGCCGCGCGCGCCACGTCGGGGAAGATTTCCGGCGTGGGATTGGCCATGGCGAACAGGATGGCGTCCTCGTTCATCGACTTCACCATGTCGGCGGACACGATGCCCGGCGCCGACACGCCCACGAAGATGTCCGCGCCGCGCATGGCATCTGCAAGCTCGCCCTGCTCGTCGTCGAGGTTCGTGGTGGCCAGCATCGCGCGCTGGGCATCGTTGATGCCCTCGGACGCGGAGCTGATGATGCCGCACTTGTCGCACAGGATGAGGTTGCGGAAGCCGTAGTTCAGCAGCAGCTTGGCGATGGCGATGCCCGCCGAGCCGGCGCCGTTGACCACCACGCGGCACGCTTCCTTCTTCTTGCCCGTCAGGCGCAGCGCGTTGATGACGCCGGAAAGCACCACGATGGCGGTGCCGTGCTGGTCGTCGTGAAAGACCGGGATGTCCAGCTCGTCGATGAGCCGGCGCTCGATCTCGAAGCAGCGCGGGGCGGAGATGTCCTCGAGATTGATGCCGCCGAAGGCGGGGGCGATGCGCTTGACGGTTTCCACGATTTCGTCGACGTCCTGCGTGTCCAGGCACAGCGGCACGGCGTTGACGCCGCCGAACGCCTTGAACAGCGCGCACTTGCCCTCCATGACGGGCATGGCGGCCTCAGGGCCGATGTTGCCCAGGCCGAGCACGGCCGAGCCGTCGGAGACGACGGCGACGGTGTTGGCCTTCATGGTGTACTTGTACGCATCGGCGGGGTTTTCCGCGATTTTGCGGCACGGCTCGGCAACGCCGGGCGTGTAGGCCAGCGCCAAATCCTCGCGCGTCTTGATGTCCATTTTCGGTACGGTGTCGAGCTTGCCCTGCCACTGCTCGTGCAGGCGAAGAGATTCCTGTGCGATATCCATGCTGCTTTCAGACGGTCCTTCCCGATGCGCGGGCGGCGGCGTTCGACGAGTTCAGCACACTTGGTGCGTCCAGCACGTTCACGCATGTGGCACGCATCGGCGCGTCAATGTGTCGATGAGTTCGCGAAGCTTGCCCGCATAGGCGTTTCCTTAGTCTGCCCATTAT
>CAVCPR010000013.1:22025-24662 GCA_963604235.1 Anaerovoracaceae bacterium | reverse complement strand
GGAAACCGGGTCGAGAGGCGCACTCGGCACGCCGGGGACTCCCGCGCCGACCGAGCCGCCGCCAACCCCTGCTCCGCCGACCGACGCCCCGGGCATCAGCGGCACCGGCACGCCCGACGCCGCGCCGCCAGGGGAAACGCCCGCCGACGCATTCGGGGAAGAGTCTTCGACTCCCCCGCCGCCAGATGAGCACCCACCGTTGGTCGCAGAAGTGAAACCGTCGCCGCGGACGCCAAAGGCGGCCGACAGACCCTCGCCGGCAACGCCGCCGCGACCGAGCGCAGCCTCACCGGGAAACTCCCCGCCAACCGCAACCGCAGCGCGACCATCGCCCGCGACGAAACCGGCAGATGCGGCCCCAGCGCTGTCGGGCACGACTCCCCCGACAGCTTCGCCGGCGCCACCAGCGACAGAGCCGAAGACGCGCCCTTCACCGCGCACGCCACCCGACGCACCCGCACGCTCGCCCAGGCCGGCCGCCTCTTCGGCTCCCGCGTCGGCCACGGCGTACTCGGAGGCGTCGCTGGCCGTGGCAAAGGGCGCCTGCAAGCCGGGGAACTTCAGCAGCACCACCAACAGCACCATGTAGATGAACACCATCAGCTGCTCGCTGGCGAACAGAGCGTCGGAAGGGCCGGCCGAGAGCACCATGCCCACCGCGACCACGATGGTGCCGAGCAGATGCCCGACCGTCGCCGCGAGGCGCATGCCGGCAGCCGCGCGCAGCGTCTCGATGCTGTTGCGCGCCGCCCACACCACGAGCGCCCAGGACACCACCTCGAACAGCGTCGTGCCCAGACCGCACAGCATCTGCTCCGCGCCCGGCAGCGCCCACGCGAGCGGCCGCGCGAGCAGCACGCCGACGGCAGTGCACAGAAGCGCCCCGTAGAACACGTGCTCGATGCGCAAGCCCCGCCACGCGAGCGCGACGGCGAACAGCGCGATTAAGGCCAGAAACGACATCGGGTCGTTGTGGTAATCGCCGCCGGTGAACCCGTTGCGCAGAAACCCGAGCATCATCGCCGAGAACACCAGCATGATGACGAAGCCCGGCGTGACCACCTTCGCGTGCGGACGTTTCACCACGCCCGGGACGGAAAGCGGGCTCGGGGCCAAGGCCAGCCGCCCGCTCGCCCCGCGCACCGGGGTGCCGCCAAAGCCGATCATCGCCAGAAGCAGCGCCGCGCCGAGGGCCGCAGCGGCAAGCGCAACGGAGCCGAAGGCGCCCAAAACCGCGGCGGCGGGGTTTTGCGAAGCGAGGGAATACAGCGCGAAGGCGCCGAGCATGCCGAGCGTGCAGGCGCGCATAACCGTCGCCGACCCGATACGGGCGAACAGGCACACGAATCCCATGCTCAGCGGCGCCCCGATGGTCTTGATCATCGCAAGCGAGCACAAACCCGCCGCCGACCAGGTAAAACTCCCCCGCTCAAGCACGGGCATGACGAACAGGGACAGACTCGCGCCGCCGACGAAAAACAGAAAGCCGACCACCGTCGACACGCCGAAAAACCAGCGCACGTCGCAGTCGCCCCTCTTCAGGAAACGGCGCGCCGCGAGGTAGAACACGAGATAGACCACGCACGTGCACACGCGCATGGAAAGCGTGCCCTCCTCGGAGGCATGTGCCCCGAGCAGCTGCCCGTCGGCAAGCCAAATGCCCGCGAACATGCAGGCCAAGCCCGCAATCGCGCACACGGCCGTGCGCATATCGCCCACGGTGCGCGTCCCGTCTTCTCCGCTCATTTCCGCCCCCTTTTTAAACCCCTGGGAAAATCGCGCCCTTCGCGCGAAAGGTTCGCCGGCGGAAATCCCGCCGGCGAACCCCGAATCGATTCCGCCTATGGTAGCATGCCGCCAGCCCTACGCGCTTCTGCGCGCGGCGGGTTTGGTCGCCGCGGGCGCCCCGGCAAACGCAGCGGCGCAATCACGCCACGCATCCGCGCCGAAACCCTCACCCGCGCCTTGCGCTTCTTCGAAGCTCGAAAGCTCGGCCAGAAGCTCGGGAAACTCCTCCAGCGACTCTCGCCACGCGATGGCCCGCCCCGCAAAGGCGGCCCGGCCGCGCTCCACGCGCACCCAGCGCCCGTCGAAGTCGGCCTGGAAGTAGCCGTCGATGCAAGCCTCGCCCGGCAAAAACGCCTCGCCGTCGGAATAGACCATACCGGGCACCACCGCGGCCTCGCCGAGCGCGTCATGCGCCCAGTCCTGCCCCGAGGGCACCACGTAGGCGCCCTCGACGCCCTCCATCAGCACGAGCTTCGCGCGCTGCTCGAACACGGGCGCGTCCACCAGGCCGTCGTCGGGCACGTGGATGGAACCGTCGGCGGAAAGCTCGCCCTCGGCCAGCATGTGCCGGGCGAGGTCTTCCACCAAGCTGGCGATGCGGCCGGCGGCGCCTTCGGCGCAAGCGCACGCGGCCTCATCACCGCAAGCGGAAGAGAACCGCCCGCCCGCGCGGGCGGGCACCGCCCATTCCTCGCCCGTCGCAAGCCCGAACGCCCTGCTCGACGGGCGGACGAGGGCGAAGTCGCCCACGCACGCGCCCGCGCCCACGCTACGGCCGGCAACCCCGCCAGCCGCGCCGCGACCGGCAGCCCCGCACGCAGCGCCGGCCGCTCCGACCGCGCCCGCGCC
>CAVCPR010000013.1:4647-22015 GCA_963604235.1 Anaerovoracaceae bacterium | reverse complement strand
TCGCAAGCCCGAACGCCCTGCTCGACGGGCGGACGACGGCGAAGTCGCCCGCGCTGCGGCCGGCAACCCCGCACGCCGCGCCAGCCACTCCGAGCGCGCCCGCGCCGCAGCCCGCAACCGCGCCCATCATGACGCCAGCCGCTTCGAGAGCATCTTGGTGGCGTTGACCATATGGCGGTTAATGGCCATCTCCTTCGCGGAAAATCCCAGTGCCAGGCCCACCAGCTGCGGCAGGTGCAGCGTCGGCATGGTGATGTCGCCCTCGTAGCGCTTCTGCGCGTCGGCCTGCCACATGTCGATGGCCATATGGCACAGCGGGCAGGGCGTGACCAGGCAGTCGGCGCCGGCGTCCTTCGCGGTCAGGCACGACACGCCGTTCGACAGCAGCGCCTCGCGCTCGGCCGGGTAGATGCTGTGGAAGCCGCAGCAGGCAAGACGCTGCTCGAAGTCGACGTTTTGCGCGCCGAGCGCCTCGGCGAGCAGCTCCATCGAGCGCGGGTTGCGCGGGTTCTCGAAGCCCATCACGTCGGGCGGCATCAGGATGTGGCAGCCGTAGAAATTCGCCACGGAAAGGTTCTCCAGCGGGTTGGTCACATGCCGGCGCAGCTCGTCTAGGCCGTACTCGCGCTCGTCGACGAGCACCCACAGATAGTGCGTGATCTCGCAGGTGCCCTTGTACTCGAGGCCGCTTTCCGCGAGCGCCTCGTTGACCTTCGCGCGCAGGGCGGCGTCCTCGTCGAGGCGCTTCTTCGCCGTGCGCAGCATGAGCGTGCAGGTGTTGCAGACGGTCAGGATCCGGTCGAACCCGGCCGCCTCGGCCAGCGCGATGTTGCGCGCATTGACCGCCACGCCCAAAAAGTCGTCGATATCCTGGATCTGCGCCGCGCCGCAGCAGGTCCAGCCATCGATCTCGGCAAGCTCGATGCCAAGGCGCGCGCAGGTCTTCTCCGTCGCGATCTTCAGCTCGCCCGCGGCGCTTTCAAGCGTGCACCCCGGGAAAAACGCGTAACGATGCTTAGACATTGGTCGCATCCTCCTTCTGCTCCTGGGAAAGCTTCGCCGAGAACTCGTACAGGCGGCGAACCTCGTCGATGCCCTTCACGGGGTGCGGCATGTGCAGCGGGTTCATCTTGCCGGCCGCCACCATGCGCACGGCGAACGGCGTGCGGTTCATGGTCGTCTTCACCACGCCCTCGGTGCGCAGCGCCAGCATCGTCTCGTTGAGCATGCCCGTGCGCTTCACGTCGTCGTAGAAGCTATAGGCATGACGCGCGCCCTCGGACTTCTTCTGCCCCATCGCAAGCGCGCGGCGGCGCAGGTAGCTGATCTCCTCGGCCACCGGGATGTGCTTGGGGCACTTCGTCGAGCACTGCTGGCAGTGGATGCACTTCCAGAGGTTGCCCTCGAGGGCCGCCAAGACGCGCTCGCCGCGGTTGCCGTCGCGGCTGTCGCGCTCGAAGCGGTAGGCCTTGTTCATAATCGCCGGCGGCAGGTAGCTGCCGTCGTCGTAGGCGAGCTCGCGACACTCGGAGATGCAGCTGCCGCACAGCACGCAGTCGGCGGGCTTGGCGATGACGTGGAACTCCTCAGGGCTTTGCAGGTGGTCGCGGCGCCCGGCGTGCGGGCACATCCAGCCGGAGACCTTGCGCATCTTGTCGGCCACGCCGTCGAAGTTCACCACCAAATCGCGCACCACGGGCAGATTGTTCAGCGGCTCCAAGTACAGCGTATCGCCGCCGAACGTTTCCAGCAGCTCGTCGAGCTGCGTCTCGCAGGCCAGATACGCGTTGCCGTTGACCTGCACCGCGCAGCTGCCGCAGATGGCGTGGCGGCATGCGCTCGTGAAGCACAGGCTCGCGTCCTGCTCCTCGCGGATCTTCGTCAGACACCCCAAAAGCGTGCTCGTCGCATAGGGGATGACGTACTCCTGGTTGAACGTGCGCTCGCCGTCGAAGCGCCGCACGTTGAACGTGATCATCCTGTCGGCCATCAGTACTTCCTCTCCTCGGGTGCGAACTTCGTCACGGCGACCGGGCGATAATCGAGCGTGAAGGCGCCATCGGGGCTGAGCGTCACCAGCGTGTGCGCCAGGAAGCGCTCGTCGTCGCGGGTCGGGTAGTCCTCGCGCGAATGCGATCCGCGGCTTTCGGTGCGGGCGCGCGCGCCCATGCACACCGTCTTGGCGATGGACAGCACGTTGCCGAGCTCCACGTAGTTCATGAACGCCTGGTTGTACACAACCGAATCGTCGTCGATGCGCGCATCGGCATAGGCGGCCATGCATTCGTCGACCACCGCCTCGGCAGCAGCCATACCCTCGGCGTTGCGGAAGATGCCGACGCCGTTCCACATGGCCTCGGCCGCGCGGTCGCGGATGGCGAAGATGGACTCGCCGGTGCGCTTCTTGCGCATGGCGGCAAAGCGCTGCGTCCACTGCGTCTCGAGCTCCTCGAGGCGCTCGGTGCCGGCGAACGCACGGCGGCGTGCGGTCTGCGCCGCGCCGATGCCGGCCTGCTTGCCGAAGAACACCACTTCGGACACGGAATTGCCGCCCAGGCGGTTGGCGCCGTGCACACTGATGCAGCTGCACTCGCCCGCCGCATGCAGGCCGTCGACGGCCGTGGCGCAGGTGCGGAAATCGACAACGTCGATACCGCCCATCATGTAGTGGTTCGAGGGGCGGATGGGCACCGGGTCGGTGATCATGTCGACGCCCTCGAAGGCCAGCGCCAGCTCGCGCACCTGCGGCAGGCGCTCCATGATGCGCTCGGCGCCTAAGTGACGCAGGTCCATGAGCACGTAGGACCCCATGCCCTGCCCGAAGCCGCGTCCCTCCTTGATCTCGGTCTCGATGGAGCGCGCCACCAGATCGCGCGGGCCGAGCTCCATCTTCTCAGGGGCATAGCGCGCCATGAAGCGCTCACCCTCGTTGTTGATGAGGTAGCCGCCCTCGCCGCGGCACGCCTCGGAGAGAAGCACGCCGGTGGTGGCCAGGCCCGTGGGATGGAACTGCACGAACTCCGGGTCCTTGATGGGAACGCCCGCGCGCAGACACGCCGCCACGCCGTCGCCGGTCATGTTCGTAGCGTTGGTGGTGCGGCTCCAGTACACGCGCCCGAAACCGCCGGCGGCGATGACCACCGCGCGGGCCTGGAAGCTCACGATCTCGCCGCGGCGCAAATCGATGGCGACCACGCCCTGCAGCTTGCCGTCAACCTGGGCAATGTCGAGCAGGTTGTACTCGTCGAGGAACTCCACGCCGTTCTTCACGCAGTTTTCGTAGAGCGCATGCAGCACCACGTGCCCGGTCTTGTCGGCCGAATAGCAGCAGCGCGGATGGCTCGCGCCGCCGAAGGGGCGCTGCGCGATGCGGCCCTGCTCGTCGCGGGAATACGGCACGCCCATGCCCTCAAGCTCGAGCACCAGCTCCGGCATGCCGGACACGAAGAACTCAACCGCGTCCTGGTCGGCCAGAAAGTCGCTGCCCTTGACCGTGTCGTAGAAGTGGCTCTCGATGGTGTCGGTCTCGTCGCGATACCCCAGCGCCGCGTTCATGCCGCCCTGCGCCGCGCCGGTGTGGCTGCGCGTGGGGAACACCTTCGTCAGCACGGCGACGGAGAGGTCCCCGGCCGCGCTCGCGTTGAGCGCGGCGGACATGCCCGCGCCGCCCGCGCCCACGATGACAACGTCGTACGTCTTCACGTCTGGCCCCCTTTACGCCATGCGGTATTTCGCGACGCCCTGCTCGTAGAGGTTGTTGCCCTCGGCGTCGATGACCACGATGCAGGGGTAGTTCTCCACGCGCAGACGGCGCACGGCCTCCGGGCCGAGGTCGTCGAAGGCGATGACCTCGCACTCCTTCACGCTGTCGGCGATGAGCGCCGCGGCCCCGCCGATGGCGGCGAAGTAGACGACCTTGTTGTCGACCATGGCCTTGACGACCTCGGCCGCGCGCGGGCCCTTGCCGATCATGCCTTTGAGCCCCTGTTCCATCATGGCCGGGCTGTACTTGTCCATGCGGCCGGACGTGGTCGGGCCGCACGAGCCGATGACGCGCCCGGGCTTGGCCGGCGTGGGGCCTGCGTAGTAGATGACCTGGCGATCCCAGTCGACGGGCAGCTCCTCGCCCGCCTCGATCATCTCGACCATGATCTTGTGGGCGGCGTCGCGGCCGGTGTAGATGATGCCGGAAATGTTGACCATGTCGCCGCACTTCAGGTCGGAGAGGACCTCATCGGTGAGCGGGGTGGTGATGTTCTTGGCCTGTGCCATGTTTCTCGTCTCCTAACGGTTACGGTGCCGATTGGCTGCTTGCTTCATGCTGCTTGCGAGTTACAGAACGACTTCCTTGTGGCGCGCCGCATGGCAGTTCAGCGTCACGGCCACGGGCATGGTGGCGATGTGCGTCGGATAGGTCTCGATCTGCACGGCAAGGGCGGTGTTGCGCCCGCCGAAGCCCTGCGGGCCGACGCCGGACTTGTTGATCTCCTTGAGCAGCTCGCGCTCGATGGCGGCGTATTCCGGGTTGGGGTTAGGCGCGCCGGCCTCGCGGCGCAGCGCCACCTTCGACAGCTGCATGGCCTTGTCGGCGTTGCCGCCGATGCCCACGCCCACCACCGTCGGCGGGCAGGGGTTGCCGCCGGCGTTGACCACGGCGTCGACGATGAACTTCTTCACGCCCTCCAGGCCGTCGGCGGGCTTGAGCATCTTGAGCTGGCTCATGTTCTCCGAGCCGGCGCCCTTCGGCATCACCGTGATGCGCAGCTCATCGCCGGCCACGAGCGACGTGTAGATGATGGCGGGCGTGTTGTCGCCGGCGTTCTTGCGATTGAGCACCGGGTCGATGACGGTCGACTTGCGCAGGTAGCCGTCGATGTAGCCCGCGGCCACGCCGGCGTTGATGGCGTCGTCGAGCAGGCCGCCTGCGATGTGCACTTCCTGGCCGATCTCGACGAACACGATCACCATGCCGGTGTCCTGGCACATGGGCACGTTGTTCTCGCGGGCGATCTTGATGTTGCGGCAGATCTTCTCCATCGCGTAGGTGCCGAACTCGCTCTCCTCGGTCTCGGTTGCCTGATGGATGAGTTTCTCCACATCGCGCGGCAGATCGCATGCCGCCTCGATGCACAGGCGGCGAACCTCGGCCGTGATGTCGGCGACGTTGATTTCCTTCATGGGGTTTCCTTTCCTTCGGTGGGGCGGACGGAGGGGTGCCCGCCCCGTTGCTGTCTTGCTTGCTGACCTTCTTGCTGGCTTTGCCGCCGACCCGCCAGGGCCGGCGCTACCAGATTGCGTTTCCTGCTAGTGGGCGGTTTGCGGCGGGCGGCCTACCACAGGCCGAGGACCTTCCACCACACGCCGCCGACGCCGAGCCAAATGACGATGTTGACGATGGAGACGACCGCTCCAAGCCCCCACCATTTGCCCTGGCTGACGTAGCCCGCGCCGAACAGGATGGGCGCCGGGCCCGCGCCGTAGTGCGTGAGCGATCCCATGAGGTTGCCGAAGAAGCCGAGCACGAGCGCGGTGAGCATCGCCGGCGCGCCGGCCGCGATGGCCACGGTCAGAAACGCGGCGTACATGGCGGTGACATGCGCGGTCGCCGAGGCGAACAGGTAGTGGCTGAAGAAGTACGCGAGCGCCAGGATGAGCAGGGCCACAACCCAGTTCATGCCGCCGACGCTGCCGGACATGAGGTCGCCGAACCACGGGATGAGGCCGAGCGTGTTGAGCTGGCCGGCCATCATGACCAGGGCGGAGAACCACACGAGCGTGTCCCACGCGCCCTTCTCGTTCTTCACGTCGTCCCAGGTGAGCACACCGGAGAGCAGCAGGACCGAAAGGCCGATGAAGCCGGTGGTGGTGGCGGAGAGGTTGATGGCGCTGCCGGCGATCCACAGGATCAGGATGAGCGCGAACACGAAGATCATCTTCTTCTCGGCGCTGGTGACCGGCCCCATCTCGGAGAGCTTCGCACGAGCGACCACGGCGGCGTCGGGGGTTTCCTTGACCTCGGGCGGGTTGAGCTTGTACAGCACGAGCGGCACCACGATGAGCGCGACGAGGCCCGGCACGAGGGCGGCGATGCACCAGCCGACCCAGGTGATCTCGATGCCGGCGGTGTCGGCGGCGAGCTGCACGGCGAGCGGGTTGGCGGCCATGGCGGTGACGAACATGGCCGAGGTGATCATGTCGCCCTGGAAGGCGCACAGGTGCAGAAACGACCCGATCTTGTTCTGCGTGCCGTCATCGGCGCGGCTGCCGAAGGTGTGCGAGAGCGATTGCACGATGGGCCACACGATGCCGCCGGAGCGCGCGGTGTTGCTCGGCATGGCCGGCGCGAGCACGAGGTCGGTGGCGATGAGCGAGTAGGCCAGGCCGAGCGTCTTCTTGCCGAAGCGCTCCACGAACAGGTAGGCCACGCGATTGCCCAGGCCGGTCTTGATGAAGCCGCGGCTGATGAAGAACGCGATGACGATCAGCCAGATGGTGGTGTTCGAGAAGCCCGAAAGGCTGTCCTTAAGCCCCACCGTGCCGGTGAGCACGCTCGCCGTGATGGCCATGATGGCGACCGCGCCCATCGGGGCGGGCTTGATGATCAGGCCGACGATGGTGGCGGCGAAGATGGCGAACATATGCCACGCCTTCGCCTCGAGCCCTGCGGGCACCGGGCAGAACCACAGGGCCGCGCCCACCGCCAACGTCACGATGAGCATCGGCCAATTGACAGGCCCCTTCGCCCCCTCCCGCTGCTTGGCGCGCGCCGATACGGTGCGCGGCTTGAACGCTGCTACTGATTCCACGGGCATTTCCTTTCCTCCTGAGGGCCGCTCCCCTGTTTCGCGGCCCTGCCGATGGGCACCATAGTGGCTGGCACCGCGGCTAACTTCCCACGCCCACCGGGGGTGTACTTGCGCATTCGCCCTGATGGCGCTTCATAAAACACCCACGGCGCCACCCCTGGCGGGTTTCAGCGGGAAGGCGGGAACACCCCTCGGCGAAAGAACGTGGGCGGGGCGGCGGGTGGGTGCGGGCGGGTTTTTCGCCGTTCGTTTCGCTGCCTGCAATGCCGTTCGGGCACGGCGGGCGCACAATAGGGGCACCTTTTATTTCGGAAAGGACGAACATGGAAGACGAGATGAGGCAGCCCGAGGCGCTTTGCGCCAAGACGGTTGCGGAAGCGGTGTATGCGGCCGTGCGCCGCTGCGCGACGACGCTGCGCCCCGACGTGCTTTCGGCAATTGAAGCCGCGCGCAAGGACGCGAGCGCGCCGCGCGAGACGGCGGTGCTCGATTGCCTGCTGGAAAACGCGCGCATCGGGCGCGAAGACGGCGTACCTATCTGCCAAGACACGGGAACCTGCTGGGTTCGCCTGGAGGTCGGCGAGGATCTGCTGGTGGGCGGCAACATCCTGTCGAAGGTCGACGACGCGGTGGCGCGCGCCTACACCGACGGCAAGCTGCGCATGAGCGTGCTCGCCGACGCGCTTATCGACCGCACGAACACCCACGACAACACCCCGGCGTTTGCGGAAGTGGCGTTTCGCCCGGGGCGCGGCGCGACGTTGCACGTGCTGTTGAAAGGCGGCGGATCGGATAACGCCAGCCGCGTGGTCATGCTGGCGCCGGGCGCCGGCTGGGAGGGCGTGAAGCAGGTGGTGCTCGACTGCGTGCGGGAAAAGGCGGCCAACGCCTGCCCGCCGCTCATCGTGGGCGTGGGCGTGGGCGGCACGTTCGACAAGGTCGCCGGCCTTGCCAAGCATGCGCTGCTGCGCGAGGTGGGAAGCCCCGCCGCAAGCGCCAAGCACGCCGAGCTGGAGGCGGAACTGCTTGAAGCCGCCAACGCCACGGGCATCGGGCCGGGGGCGCTCGGGGGTGCGGCAACCGCGCTCGCCGTGCATCTGGAGACGGCGCCGTGCCATATCGCCGCGCTGCCCGTCGCCGTGAACATGGGCTGCTCGGCCATGCGCTCGGCGTCCGTCGATCTCATCGATTGGGAAACGGGCGAGCCGACCGAAGCCGCGCGCGTTGCGGCGGCCGCCAACAACGTGGAAGAGGGGGCGCGATGAGCCATTCCGAGGAAACCGTGCGGCTGTCATTGCCGCTTTCGAAGGACGACCTAGCCAAACTTAATTCCGGGCAGCAAGTACTGCTTTCAGGCGACGTGTTCACCATGCGCGACGCCGGGCATGCCCGCGCGCTTGCAGCGCTCGAGCAGACGGGCGAGCTGCCGTATGGCCTCGCCGGGCAGACGCTGTTCTACGCCGGCCCCACCCCGGCTGCCGCGGGACGCCCGCTCGGCAGCGTCGGCCCCACCACCGCAAGCCGCATGGATTTCGCCACGCCGGCGCTCATGGACGCCGGCATCGTCGCGTGCATCGGCAAGGGCAAGCGCAACCAGGCCGTCATCGACGCCTGCGTGCGCAACGGCGCCGTGTACTTCGCGGCCATCGGCGGCGTCGCAGCGCTTTTGGCCAAGCACGTCACCGAAAGCGAGACTGTGGCCTGGGAGGATTTGGGCACCGAAGCGCTGCGCCGCGTGCGCTTGGTGGACTTCCCCGTCTTCGTGGCCGTCGACACCCGCGGGTGCGACCTCTACCGGTCAATAGAAGCTGGCGAAGAGATATAAAGAACTGGGGCCGCCGGTTTGACCGACGGCCCCCTTTGCTACTCGCTATTCGTCAGCCTTCGCGGCTTTCTTCGCCGCCGGTTTCTTGGCGGCAGACTTCTTTGCCGGGGCTTTTTTCTTGGTCGTCTTGGTCGCCTTGCCGGCGGCCTTCGCCTCTTTCGACGCGGCCTTGGCTTCCTTGGCCGCCGCCTTCTTCTCGGCCTCAGCCTCCTTGCCCGGACAGCTGAAGTTCGGGCACAGCTTCCACGGGCCGCGATTGGTGGTCACGATCACCATCGGCGCGCCGCAATGCTCGCACACCTCGTCGGTGGCCGTGATGGCGCCGTACTGCGGCAGCGGATAGCCCACGCCGCACTCGTCGTAGTTCTCGCAGCGGATGAAGCGCTTGAGCGTGCGCGGGTTCTTCTGCGCGATGAGTTTAGCCTGCTTGCCGGCCGCGGCGCAGGTCGGGCACTCGCCCACCACCACGTCGGGTTCCTTGTTCGTCTCGCAGTTCGGGTCGATGCACAGCGTGCGCGGTTTGCTGCGAAACGCCGTCACCTTCACCTGGGGCATGCCGCAGGTCGGGCACGGCTCGGTCAGGCTTTCCACCTTGCCCTTCGGCAGCGGGTAGGTCACGTCGCAATCGGGCCAGCCGGCGCAGCCGATGAACATGCCGCGCGTCTTCTGCGACACGCGGATCTGCAGGTCCTTTCCGCATTTCGGGCACTTGCCCACGTAGGCGTCGGCGGCGACGGCGTCGGCGAGCGCGTCCTTGACCTCCTCGGAGTGCGGCATCAAATTCGCCAGCTGCTCGGAAAGCAAGTTGCGCGAGTTCATCACCACGGCGTCTTTGGTGTTGCGGCCCTCGGCGATGTTGTCCATCTCCTCTTCAAGCTCGGCCGTCATTTCCGGGTGCGTGATATGCGGGGCGAACTTGTCGAGCGCGTCGCACACCGCCATGCCGAGCTGCGAGGGCTCGATGGGGTCGTTCTGCACGTACTTCACCGTGTAAAGGCGCTCGATGATGGAGTGGCGCGTGGACTTGGTTCCCAGCCCGAGCTTCTCCATCTCCTGGATCAGCTTGCCCTGGCTGTAGCGCGCCGGCGGCTCGGTCTGCTTTTTCGTGCACTTTGCGCCGTTGAAGGCGATGGAGGCGCCCTCGTTCATGGCGGGCAGCTGCTCGTCCTTCTTCATGCCGTAGGGGTAAATGGCCCGGTAACCGCTTTCCACCAGCACGTCGCCCTTCGCGACGAACGGCTCGCCGGCAACGTCGAGCGTCACCTTCGTGCCCTCGACCACCGCCGCGTCGGACAGCGTGGCCAGAAAACGCCTCGCCACCAGGTTGTAGAGCTTGTAGTCGGCCGGCGCGAGGTCGTCGGGCGTGGCCTTGGCCGTCGGGTAGATGGGCGGATGGTCGGTGGTCTCCTTCTTGCCGCGCGTGGCGTGCAGCTCGCCGGCGGCCAGCAGCTCCTCGCAGTAGGGCTTGTAGGCCGGGTTGCCGGAAATGGTCCTCACCACTTCGGCGAGGTCGAGCGAAGAGGGATACACCGTGTTGTCGACGCGGGGATAGGAGATGTAGCCGTCCATGTAGAGGCTTTCCGCGATGCGCATGGTGCGCGCCGGCGAGAGGCCCTCAGCCGAGGCCGCAGCCATGAGAGAGGTGGTGTTGAACGGCGCGGGCGGCTGCTGCTTGCGGCGGCGGCGCTCCACCGAGGCGACGTGCGCCGAGGTTGCGCCGGAAACCGCCGCCATGGCCGCGGCCGCCGCGGCCTCGTCCTTGAAGCGTGCCGTGGCGTGGGGCGCCGTAAAGGCAAGCTCGCCCTCGCCGGAAGTGGGGCCTGTCGCAGCACCGGCGTCGAAGGCGCCCTTGATCACCCAGTAATCTTCCGGCACGAACGCCAAGCGCTCGCGCTCGCGCGCCACGATCAGCGCCAGCGTCGGGGTCTGCACGCGGCCGGAGCTGCGCACATTGCCGTAGCCGGCGAACTTCACGAGCGTCAAATAGCGCGTGAGCACCGCGCCCCAGATGAGATCGATGTCCTGACGCGACGCGCCGGCGGAAGCCAGGTTCACGTCAAGCTCCACCAAATTCGAGAACGCGTGCGTGATCTCTTCCTTGGTGAACGCCGAATAGCGGGCGCGCGACACGGGAGCGTCGGGGTTGACCTCCTGGATGCACGACAGCGCATCGGAGCCGATGAGCTCGCCCTCGCGGTCGAAGTCGGTCGCGATCACGATGGAGTCGGCCTTCTTCGCGAGGTTCTTCAGGCTTCGGATGATGTCCTTCTCCTTGGGAAGCTTCTCGATGGGCGCGTAGGCCAGATACGGCAGCGCATCCATCTTCCACGCCTTCAGCTCCACGCCGTCCTCAATGAACGGCTTCTTCTTTTTGAACGGGGGGCGCGGCAGGCTTGCCGGGACGTCGGCCGCGACCGCTTCGCCATCCTCGGTCACGCCGCGCCAACCGCCGCGCTTCTTATATATAAGAGTGGGAACGAAATCGGGTTCCAGGATGTGGCCGCGCAGGCCGATGGTCACCCATTCCTCGCCGTCTACCTCGAACCGGTACACCGGCGTGTTGTACACCTTGTCGGACTTGGGCTTGTTCGCCCCCAGGAGCGTCGCGATCTTGGTCGCGGCGTCGTTCTTCTCGGTTACCACCAGCTTCATGCGGCTTCTCCTTTGTTGTTCGGGCCGCGTCCGCGGCCGCTTCGCTCACACGATTGCCCCATTCGTTTGTTTTACGTGTGCGGGGATGCCGCGCAAACCGCCGCCGGGCGATTGCGCAGTGCGTAGCATACACGATTGCCGGGCGCGCGCGGCAAAATTTGCCCGCGGCGTCGCGTAAACGTTTCGCAAAGGGAAGTGCAGCGGTGCAGAATACGTGTTGATTTCGTCGCTAAGCGGCGAAGGAATGACGGCGGTTTCAAGGACTCGCGCGGCCCGAGCGCCCCGCTCGCCGCGTTGCGGTAGCCTAGCTTGCGGGAGGCCGTCGAGCACGCCGCACGTTCACGCCGAAAACGAACCACGACCGAACCACCGGCGGCGCCCATATCACACAGCGCGCACGCGCCATGCAAAGCAAAGGGGTTGAGCATGATTCGCAAAGCTGCAGGTATTTGTTTGGGAATGATCCTTCTCGTCGGAGTCGGCATCGTGGGGCTCAAAGTGCTTTCCCCGGCCGAAAGCTCGCCCGTCGCCGTGGCTAGGACCGCCATCACCAACACCCGCAACGACGCGATGAACGCCGCCGTCGACGCATCGGGCGTCAAGAGCAGCGTGTCCGACGCGCTCATGTCCCATGCCGGCGACATCTCCGCCACCACGGGCATCTCCACCGCGCAGGTGCAAAACGTCATCGAAGGCCTCGACATCGAGGACTGGCAGGTGGCCACCCTGCCCGAGGGCGCGCAGGCGAAAACCACCATTTCGGGAACTGCCGCCGGGGTCGAGGCGACGCTGACCACCTACGACGACCCCTCCTACGTCAGCGTCAGCGCCTACGGGCAGACCATCGACCTGGCCGTTCCCTCCGCCGCACAGCAGTATCTGCCCCTGCTTTCGCTCGCCGCATAGGCGCCTTTGCCCTGCGGCCGCCACGTGCCGCACACCCGCCGCGCCCCACTGCGCGCACAGCCGCCCGGCCTGCGCACATGCGCCCCACCCCGCGCAACGCGCCGGAATCCACCGCGCCCCACAACCGTAACGACCCCGAAACAGCTCCGAAACCGCGCCGCCCGAAGATAGGCTCAGCGGAAAAAGGCGCTTGATCTCATGCCCGCCTCCGCTTCCCTATTCGAACAAGCATGGCAGGGGGTCGCGTATGGACGATCTGGTCGCGCACACCGCGCGCATCAATAAGGAACTCGCCCGCTGGGGCGTCAAGTTCGGCCTCTACAAGAACGGAACGTTCAACGAGCGCCTATTCCCCTTCGACGCGATACCGCGCACCATCGCCTCCGACGAGTGGGAGCAGCTCTCCGCCGGCCTCGCCCAGCGCGTCCGCGCGCTCAACGCGTTCCTCGCCGACGTCTACGGCAAGCGTGCCATCATCGCCGACGGCGTCATCCCGGAGGACTTCGTGCTCACCTGCCCCGGCTGGCTCGCGCAGTGCGACGGGCTCACTCCGCCAAAGAATATCTACAGCCATATTTCCGGCATCGATTTGGTGCGCGGGCGCGACGGGCAGTGGTATGTGCTCGAGGACAACCTGCGCATCCCCTCGGGCGCGAGCTACCCGCTCATCGCGCGCACCATCACGCGCCGCTGCTCGCCGGCCACCTTCCAGCACGCCGCCATCCGCGACAACCGCAATTACGGCGCCATGCTCAAGCAGGTGATGGACCATGTGAACTGCGGCGGCATCAACGTCGTGTTCACCCCCGGGCGCTACAACGCCGCCTACTTCGAGCACAGCTACCTCGCCGAACAGACCGGGGCGGAACTGGCGGAATCCGAAGACCTCTACGTGCGCGACGACCGCCTGTACCTGCGCGGCTACGACGGCGACGTGCGCGTCGGCGCGGTGTACCGCCGCGTTTCCGACGAATACCTCGACCCGAACTGCTTCCTTCCCGAAAGCGTCATCGGCGTGCCGAACATCATGTGCGCCTACCGCGCCGGCAACGTCGCCATCATCAACGCGCCGGGCAACGGAGCGGCCGACGACAAGGGCCTGTACTACTTCGTCCCGAAGATGGTCGAGTACTACCTGGGAGAAACCCCCATCCTGCACAACGCGCCCACCTACTTGCCGCTGTACGAGGAAGACCGCGCCTACACGCTTTCGCACTTGGACAGCCTGGTCATCAAGGACACCGCCGAGGCGGGCGGCTACGGCGTCATGTTCGGAGCGAACCTCACCGAAGAGGCGCGCGCCGACCTCGCGCAGCGCATCGTCGCCGAGCCGAGGCGCTGGATCGCCCAAGAGGTCATCGACTTCGAGGAGCTGCCAACCTACATCAACGGCGAGATCGTCCACCGCAAGGCCGACCTGCGCGCCTTCGTGCTCACCGACGGCACCATCGAGGCCTGGCCGAGCGGGCTGACGCGCTATGCGCGCGAGGAAGGCAACGCCATCGTCAATTCGTCCCAAGGAGGAGGGTTTAAGGACACATGGGTGCTCAACGACTAAGCAAGGAAAACCGCCTGTACTGGCTGGGGCGCTACAGCCAGCGCGCGCTCATCACCATCGAGCACGTCTCGCGAGCCTGGGACGCCTCGCTCGACGGCGGGCAGGTCGACTACGCCGACTGGTGCCGCCGCATGGAGATCCCCTGCGGCTACGCAAGCGCCGCGGAATTTCTGGAGAGCTACCTCTTCGACGCGGGCAACCCCAACTCCGTGCCCTCGAGCGTCGACCGCGCCTTCGACAACGCCGTGATGCTGCGCGAAACCATCACCTCGCAAACGCTGTCCTATTTGCAGCTGGCGAAGAACACGATGGACGCCGCGAGCGCCTCCGACGCCCCCATGCTCGATTTGCAGCAGGTGCGCGACTATCTGATGGCCTTCAAGGGCTGTGCCGACGAGAACATCGTCGACGAATCGACGCGCATGACGCTCAAGTGCGGCTTCACCATCGAGAAGATCGACTTGATGGTGCGCCTGGACTGGAAGACCGACCAGCTGCAGCAGGAGATCGACCGCCTGTGCAGCAGGCTGCGTCGCACGCACCTCGCACGCGACGGAAGGCGCCTGCAGCTGCTCGGCGACCTGGCCGGCTGCCAAAACGTCGAGGAGAACCGCCGCGTGCTGCTCGACTGCGCCGAGAACCTGCTGCCGGGCATGTAAGCCGTTTCTGACAGGATAAGGGAAAGGTCCTTCATGAAACGACTCAGCTACGCATTCACCACCACGGTCGAGTTCAGCGCGCCCGTGCACGACCACGCCTTCGTGCTGCGCTGCCTGCCCGCCACCCGCGAGGGGCAGCAGGCGCGCGGGCGCCTTGAGCTCGATCCGCCGGCAACCTTCACCGTGCAGAAGGATTCGTTCGGCAACCTGCTCGCCTGCGGACGCATCGACGAGCCGCATGCGTCGTTTACCTACCGGGCATCCGGCGAGGCGGTCGTCGAGGTGCCGGGGATTGACGATTGGGGCGGCGGCGCTGCAGGCGGGGCTTCCGCGGGCACCCCCGCGCCCTCCGCGGCGCACCCCATCTTCCGCTACCCCTCCCAACTCGCCTGCGCCGACGACGCCATCGCCGCCTTCGCGCACGCAGCGGGCTGCAGCGCCGACTCGGCCTACGACCCCGCGCACCCCCGCGATGCCGCGGCGCGCGCCGAGGCGCTGATGCATGCCCTGCACGCGCGCATGGCCTACGAGCCGGGCTCCACCGACGTGCACACCACGGCGGCGAGCGCCTTTGCCCAAGGCAGCGGCGTGTGCCAGGATTTCGCGCATATCCTCGTGGCGGCGCTGCGCAATTGGGGGCTTCCCGCCCGCTATGCCTGCGGCATCACGGAAGGCGAAGGCGCGACGCACGCCTGGGCGCAGGCGTTCATCGGCGGCCGATGGATCGGCCTCGACCCGACGCGCGACAAGCTCACCGACGAGGGCTACCTGGTGGTGGCCGTCGGGCGCGACTGGGCCGACTGCCCGGTGGAGCGCGGCGTGTTCCGCGGCAACGCCGACCAAACCCAAACCGTGTTCATGGAAGTGATGGATCAATAGATGAAAATGGAAGTCGTAAGCGCGGAGCTGTTCGTCGACGAGCGCATCCGCATCTGGAAAAACCGCCTGGAACCCGAAGGCGGGCCGGCCGCCGGCGCCGGGCGGGCATCGGTAGTCACCGGCATCCACGGCGACGAGCTCGAAGGGCAGTACGTCGCCTTCGAGCTGGCGCGCCGCATCAAGGAGCACCCCGAGCACCTCGCCGGCACGGTGGACATCTACCCGGCGATGAACCCGTTGGGCGTCTCCACCATCACGCGCGGCGTGCCGCTGTTTGACCTGGACATGAACCGCGTGTTCCCCGGCTGCGAGGACGCGTCGCTGACCGAGCACCTCACGCGCGCCATGGTCGACGACATCGCCGGCTCCACGCTGGCCTTCGACATCCACGCGAGCAACATCTTCCTGCAGGAGCTGCCGCAGATCCGCATCAACGAGATCACGGCCGAGAGGTTGGTACCGCTCGCGCGGCGCGCAGGCGTCGACTTCGTATGGGTGCACTCGGCGGCGACGGTGCTGCAATCAACGCTTGCCTACAGCCTCAACGACATCGGCGTCCCCTGCCTGGTCGTGGAAATGGGCGTCGGCATGCGCATCACGAAGGAATACGGCGACGCGCTCATCGACGGCATCTTCAACCTGCTTATCGACCAGGGCATATGGACCGGCCCGCGCCCGAGCGTCCTCAAAGAGCCGATCGTGTCCACTGACGGCGAGGTAAGCTTCTTAAACGCCGACGCAGCCGGCATCTTCCTTCCCACCGCGCACCACTCCAACATGGTCGAGCGCGGGCAGGAGCTCGGCATCATCGCCGACGCGCTCACCGGCGAAGTGAAACAGCACGTGGAAAGCCCCACCGACGGCCTGCTGTTCACCCTGCGCGAATATCCCGTCGTCACGCCCGGGTCGCTGCTCGCCCGCATTCTGGGAGGTTTGAAATGAAGGAAACCGTCCTCTATAGCATCGAGATGCCCTACCGCGGGCAGCTGCACATCAAAGGCTTCTCGTTCGGTTCGGGCGAGCCGACCGTGTGCGTGGTGGGCGCCCTGCGCGGCAACGAGGTCCAGCAGCTCTACATCTGCTCGCAGCTCGTGCACCGCCTGAGGCGCATCGAGGCCAAAGGCGGCATCACCGCCGGCAAGCAGATCATGGTCATCCCCTGCGCGAACCACATCTCCATGAACGTCGGCAAGCGCTTCTGGCCCATGGACAACACCGACGTCAACCGCATGTTTCCCGGCTATGACCAGGGAGAGACCACCCAGCGCATCGCGGCGGGGCTGTTCGAGGCGGTGCGCGGCTGGCGCTATGGCATCCAGATGGCGTCGTTTCACCTCGAAGGAGACTTCCTGCCGCACATCCGCGTGATGGCCGGCCCCGGCCCCGACGCGTCGGCGGGTGACAAATTCGGCATGCGCTACGTGATGACGCACCAGCCCGACCCCTTCGACACCACCACGCTCAACTACAACTGGCGCCTGTGGGACACCGACGCCTATTCGCTGTATGCGGAAAAGACCGACACGGTCGACGAGCAGTCGGCGCAGGAGGCGGTGCGCGCCTCTCTGCGCTTCATGGCGAACATCGGCGCGATCGACTACCCCTGCCATCAGGGCTTCCGTTCCTCGCACATCGACGAGGGCGTGCTCGTGGGCGTGCACACCACGCGCGGCGGCGTGTTTCGGCTGCTCGCGCATCCGGGCGACACGCTCTCGCGCGGAGAAGTGGGCGCGCAGGTGCTCAACCCGCTGACGGGCGAGATCGTCGAAGAGGTGCGCGCCGAATCGGGCGGGGTCGTCTTCTTCGCCTGCAACCGCCCGCTCGTGACCGAGCACACGCTGGCGTTCTCGACCATCCCCCGCGGGGCGGATAGGGCGTAAAGACAAGGCCCCTCGGGAGAAGGCGGATTGCTTTCTTCTCTCGGGGGGCCTTGCTGATTAGCTTGCAGCTAGGAAACCGACTAGCTGGCCGGCTGCGCGCTTGCCGCCGCGTCTGTCACCTGCGTGCCCGCCGCGGCGCGGGCGGCTTCCAGCTCCTCGCGCTCGAGCACCTGCTGCATAGCGGAGATGGCGCATTCGATCAT
>CAVCPR010000013.1:0-4637 GCA_963604235.1 Anaerovoracaceae bacterium | reverse complement strand
CGATCATGGAGTCGTCCGGTTCGTTGGTGGTGAGGTACTGCATCTGCATGCCCGGCCACAGCACGATCTTGACCAGCGGATTTTCCGGATGACTGCCCGCCCAGCGCACCGTGATCTCGTACGAGATGCCGGCAATGACGGGCATGAGCACGATGCGCGCGATGATGACGAGCGTAAGCTTCGGCGCGCCGTCGGGCACGCCCCAGGCGGTGATGAGCGCATTGAGCGGCGTGATGGTGTACACCAGAATGGCGATGATCATCACCATGATCAGAAACGCCGTGCCGCAGCGCACGTGCAGGCGCGGGAACTGCCGCGCGTTTTCCGGCGTCAGCGGCAGCCCGTGCTCGAAGCAGTGGATCGTCTTATGCTCGGCGCCGTGGTAGCCGAACATGCGCTTGATGTCGCTCATGCGCCCGATCAGCCAAATGTAGAACACGAACACCGCCACGCGCAGGATGCCGTCGACGATATTCCAGGCAAGCGTGTTCGAATCGTATTCGCCCACGACAAGGTTCGTGATCGCCGCCGGCGCCACGATGAACAGCACCACGCCCAAAAGCAGCCCGAGCACCATGGAGACGGCCATCTCGCGATGCCCGAACACCGCGTCGTCGGATGCGGTTGCTTTCACGGGATCGGCTTTTGACGCAGCGGGCTGCGCGGCCGACTGTCCGGCGGGAGCATCGGGCGCATCTTCGCTCACAACCTCGAGCGAACGCTGCGCACCCAAGCCATCGATGACGGTATCGGGCCTGCCGAAGTCGTCCTTCCAGGAAAACGGCTCGTCGGCTTCAGATGCTTTAGCGTCTACCGACTCGGCGGCCTTCGCCTCAGCAGCGCGCGGAGCCTCTTCGTCCTCGTCTTCGGAATACGCATGCATGGCCGCGATCTCGAGCGCCTTGTAGCCGAGCATCAGCGACTCCACCATCGCACGGCAGCCGCGCACGAGCGGCCAGTACATCCAGCCGTTCTTGTCCTTGCCGCTCGCCAGGTCATGCGACTCCTCGTAGATGCCGCCGTCGGGTTCGCGCACGCCCACGGCCCAGTTATACTTGCCGCGCATCATGACGCCCTCGATGAGCGCCTGCCCGCCTACGTGGGTCTTTCGCTGCCCGTCTTCGGAAAACGCGCGCGAAAGGTCGCTCTTCTGCTTGGCCACCCTAACCACGCTTCACTTTCGGGAAGGGGTTTCCGCAGGTCATCTTCCCTTCCGGGCAGCCGGTACGCACGCAGGGGGCGCCGGCATCGGCGAAGATGAACGGCGCCGTGGGGCGCGCGAGTTCAAGCATTCGGTGCGCCATGTCGCGGATCTCCCACTGGGCTCGATTGCAGCAGCGCAGGCTGAAGAAGTGCAGCAGCTCACGCACGTTCATGGTGATGACGATCTTGCTCTCCGCGGCGTTGGGCAGCAGGTAGCGCGCATCCTCGGCGGGCACGCCGGCGTCGAGCAGCTTGTGGTAGGCGTCGACGGCCGCCGCGATGGCCTCGTCGAATACCGCTTCCGCCTGCTCGTTGCCCGCGACGCTTTGCGGCTTCACCACGGCCACGTCGCCCGTGAACTTCACGTAGCGCTGGCTTTGCTGGTTGAAGCTGGCGATGCGATGGCGCACGAGCTGATGCGTGAGCGCACGCGACACGCCGTCGACGGCGAAGGTGTAGCTCGCGTGTTCGAGCGTGCTGAAGTGGCCCGACGACATAATGGTGGAAAGCACGCTCTGGACGCGCTCGGGCGGCATGGTCTCCATCAGCTCGGCGGCGCCGACCGGCGCATAGCACAGCCGCGCCGCGGTGGCGATGGCCCGCTCGGGATCGGGCGTGTGATAGAGCAACTCGACGTTCATGTGCTGACTCCTCGTCTGGCAATAAATCGCCCGCCCCAGGGCATGCCGGGCGGGCAATCGGATACTATGCTAGCTATCGAATATAAGGGATGCACGTACAAGGGGACGGGAGTTGCGCCGATGAGCGAAAAGATAACGCATGTGAGTGGGGACGACGAATCCGTGGGCAGCGCGAACGCGAAAACGACGACGGGTGCCGCTGCAGCCGCGAAAGCGGCGGCGGGCTCGGCGGCAGGCTGCGCCGCGAACGCACCGGGAAACGTCGTCGCGAACATAAGCGCGACAGCTGACGGCGCCGACGATGTCACCGCGAGCCCGCAGGCGCAGCCGAGCCACGGAACCGATGGGCTCCCCCTGCTCGGGCATACCGATTGGAACGAGGAGTGGATGAGCCTGCAGGCGCGTCGGCGCAAGCCCGACGACCCCTCCTACTGGAACGGGCGCGCCCACGACTTCCCCGCCGATACGAAGGTGGGCCCCTACGCCAAGCGCTTCGTCGAGCTTTCCGGCATTCACGAGGGCGAAACCGTTTTCGACATGGGCTGCGGCACCGGCGCCATCGCGCTGCCGCTCGGACTTGCCGGGCATAAGGTGGTGGCGGCCGACTTCTCCCGGAACATGCTCGACCGCATGAGCTTCGTGATGGAGCAGGCAGGCGTGAAAACCGTGTTCCCCAAGCTTTTGAGCTGGGACGAGGACTGGGCGGCGAAGGGCGTGCGCGAAGGCATGGTCGACGTGTGCGTCGCGTCGCGCTCCATCGCAACCGCCAACCTGCGCGACAGCCTGCTGCGCCTAACCGAGGTCGCGCGCCGTCGCGTATGCATCACGCTGACCACCGGGAGCAGTCCCCGCACCGACGAGGCCATCATGTCCGCGCTCGGGCTTGAGGACTCCCTGTGCCGCGACTACCTTTACGCCATCAACATCCTGGCCGCCGAGGGGCTTTTGCCACGGGTCGACTACATCCGATCGCAGCGCTTCGACACCTACGACAGCGCCGAAGAAGCCGCCGTCCAGCTGCGCCGGATGATCGACGGCGCCGTCGGGGTAGCCGAGGACGCCGCGGCGCGCGCGGCCGCCTACGCGCGCCTCGACACGTGGCTTGCCGAGAATCTCGTCGCAAACGACGAGGCCGGCCAGCCCGACGTCCACGGCAACCCCCAAAAAGCCCTGCGCCTGGCAAACCCCCGCGTAATAACCTGGGCCTTCATCTCCTGGGACAAGTAACCAAGCAGCAAAATCAACATTTCATCAGGACAAACGCGCCACGCAAGATCTCACCGAAACCGAGCGCCCTCGCAACAAAAAATAGGCTCTGTTAGACCAGAATTGGCACGCACACGATGCGGCGCGAAATGCCCATCACGTATCCTCAGGTGCGAGCGGTTAAATTCCGGCTCGCGCAGCTAAGTTGAGCCCCCATGCCAATCCTGGTCTAACAGAGCCAAAAAATACGTAGGGCCGAACGCAAGTTCGGCCCTTATTAGAGAGCGCCGCCAGGCGCGACACAAGTTTTCCAAGCGAGCCGCCGAAACCGCGCCGCCCGCTTTCCCAACCGGAATCCCTTACGCCACCTGCGTCTTCGGGGCGTATTGCTTCGAGGTCTCGCCGAAGAACACCTCGTACCAGCACAGGAAGCAGTACACGTTCCAGATGCGCATCATCTTCAGCTTGCTGCGACCCTCCTGCGTAGCGAAGTCGGCGCTGCGATGGTCGTCGAGCATCTTCATCAGGTAGTCGACATTGAAGAACTCGTGCGCGGCCTCGCTCGTGAAGGCCTCCTTGATGCGCTCGTAGTACAGGTCGGTCTGCAGCCACACCGTCAGCGGCGTGATGAAGGGCTGCTTGGGCATGTCGGCCACCTTCTGAGGGAAGCCTAAGTGCGCGGCCGCGCGGCGCAGCGCGTACTTCGAATGCTCGTCGGTCACGCGGCAGTTCGTGGGAAGCTGCAGCGCCACGTCGAGCACCTTCTTGTCCAGGAAGGGAACGCGCAGCTCAAGCGAGTGCGCCATCGACATGCGGTCGGCCTTCAGGCAGATGTCGTAGGGCATGTAGGACACCATGTCCACATACTGGGTCTGCGTGATGACGTCGCCGCCACCCGTCTGCTTCACCGCCTCGTCGAAGTGCGGGCGCGCATGCTCCCACGGCTTGCACGGACCGGAATAGCCCTTCAGCACGCTGGGCACCTCGTCCCACATGTAGTTCATGCAGGCGCGCTGGTAGCTCTTCTCCGGGCCGCCCGAACCGCGCATGGCGAAGTGGCGCCCATGGAACGGCGGCAGCTTCTCGGCAACGGCGCCGCCGGCGGCACGCAGCGCGCGCGGCACCTTGAAATACTTCGAGAACTCGTACTGGTCATGGTAAATCCAGTAGCCGCCGAACAGCTCGTCGGCGCCCTCGCCGGACTGCACCACCTTGACGTCCTTGGCGGCAAGCTGGCTGACGAAGAACAGCGGGATGGCCGACGGCGCGCCGAGCGGCTCGTCCATGTGGTACTGCTCCGTCGGCACGATGTCGAGGAATTCCTTGGCCGTGACCTGCACGTCCTTGTTCTTCAGGCCCGCCCACTCGGCGAAAGCGTGCGCATCCTTCAGCTCGTCGAGCTTGATCTTGAAGCCGGCGTTTTCCGCCTTGTCGCGCTGCTCCTCGCTGCCGGTGATGTCGTAACCCACCGAATAGGTCTGCACGCCTTCCTCGTGGTGCTGGCCCATGCAGAACGCCGCAAGCGAGCTGTCGATGCCGCCCGAGAGGAAGCTGCCGATCTCGACGTCGGCAATCTCATGGGCGCGC
>CAVCPR010000012.1:19628-37366 GCA_963604235.1 Anaerovoracaceae bacterium | reverse complement strand
CCGTTGAAGCGGGGAAGACCCAAGTCATAAACCCAGTTGTTTCGCCGGCGCCCGACGGTGCGCCGACTGACGGGGCTGGGGGCAAGGCGAGCCGCGAAGTCGCCGAGAGCGCTGCTTCCGGGAAAGCGGACAAGCCGGCCGAAAAGGCCGACGCCCCTGCCGAAAAGCCCGCCGAGGAGCTCGCGACCCCGAAGGCAGATCTTTCCGGGTTCGACGAATACCTGGTCGGCCCCGGCTACATGCCCGCGCCTTCCGCGTGGCGCGCGGGCGACACCATGCAGATGCCGGCGCTGAAAGACGTTGAAACTCCCAAGCAAAAGGAATTCAAGGCCCCGGCCGACCCGCACAAGCCCTCGCGCAAAGGGAAGGGCAAGGGCGGCAAGATCGCCGCGATCGTGATTGCGGCGCTCGTGGTCGCCGCCGCCATCGCCGCGGGCGTCACCTACCAGATGGAGCTGTGGGGCGGCAAGGTCGTTCCCGACGTGACCGGCATGACGCAGGCCGATGCCGCCTACGTGCTGCAGGGCAAGGGCTTCACCGTTCGCACCACCTCGGTCGCCTCCGACGAGACCGAGGGCATCGTGCTGCTGATGGACCCGGTCGCCAACGCTCGTCAGCAGGAGGGTTCCGAAGTGGTCATCCACGTGTCCACGTCGCGCCTCGTGCCCGACGTGGTGGGCAAGTCACAGGACGAGGCCGCGCAGCTGCTTTCCGACAACGGCTTCGAAAACGTGACGTACGTGCAGGAGCGCTCCGACGAGGCTGCGGGCACCGTGCTCTCCATCAGCCCGGATGCGGGCGAGAAGGCCAAGGCCAAGAGCGCCATCACGGTCACGGTGGCCCAGCCCTACACCGTCCCCGACGTAACCGGCATGACGCCGACCGCGGCCGCCGCCGCCATCGAGGAGGCGGGCCTGACCTCGCGCACCGTCACCGTGTACAACGAATCCATTCCCGAGGGGTACATGATCGGCATCGACCCGGCATCCGGGTCGGAGGTGACGTCGGACACCGTGGTCACCATCAGCGTGGCGAAATCGCGCGGCACCGAGCTTGTCGCCGCGGCGCGCAACTACCTCGCGGGCGGATCGCTCAAGGCGTCCGACGGCTCCACGTTCACCATTTCCTCGGTGAACAGCTGCACCTACCAGGGAAACGACGAGGTCGCCTTCACGGCCACCGGCGTCGCGTCCACGTCGGTCACGGTGCTTGGGCAGACCCTGAGCGTGTCCGGCGACTCCAAGCAGGTTTCGGGCACGATCGGCTTCGACGCGTACAACAACGTGGTCTCCATCTCCTTCTCGTAAGGGCGCTGCCGTGGGACGGCCGACGTATCGGGCGCGGGTGCTGGTCATCCGCAAGACGAAGCTGGGCGAGACCGACCTGATCCTCACCCTGCTCGCCGAGGACGGCTCGCAGCTGCGGGCCGTGGCGAAGGGCGCGCGCAAGCCCTCGGGCGCCTTTGCGTCGCGCCTGGAGCTGTTCAGCGAGGCGGATGTTTTGCTCGTGCGCGGCAAATCGCTCGATATCGTGAAGGAAGCGCGCTTGGTCTGCGGAAACGCCCAGGTGCGTGAAAGTCTCGAGCGCGCCGCGGCGGCGTCCCCGATGGTCGAGCTGCTCGACCGCGCCACGCAGCCCGACCTTCCCAGTCCCAAGCTGTTCCCCATGACGCATGCCGCCCTCGAGGCGCTTTCCGCCGCCGACGTTGCGCATGCTCCGGCCATCTGCGCCGCCCATCTGCTGAAGACGTTCGCCTTCGCGGGCGTGCGCCCGACGTTGGGGGAGTGCTCGCTGTGCGGCGAGGGGGTTTTGCCCGGCGGGGGTGCCGGCGCGGCGGCGATGAGTGGGCCGGTATCCGCTGGGCCGGCAACCGGTTCGCCAGCTACTTCCCGCTTTGCCGTCCCTGCCACCGTCGCCTTCTCCGTCGCCGAGGGCGGGGCGCTCTGCGACGCATGCGCCACGCCCGATGCCATTCGCGTGCATGCCACCACGCTCGCCTGGGCCCGCGCGCTGCTTTCCTCGCGCTTCTCCGACATCGCTTCCATGGAAGTCGACCAGACGGCTATCTTCGATACGCTGCGCCTGTGCCAAACGTGGGGCCAGGTGCACCTTTCCGCGCATCTGCGCTCCCTGACATTCCTGTTCACCTGCGGATTGTTTTAGCAGGAACGCCCGCCGCGGGCGCGCTGTGGCATAATTGCTGCACTGAACGAGAGGAGCGCAATCATGTATACGTATCGCACGCGCGGGGTTTGCTCGCGCGAAATTCACATCGAGCTGGACGGCGACAAGGTGTCCGAGGTCGAGTTCGTGGGCGGCTGCAACGGCAACCTGAAGGCCATCAGCAAGCTCATCAAGGGCATGACCGTCGACGAGGTCGCCGCCGTCCTTGAGGGGAACACCTGCGGAAACCGTTCCACGTCCTGCGCCGACCAGCTGGTGTGCGGCCTGCGCGAGGCGCAAGCGGAAAAGTAGCATATAGCTTACAATACGGAAACGTCGGGTACCGTCGGCTGCCCGGCGTTTCCGCGGCTTTGCGCCGCAAGGGACGTGCCGGCAGCAATCGATCAAAGGATGCGAGCAATGGCTGATAGGGATGTGCGCGCCGAGTTGGAGCGCTGGATCGGCAACGTGGACGACGCGGAGCTTTCCGCCGAACTGGACGACATGCGCAAGAAGGCCGACGCGGGCGACGATTCCGCCATGGTCGACGCGTTCTTCCAGGACCTTTCCTTCGGTACCGCCGGTTTGCGCGGCATCATCGGGGCGGGTACGAACCGCATGAACATCTACACCGTCGGGCGCGCGACGCAGGGTTTCGCCGACTACCTGAACGCGCACTTCGAGGCGCCGTCGGTGGCCATCGCGCGCGACAGCCGCAACAAGGGCGAGCTGTTCGTGAAGACGACGGCCGCCATCCTGGCCGCCAACGGCGTTGCCGTGCGCGTGTACCCGCGCATTTCCCCGGTGCCGACGCTTTCGTGGGCCGTGCGCGATCTGGGCTGCTCGGGCGGCATCTGCATGACGGCGAGCCACAATCCCGCGCCCTATAACGGGTACAAGGCCTACGGCCCCGACGGCTGCCAGATCACGTCCGAGGCCGCGGCGGCCATTTCGGCCGCCATCGCCGAAACCGACGCGTTCACCGGCGTGAAGACCATGGATTTCGACGAAGCCGTCGCCGCGGGCACCATCCGCTGGATCGACGACGCGGTGCTCGAGCGCTACTACGACGCCGTGCTCGCCCAGTCGGTGAACAACCTGTCCGCCGAGCAGATTTCCGCCGCGCCGCTGAAGCTTGTGTACACGCCGCTCAACGGCACGGGCCTGGTGCCGGTGACCACCGTGCTGTCGCGCGCGGGCGTCTCCGACGTCACCGTGGTGCCCGAGCAGGAGCAGCCCGACGGCGATTTCCCCACGTGCCCGTATCCGAACCCTGAGATTCGCGAGGCCATGCAGCGCGGCATCGACCTGTGCGAGCAGGTGCATCCCGACCTGCTGCTGGCCACCGACCCCGACGCCGATCGCGTGGGCGTGGCATGCAAGGACGGCGACGACTATACGCTTTTGACCGGCAACGAGATGGGCGTTCTGCTGCTCGACTACATTTGCCGCATGCGCGCCGAGCGCGGGGAGAACCTGGCGGACAAGGTGGCCGTGACCACCATCGTGTCGTCGGCCATGGTCGACGCGCTGGCTGCGGAATACGGCTTTGAGCTGCGCCGTTGCCTGACGGGATTCAAGTACATCGGCGACATCATCACCGAGCTTTCCGATGCGGGCGCCGCCGATCGCTTCATCTTCGGCTTCGAGGAGAGCTACGGGTATCTTTCCGGCGACCATGTGCGCGACAAGGACGCCGTCAACGCGAGCCTGCTCATCTGCCAGATGGCGCAGTTCTACAAGCTCGAGGGCAAGAACCTGGCGCAGGCCATGCGCGACCTGTACGCGAAGCATGGCTGGTGGCTCAACCGCACCGTGTCGCTGTCGTATCCGGGCGCGGAAGGCGCCGACAAGATGGCAGCCATCATGGCGGGGCTGCGCAGCGGCGCGCCGGCCGAGCTTGCGGGCCGCGCGGTCGAGAAGGTCGTTGACTACCAGGGCGGCGTCAACGGGCTGCCGTCGGCGAACGTGGTGGAGTTCGACATCGCGGGCGGCAACAAGGTGATTGTGCGCCCGAGCGGCACCGAGCCGAAGATCAAGCTGTACATCTTCGCAAAGGACGCCTCGCGCGAAGCCGCCGACCAGCTGCTCGACGAGCTGGAAGCAGCCGGCCGAGAGCTGCTGGCGTAAGGGGTTGCTGCTTAGGAGCTGTTGAACTGGCAGGCTGCCGAAGGCCGCCTGCCAGTTCGCCGTTCGGGGGCCGCTGGCGTAGAGGTCGACCGGCGTGAGGGCCGCCGGCGGTGAACGGAATCGCCGGCTCGCTTGGGAAAAGTGTGTCGCGACCTTCGGTCGCTCTCTGGTAATGGCCGAACTCGCGTTCGGCCCTACGGGGTCTCGTGGCAGCGTTATGCCTGATGAGAGATTGGGTTTTGCGGCAAGATTTCGTAGGCGCGTACGCAAGTGCGCGCAGCATAAAAGCGCCGAAGGCGCTCACCATCTTAATCGCGGGATCGTAACGGCCAGCGGGGCAAGAATCCGCTGTGCGCTCACCATCATTAACGAGATTCGTCAAAAGCTAGGGGGGCGCCCAAAACCCCCTGCAACCTCAACCCGAAATGAAGCGGGCCCGGCAAGAGGGGAACTCGCCGGGCCCTAAAGGAGGGGATGCGGTGCCATTTGATTTAGGGAAGGAGTGGCACCGTTTTTTCTGCTTTATAGGGGAAAAGCAGATGCAAGTTCGAGGAGGGGAACCTCGCTTGCTGACACGTATGATACGGGTTGACATTGAAGGCGGTATGTGACGCAGTTGCAAGTTTTGTGTAACCAACTCTTGCTTTGTAACGAAAAGGTTAACACCTAGGGATTTTCCAGGCTTTTCGTCTATAAAGACCTGTCCCACACTCATTCCAAACGGCCCTGCGGCACGCATGCGGTATGATGAACTCCGTCGAAAGGAACCGCTCATGCCCGATATCCAGCTGCGATTCAACCGCGATATGCTTGTCCTGTCCAGCCCCGTCTCGACCGTGCTCGCCCGTCAGGGCTTCACGGACGCGGCAGACACCGAATACGTCACGCTCATGGAACCCGAGGTCGTCCGCGACGCGCTGCGTCTGAACCTCACGGCCGGCGCGCACTGCCTGGTCACCGAAACGGCCGGCATTACGCCCGCGCGCTTGGCGCACCGCGGCATGGCCGACCGCGCGGAAGAGCTTGCCCGCGCCGCGCTTGCCACCGTCAACGACCTGCGCCCGCAGCACACCGTCGTCGAGGTCGGTCCGTGCGGCCTGCCGCTCGACTCCTCCAGCAAGGCGTCGCTCAACGAGAACCGCGACCAGTACGCCCGCGCCGCCCGCGCCGTCGAAGCGGCCGGCCAGCCCTATGACGCCTTCTTCTTGAATGGCTTTCGCAATCCGAGCGATCTCAAGTGCGCGCTCATGGGCATCCGCCAGGTGAGCGGCCGGCCCGTCATCGCCTCGGTCGACGTCGCCGCCGACGGCACGCTTGCCGGCGGGCGTTTCTCCCTTGCCGAAGCGCTCGAGGTCATGGCCTCCTTCGAGGCCGACGTCGCGGGCTTTGCCACCGCGGCCGGTCAGGAAGCCGCGTGCGCCCTCGCCACCCAGGCCACGGCAACGGCGCTTCCCGTGCTCGCGCAGCTTTCCGTCGCCGAAGTCAACCAGCGCCAGGGCGCGCCCACGCCGGAAAACCCCTACTACTGCGCCGACGTCGTGGTCGACGCCGCGCTGGCCCTGCGCCGCGCCGGCGTTCAGTTCCTGCGTGCAACCGGCGCCGCCACGCCCGCCTATGCCGGGGCGCTCGCCGTCGCCGTCGACGGCCGCGACGTCGCCGCCCGCGCGGAGTAGCCCATGGCGCAGCAGCACCGCTCCAACACCAAGCGCAGCGAGCACTTCGGCCTGCTCCAGCGCGTCATCGACGCGCTGTTCGCCGATCCGGGCACGAAGTTCGTCCGCCGGCTCGACGTGGTGGTGACGGCCGAGTCCTTCGACCTGCCCGACGACCTTGCCGAGATCATCTCGCTGCTGCCGCCGGGCACCTATACGCGCCAGCGCCTGTGCGATCAACTTAATTCCGCCATTGGCGGGCATGCCTGGGGTCAAGTGTACGGAACGGTCGAGTAGGGGATAGCGCATGGACATGGAAGGATTCGAGAGCGCCGTCGCGTCCGTCACGGGAAGCGAAAAGGTCGGCATTCTCATCACCGCGGTCGTCATCCTGGTGGTCACGGCGGTGATCGCGCGTTTGCTGACGAAATTTTTGCGGCGCGTGCTCAATTATTCCGCCGACCTGCCGTCGTCGACGATCTTCATCAACATCGGCCGCGTGGTCGTGTGGTTCCTCGGCCTGTCGGCGATGCTGTCGACCTGCTTCAACATCGATGTTTCCGCGGCGGTCACCGCGCTCGGCATCGGCGGCATCGCCGTGTCGCTGGGCTTCCAGGACACCATTTCCAACCTCATTGGCGGCCTGCAGGTCAGCCTTCTGCGCATCGTGCAGCCCGGCGACCATATCTCGGTCGGCGGGTCGAAGGGCGTGGTGAAGGACGTGACCTGGCGTCATACCACCATCACGAACATCGACGGCGAAACGGCCGTGGTGCCCAATTCGGTCATCAACAAGAACTCGCTCACGCACCTGCCCTCGCCGGGCAAGGTGGTGCTGCCGCTTATCGTGGAAGGGCCGGGCGCCGACCTGACTGCGCGCGCCACGGAAATCGAGGCCGCCGCGCTTGATGCCGCAAGCAAGCTCGGCGTGGTGGAGAAGCCCCCGCGCCTGTGGTTCAAAGAAGCCGTTGACGTGGGCTTTCAGGGTTCGCTGGTCTTCTATATGGAAGACCCCACGCTCGTGAACACGGCGAAAGACGCCGCGCTGCGCGCCGTCGCCCCGCTGACCCGCTCTTAGTTATCGGCGTCGTCCTCGTCGTCGACGGCGATCATCACGTCGCAGGCCTTCGACACGGCATACGCCTTCTGGCCGATTCTTAAGTGAAGGTCCTGAAACGAATCCATCGAAATCGACGAGGTGACGATCTGCCCGTCGGGAAGCTCGAGCAGCACCACCGCGTTGACCGCTCCCGGATGGAGCGAGATGACGGTTCCCTCTAAGACGTTGCGTGCCGATAGCTTCATTTCTTGCATCCCCTTTTGCGTTTTGCGGGCCGGCGCCGCGATGGCATGCCGGCAACCGCTTCGGTAGGGTCGCTATTCTACAACAACCCGCTGGCGTTTATCCCAAATGCCCGCGCCCTCTCCGGCTGCGGCTGCCGGCATGCCGCGCGCGGCGGTTGTAAGCCACGCTCTTCCGGTTTGTAAAGCGCTTGTAAAAGCCTGTCATGCTTCGGTCATGACCTGCGATTGCGCTCCCGCATCGTCCCTCCGTGCGCGTAATATGCCCTCCGCAAGCTCGAGTGCGTGCGGAAAATCCTGCCACCGATGTGCTCAATCGCCGCCGCGAGGCGACGGGGCGCAGCGCATCGCGACGGGGCGTCCTGCCGCGCAAAGGGCGAGCATGCGGTACACTCTAGGGACGACAAATCGCCTAGGGTGCAGGGTCGCAACTCCGCGTGGTGCAGTGTCCGCGGAACCTTCGAACCCCGAGGCTGTGAGGTGCGGAGGGACCGATGATCTACTACGTCGAGGATGACGAGAACATTCGCCAGCTGGTGCTGTACGCGCTTGCGCAGTCGGGCATCGAGGCGCAGGGGCAGGCCGACGACGCGGCATTCCGCGCGGCATGCGCCAAGCGGCTGCCCGACGTGGTGGTACTCGACATCATGCTGCCCGGCGCCGACGGCTTGGAAATCCTCGAGCGCATCCGCAAGACGCCGGGCAAGCTTTCCCGCGTGCCCGTCATGATGGTCACGGCTAAAAACTCGGAGCTGGACATCGTGCGGGCGCTCGACGCGGGGGCTGACGAGTACATCACGAAGCCCTTCGGCATGATGGAAATGGTCAGCCGCATCCGCGCGATGCTGCGCCGCGCGCCCGAATGGGCGGACGAAGGCGGCGAAGGCGAGCTGCGCCTTGGGGCGCTTGCGCTTTCGCCCGCTTCGCGCGAGGTTTCCCTCGACGGCGAGCCGGTGGCGCTGACCATGCGGGAGTTCGACCTGCTCGCGTATTTGATGCAGCATGCGGGCCACGTGCTGTCGCGCGAGGTGCTGCTGCGCAACGTGTGGGGCTGGGACTTCTCCGGCGGAAGCCGCACGGTGGACATGCATGTGCTCACGCTTCGACAGAAGCTCAAGGGCCATGCCGACATGATCGAGACGGTGCGCGGCGTCGGGTACCGCCTGGTAGAGGAAGCGTAGTGCTTCACTAGACGAGAGGTCGAGACGATGATCTACTATTTGGAAGACGACACGAACATCCGCGACTTGACGGTGTACGCGCTCAAGCAGGCGGGGTTCGAGGCCGAGGGCTTCTCCACGCCCGCCGCGTTCTTCTCCGCCTGCCGCGATCGCATGCCCGAACTGGTGCTGCTCGACATCATGCTGCCTGACATCGACGGCCTCGAAGTGCTTTCGCGCCTGCGCGCCGACGCGGCGAGCAAGCACGTGCCGGTCATGATGCTCACGGCGAAGGGCACCGAGTTCGACAAGGTGAGCGGCCTCGACGCGGGCGCCGACGACTACCTGGCCAAGCCCTTCGGCATGATGGAGCTGGTCAGCCGCGTGAACGCGCTCATGCGCCGCGCCTCGGCGCCGGCGATGGTTCCCAACGACGATTTGGCCTGCGGCCCCATCGAGCTGCACGTCTCGGCGCACACGGTGGCGGCGGGCGGCGTGGCCGTGCAGCTGACGCTCAAGGAATTCGAGCTTCTGCACGCGCTTATGAAAAGCTCGGGGCACGTGCTCACGCGCGGGCAGCTGCTCGAGGACGTGTGGGGCATGACCTACGTCGGCGAGACGCGTACGGTCGACGTGCATATCCAGACGCTTCGCCAGAAGCTCGCGAGCGCCTGCCCGGGTGCCGACGCGCATATCCAGACGGTGCGCGGCGTTGGCTACTGCATCAAGCGCGCGGTGTAGGGGGGCGGTGCGTTGAGCCCTACGAGCACGAGTGCGAAAAGCCTGGCCGGGCGTCTTTTCACCAGCATGCTGGCGTTCACGCTGGGCATCGTGCTGGTGTTCGCCGTGGCCATGATCAGCATCTTCTTCTATTCCTACGAACACGACGCCGAGCGCAACCTCACCGACGCGGCCGAGCGTGCGGCGCAGTACCTCAACGACGCCCCGAGCGAGGACGTCACCACCATGCTCGCCGAGCAGTTCGACGGCATCACGCGCTATACACTTATCAGCGAAGGCGGCCTCGTGCTCTACGACAGCCAGGCCGACGCGTCGGTGATGGACAATCACGCGACGCGTCCCGAGGTGCAGGAGGCGGCGCGCACCGGCGAGGCAGTGAGCCTGCGCTATTCGGAAACCATCGGGACCGACACACTCTATGCCGCGCAGAAGCTTTCCGACGGCCGCATTGTGCGCCTGTCGGAAACGCGCCACTCGCTCGTGGCGTTTTTGGGCGAGATGCTGCTGCCGGTGTTAGTGGCGCTCGCGCTCGCCGCCGGGCTGGTGTTCCTGCTTTCGCGCGCGCTGACGCGGCACATCATGAAGCCCATCGACGCGCTCGACATGGTCGACCCGCTGGAAAACGACATCTACGAGGAAATGGTGCCGCTTTTGCGGCGCATCGACGATCAGCAGGCGCAGCTGCGTCAGCAGAACCGCGAGCTGGCCGAGGCCGAGAGCATGCGGCGCGATTTCTCCAGCAACGTGAGCCACGAGATGAAGACGCCCCTGCAGGTGATCTCGGGCTACGCCGAGCTGATGAAGAACGACATGGTGCTGCCGGGCGATCGGCAGAAGTTCGCCGGGCTCATCTACGACGAGGCGCAGGCTATGCGCAGCCTCATCAACGACGTGCTCACGCTCTCGAAGCTCGATGAGAGCGCCTTTACGCGCGAGGAAACCCCGATCGACGTGCGCGCGGTGGCTGAGCGGATGGCGGGGCGTCTGGCGTCGTTCGCTGCCGACCAGGGCATTTCGGTGGAAGTGGAAGGGCAGGCGGCTTGCATCAAGGGTTCGGAGACGCTTGCCGAGGAGATGCTGTACAACCTCATCGAGAACGGCGTGCGCTACAACCATGCCGGCGGGCGCGTGGTGGTGTCGGTGGCGCAGGGGTCGGCGACGCCTGAGGAGCGCGAACGCTTTGCGCAGGCGGGCGCGGGCGAGGTGACGCAGACGGTGACGGTGCGCGTGAGCGACACGGGGTCGGGTATCCCGGTCGAGATGCGGGAAAAGGTGTTCGAGCGCTTCTTCCGCTTGGATAAGAGCCGTTCGAAGGAGACCGGCGGCACGGGGCTGGGGCTCGCCATCGTCAAGCACGCCGTGATGTACCACCACGGGACCATCCGCGTCGAGGACGGTTTGCTCGCGGACGCGGCGGCGGGCGGCGCCGGTGCGCTTGCGGGCGCGGGCTCGATGGCCGGTGTGCCGGCAGGCGCGCAGGAGACGGGCACCACGTTCGTCATGACGTTTCCCGCCGCGAAGTAGCGGGGCAGGCGAGCCGCGGGGCATTCGCGGTCAAAGGCTTCCCAACGCGCTTACGCGGCAAGCATGCTGCAGAGGCTTAGGCCGAGCGTGGCGGCGAGCGCAATGTTGATGGGGCGGTACCAAGTGCGGTACACCTCTTGAATGGCGATGCCCGCCGCAATCCAGGTCAGCGTGGCGATGGTGCCGATTGTGGCGATACACAGCTGCGCGCCCATGATGGCGGGCAGGCCTGAAACATGCGGGGTGACGAAGCCGGTCAGCGCCGTGATGCCGAACAAGTAAATTTTCGCATTCGCGAATTGCAGCAGGAACCCTCGGGCGAAAGAAGCGGTTTCGCCTGCCGTCGCGCTTTGCGGCTTGCTGGTGGCAATGTGGATCATCAGCCAAACGATATAGATGGCGCCCGCGTATTTCAGCAGCACGAGAATTTGCGGCACAAGGGCACCAATGCCGAACACAAATAGCCCGCAAAGGGTTTGCACGGCGTAATAACCTGCAAAGATGCCGAAGAACAGCGGCTTTCCGCGGTTCCATCCGTAGATGGTCGCCACGTTGAGCGCGAGGAAGTTGCCTGGTCCCGGCGTGAACGCGTTGACGATCGCGTACCCGATAAACCCTATGAGTGCCTGACTTGCCATGGTGATCCTTTCGTTGCGGATTCATCTTGGCAGAATGAGGGCAACGATAGGTAATACCGGCTTGCTACCTATTTACATAGACTGAGACTATGCAACATGCGGTTTGTAACGGGAGAGCGCGTCGATGTAGGCGCTGGCCAGGAGAGACGGCGTCGAGCCCTTTGGCATGACGTAGCCGATTCTCAGCGATTCGCGTTCCGCAAGCGGGGCGGTTGTGATGGAGTCGTTTTGCAGGTGGCGCGGAAAAATGCCGCTCGATACGGTGTAGGCGTCAAGCCCGATCATCAGATTCACCACGGTTGCTCGATCGCTGACGCGGATGATTTTACTGCACGCCGCGTCCGAAAACGGCTCCTCGGCGTAGTCGGGCGATTCGTAGGAGCCTTGCAGGAAGTTGACGCGCGGGTAGGGCGCGAGGTCGGCCAGCGTAAGCGGCGTGACGCCGGCAAGCGGATGGTCGGTGCGCAAAAACACATGCGGAGTCGTGCTGAACAGGTCGCAAAAACGCAGTCCCATGTCGTCGATGGTGCGCAGCAAATGAGCGGCATTTTCTTGCCGTAGTGCGAGTATTCCCAGCTCGCAGAACCTATTTCGCGTATCTTCGAGCACTTGGCGCGTCTGCGTCTCGTTCAGGATAAACTCGTAGTCGTCTTGCCCGTGCGCCCGTGCCATGTCGACGAACGCGTTTGCCGTGAACGTGAAATGCTGCGTCGAGATGCAGAACCGCTGACGCGTGTTGCGTTTCTTGACGAAGCGATTTTCAAGCACGTCCATGTGCTGCACCGCCTGTCGGGCATACCCGAGGAACTCCACGCCCTCTTTGGTGAGCGCGATGCCGGTGCGGCTGCGGGAGAAAATATCGAAGCCGATTTCCTTCTCGGTGGCTTTCAGCGCGTTGGAAAGGCTCGGCTGCGCAATATGCAGCTGTCGCGACGCCTCGGTAATCGAGCCCGTTTCCGCAACGGTGATGACGTACCGGAGAAATTGAAGATTCATAGCTATGGGTCCCTTTGCTGCATAGTCCAAACCTATGTGCAAAGTATAGCAGGCCCGATCGCGGGGCGGCTAGGCAGACGGCGGTGCAGGGATCTTTCGCCTTGTCGACCGACGCTTATCGCGGCGCTCCTTCTGCAGCTTCGTTGCTTATTCCTGCACCTTTAGCGCTAGGGCCAAGGGGACCTGTTTGATGCGGTGGACGTGGGCGAGGGCTACGGCTAGGTAGGTGGCGAAGCCGATGGCGATCACTTCCGCGATGGCGATTGTGGGCACGTAGATCTCGATGTTGCCGCTGTAGGCCAGCAGCATCGACCGGAAGATGAGCGTCAGCCCGCCGATGATGAGCGGCTGGCATACCACGAGCGACACCGCCACCGTCAGCGTGATCGAGCGCACGTAGAGGCGGCTGATTTCGCCGTCGCGATAGCCGAACACCTTCATGTAGCTGATGGCGCGCGCCGACCGGTCGATGATCGACTTCGTGAGCAGGTACATGAACACCAGGAAGATGAACACCGAAAGCCCCACGAGCATGCCGATCATGCCGTCCATCATGTCGACGAACTGGTCGCCGATCGCGTCCATGTCCGAGGGCGTCAGGTCGCTGGCCAGGTAGCGCGCGTCCAGTTCAAGCGCTTCGTTGGAGGCGTAGGCGTTGAAATACCCCTCGTCGTTGCCGAAGAGGCGGTTGAAGTCGTCCAGGCTCATGTACACGGCCATGTCCGATTTGGTTCCCCAGGTCGGCACGCCCTCGTAGGTGACCTCATGCGCGACGTCCTCGTACTTGTCGTAGAGGCTGATCGTCTGCCCGTCGGTGAAGCCGAACTTGTCGACAAGGCCTGCCCCGAACACCACGCGCCCGTCGCCCACGGCGATGCCATCCCAATAGCGCGAGTTCTGCGCCACGCCGTAGACGGTGACGAACTCGGTCCCGTTGTCGTTGCCGCGGTCGTATTCCAGCTGGTAGACGGCGTATTTCTCGGCCTGCGCGATCTTTTCCGCCCCGTTGTCCGTGCTGTTTACGGGATGCGCGTTTTCGGCGGCCTGGGCGCTGACGGCTTGGGAGTCGTCCGCCGCCGCGTCCGCCGCTTCGCCCTGCGACGTGCCCGCCGCAACCTCAAGCTCCAGCGGCGCCTTCAGCGTGTACTGGTGCTCGGCCACCACGTTGTTGTGCAGGTTCTCCGCGTAGTGGGTCATGGTCGGCAGCACGGCCAGCGAGAACAGCAGCAGCAGGCTGGCGAACCCGATGCCCACGAACAGCGTGGCGAAATTGCCCAGGTTGCGCAGGAACACGCGCAGGCGGAAGCGCGCGGGAAAGCTCAGCCGCTCGGGAAGGGGCAGACCGCGCTTCACGCCGCCCTTGCTGGTTTCGTGGCGCAGGAAGGCGAGCGGCGTGTGGCGCATCTTGCGCACCAGACCGATGAGCGTCACGCCCACGAGCACCGCCACCGGCACCGCGGTGGTTTCCGCAAACACGCCCCAGCTCCAGGTCGCGTAGTATGGCGGCAGGCTGTAGCTGCCGTAATACAGGTCGCGCATGGGGCCGCTCATCCAGGTGTAGCCGACGACGTTGCCCACCACGGCCGCCGCGATGCCCACCGCCGCCGGCAGCGCCAGGTAGTGCGCCACCAGTTCGCGGCGTCGATACCCGCTGGCCAGCAGCGTGCCGATGATGGCGCTTTCCTCCTCGATGGTGCTCGAGGTGAGCACCACGAACACGAACGCCATGATCGCGATGATGATATAGAGCAGCGTGACCCACATCGACGAGTCGCCCTCGACGTCGTCGGCGGCGTAGCCGATGCCCTGGTTGGCGTCGGCGTCGGTCAAATCCTCGACGGTCGCACCCGCCTGCGTGAGCGCCTTCACCATGTCCTTCTCGATATCGGTGCGCTCGGCCAGCGTCAGGTCGGCGTTGTCGAACGTGAACGAGTACAGGTACGTCGGTTCGCGCCCATCTTGGGCAAGCGTCGCAAATCCACCGGCGGAAACCTCCGCCACGCCGAACGACAACGTGTTCACCGTGAAATCGGAGTTGTTCTCGAACAGCGCCTGGTTGTCGGCGGTGGTCATGATGCCGCACACGGTGAAGTCGCGCCCGGCCAGGCGCACGGTGTCGCCGACGGACACGTCGTTGTTCTTGGCGAATACGCGGTCGATGGCGATCTCGTCGCCTGCCTGCGGCGCCTCGCCCTGCGCGTAGGCCGCGAGGTCGACCTCGGTGCGATGCGTGTAGACGCGCACCGTGCGCGAGCGGTCGTTGTCGCCGTCGGGCTGCGTGAAATCGCAGTCGAAGGCGAAGTTCTCGTAGATGCTCACGCCGTTCGCGTCGCTGTTGGTTGCCGTGCTGCGCACGGCGTCAAGCTGCGCATCGGTGGCTTCAAAGGCGGTGGTGAAGCGCCCGTCCTCGATAAGGTACTTCTCGGGCATCTCGTCGATGATGACGCTGATGGAGTGCGCCGCGAGCAGAAAACCCGACGTCAGCGCGATGCTCACGGACATCAGCAGGAAGATGCCCAAGTATTTTCCCAGGTTGTTTTTCAGTTCGCGTGGGAAGCGCTTGATGAGCGGCGATGCCATGGTGCTCACCTACCAGGAAAGGTCGCGCGCGGGGATGCGGTGCTCGTTAGCGCTGTCCTCGGCCAGCACGCCGTCGCGCAGGCGCAGGATGCGGTGCGCCATGCCCTTGATGGCGTCGTTGTGCGTGACGATGACGATGGTGCAGCCGAAATCGCGGTTGACCTGCTCCATCAGTTCCAGGATTTCCTTGGAGGTCTGGTAGTCCAAGGCGCCGGTCGGCTCGTCGCACAGCAAAAGCCCGGGGTTTTTCACCAAGGCGCGGCCGATGGCGCAGCGCTGCTGCTGGCCGCCGGAAACTTGTCGGGGGAACTTGCTGCGATGCTCGTAGAGCCCAAGCGAGCGCAGCAGGTCGCCGACGGGCAGGGGATTGGCGGAAAGGTGCGCCGTCACCTCGATGTTCTCGCGGATGGTGAGGTCGGGCACGAGGTTGTAGAACTGGAACACGAACCCCAGCTCGCTGCGGCGGTATTCGCCGAGCTGGCGGGACTTGAGCGCGGTCAGCTCCGTGCCGCCGACCGTGATGGTGCCGCCATCAGCGCCTTCCAGCCCGCCAATGAGGTTGAGGAACGTCGACTTGCCGCTGCCCGAGGGGCCGAGCAGCACGCAGATCTCGCCTTTGTTGACGGTGGTGGTGATGTCGCGCAGCACGACGGTGTGTGCTTCGCCTTCGCCATAGTGCTTGCGGAGGTTGTTGACGACCAGGTAAGGGGCGGTTGCTTCTCCCATAGCGGCTCCTTTTGTTGCATGTGTTTCGCGTGGGTGCGCACGCAGTTCGCTTTGGCAAACAATGTAGCACAGGTTACCTATGGTTGACAATTGCGGGAAGATGTGAACACGGGGCGGCGCGGGCGGGGTGGGGGCCAGGCCGTCGTGTCGCCGCTCGCTGCCTACCGCTCCCGCCGCGCAGCAGCCCGCCTGCCCCGCAGCCCGCCCCGCCGCCGCCCTGCAGCCTGCCGCGCCGCCGCCTGCTCCGGGTTTCCGCACTTCGCTCGTTCCGCATTTTGCGTATCGCCGGCAACCGGATATAATTCAGCATTTATATGGGAATGTGTGCATAATCGCATACCTGCTGACTTTCGCGCCCCGCCGGGGCGCTTTTCGGCGGCCGGAGCGCCGCCTAGGATCGGAGGATGACATGGCAACAAAAACGGGCGGCGCCCGCGCGTCCTGGTCGGGCAAGTGGGCGTTCATTTTAGCTGCGGCGGCCTCGGCCATCGGATTGGGCAACCTGTGGCGTTTCCCCTACCTGGCGGCGAAGTACGGCGGTGGCGTGTTTCTGCTCACCTACGTGGTGCTGGTGCTCACGTTCGGCTTCACGCTCATGATTCTGGAAGTGGCCATCGGCCGCAAAACGGGGCAGAGCGCCGTCGGCGCGTTCCGGCATTTCGGCAAGAAATACGCCTTCATCGGCATTTTCTCGTCGGCAATCCCGTTCATCATCGTGCCGTACTACTGCGTCATCGGCGGCTGGGTGCTTAAGTACGCGGGCGCCTACCTCACTGACGGACCTGCGGCGCTCGCCGACGGCGGCACCTACTTCACCAACTTCATCACCGGCGGCGGCGAGAGCTTTATCTGGATGGCGGCGTTTTTGATCATCGTGTTCGGCATCGTGGCCCTTGGCGTGAAGAACGGCATCGAGCGCGCCAACCGCGTGCTGATGCCCGTGCTCATCGTGATGACCGTCGGCATTTCGCTCTACGAGCTCACCATGCCCGGTGCCATCGACGGCCTGCTGTACTACGTCACGCCCGACTTCTCGAAGTTCAGCGTGCAGCTCGTGGTGGCGGCGCTGGGCCAGATGTTCTACAGCCTGAGCCTGGCCATGGGCATCATGATCACCTACGGCTCCTACATGCAGAAGAAGGACGACCTGGAGCAGTCCGTGCGTCGCATCGAGATCTTCGACACGGGTTACGCGTTTCTGGCCGGCCTGATGATCGTGCCCGCCGCGTTCGTGGCCATGGGCTCGGCCGAGGCGGTTGCATCGAAATCGGGCCCGTCGCTGATGTTCATCATCCTGCCCGAGGTGTTCCAGCAGATGGGACCGGTCGCCACCATCATGGGCTTCCTGTTCTTCCTGCTCGTGGTGTTCGCGGCGCTCACCAGCGCCATCAGCCTGACGGAAACCTGCGTGTCCATCGTGCAGGACGCCACGCACCTGACGCGTAAGAAGTCGCTCGGCGTCGCGGTGGCGTTCATCGCCGTCGTCGCCGTGGTGGTGAACATGGGCTATAGCCAGCTGGCCGTCATCGAGCCGCTCGGCCCGGGCAGCACCATCCTCGACTTCCTCGACTTCATTTCCAATTCCGTGATGATGCCTATCGCCGCGCTGATGGCCTGCGTGTTCGTGGGTTGGATCATCAAGCCTGCAGCCATCGTCGACGAGGTGAAGAGCTCGAGCGCGTTCAAGGCCGAGAAGCTGTTCACCGTTATGGTCAAGTACATCGCGCCGGTGCTGCTCGTCGTCATCCTGGTAGCTTACGTGGCAGCCCAGTTCGGCTTCTTCAGCATGTAGCGAACGGGGGCGGGCGGGGCGTCACGCGCGTGCGCCGGCTCGCCCTCACACAGGCAGGGCTGCCGACGGCAGACACGGGGCGGGGCGTCATGTGTCTGCCGTCGGCTCGCCCCCTCGCTTTCGCTTGGGAAATGCGTGGTGCGTTCTTGGGACGCTTTCTATTTGGGGTCGGGCTTGCGCCCGGCCCTACGTATTTTGTCCCTGAATTGACACTCCCGACCAGAAATTTCGTAGGCGCGTACGCAAGTGCGCGCAATGCAAGAGCGCCGAAGGCGCCCACTGTCTTATCGAAGGTCGTACCCGCCCTACAGCTCCTCAAGCCACTTCTCGAAGC